>PFJA01000038.1:0-619 GCA_002782905.1 Lysobacterales bacterium CG_4_10_14_3_um_filter_64_11
GTCGCAGTCGGGATGCACGGCAGGGCATTCAGGCTCATCCCGCGTTGGAAGCGACGCGATTCGTGTGCGATCATTTCGGCGATGACCTCGACGGAACGCACAATGCCTGTCAATCCTTTTGCCTGGAGTTTTCGCGCGCAGTTCGTGTTCGGCGCGCTCGCCTGCTCGTCGCTGCTGGCATTTGCGGTGTATTCGCAGCGCAGCCTGCTGCTTGATCCGTGTCCGCTGTGCATCATTCAACGCGTCGTATTTCTGGCCATGGCGGTGTGCTTTGTCATCGGTGCGCTGCACGCACCGCGCTCGCGCGGCGGCCGCCGTGGCTATGGCGCGCTCATGCTGGCGTTGGCGACGCTCGGCGCTGGCGTGTCGGCGCGGCACCTGTGGTTGCAGTCATTGCCGCCCGAGCTGGTGCCGGCATGCGGCCCGGGCCTTGCCTACATGATCGAAGTATTCCCGCTCGCCGATGTGGTGCGTGACGTGTTCACCGGCTCGGGCGAGTGCGCCAAGGTCGATTGGCGCTTGCTCGGCTTGTCGATGCCCGGCTGGACCTTGCTGTGGTACCTGTTCCTCGGTTTGGGCGCATTCTGGGCGGCCTTTCGGCGGCGTTGAGGCCAAAGGC
>PFJA01000038.1:640-8344 GCA_002782905.1 Lysobacterales bacterium CG_4_10_14_3_um_filter_64_11
TGTGGCATCATGCAATGATGCAACGCACAAACACGACCACCACCATGACCGCACAAGAACGCTTGCTTAAGCCTGTTTCACTCGCCAGGGATTGGAGCCCCGACACGTGGCGTAGCCGCGTCGGTCTGCAAATGCCGACCTATCCGGATGCCGACGCGCTGGCCGCCACCTTGGCCGAGCTGCGTCGAATGCCGCCGCTGGTGACCTCGTGGGAGATTCTGGCACTCAAGCAGAAGATTGCCGAGGCACAGGAAGGCCGCCGGTTTTTGTTGCAGGGTGGCGATTGTGCCGAGAGTTTCGCCGATTGCGAATCCACGATCATTTCCAATCGTCTGAAAGTGCTGCTGCAAATGAGCCTGGTGCTGGTGCATGGCATGCGCTTGCCGGTGCTGCGGGTGGGTCGTTTCGCTGGCCAGTACGCCAAGCCACGCTCCGCCGACAGCGAGACAGTGGACGGCGTTACCTTGCCGACCTACCGTGGCGACTTCATCAATGCACCCGAGTTCACCGCGGCAGCGCGGATTCCCGACCCGCGCCGGATGATCCGCGGTCATGCGCGCTCGGCGATGACCATGAACTTCGTGCGCTCGTTGATCGACGGCGGATTCGCCGACCTGCATCACCCCGAATATTGGGACTTGGGCTGGGTCGGCAGCTCGCCGTTGGCGGGCGAGTATCAGCGCATGGTCGGCGCGATCGGCGATGCGGTGCACTTCATGGAAACACTGTCCGGCGAGTCGGTGCACAACCTCAAGCGTGTGGATTTCTACACCTCGCACGAAGCGTTGCTGCTACCGTACGAAGAGGCATTGACGCGTGAGGTGCCGCGGCAATGGGGCTGGTTCAACATGTCCACGCATTTCCCGTGGATCGGCATGCGCACGGCTGCACTGGGTGGCGCGCATGTGGAATATTTGCGCGGCGTGCGCAATCCCATTGCGGTAAAAATCGGCCCGTCGGTAACCGCCGAGCGCTTGCTGCCATTGATCGATGCGCTCAACCCCGATGATGAACCCGGGCGCCTGACCTTGATCCATCGCATGGGCGCAAGCCAAATTTCCGCCGCGCTGCCGCCGTTGCTGGAGGCTGTGCGCCGCGAGGGCCGGCGGGTGCTGTGGATTTCCGACCCGATGCACGGCAACACCGAGAGCACCAGCAACGGCTACAAGACCCGGCGCTTTGACAACATTCGCGCCGAAGTGGACCTGGCGTTCGACCTGCACGCGGCCGCAGGAACGCATCTGGGCGGGGTGCATCTGGAGCTGACTGGCGAAGACGTGACCGAGTGCCTGGGTGGCGCGCGCGAGCTGCGCGAAATCGATCTCGAACGCGCCTACCGCAGCAGCGTCGATCCGCGCCTGAACTACGAGCAATCGCTGGAGATCGCCATGCTGATCGTGCGCAAGCACGCGCAGATGAAGGCGCCCGCCAGCACCTGAGTACAGTCTGGCGGTGGTGGTTGCTACCATTCAGCCGCAGTGACGGGTATCGTGCTTTGGTCGGGCGGATCAGCGGTTCTGCGGTTCACCCATCTTTCGCTCCTGGAGAACTTCGTGCGCAGATATTGTGAGGTGATGCTGCTGTCGGCCGTACTGCTTTCGAGCAATGCCCTCGCAGCGCCAGACACCGCAGCGGCCACACAACGTGCGGCAACGCTGGCCAAGCAGGTATTGCTGGCGGATACCCATATCGATGCACCGTATCGTCTGCAAGAGGACGGTTGGCGCGATCTGGGCACGGCGACGCCGGATCGTGAGTTCGACGTGGTCAAGGCGCGTGCTGGCGGCCTGGATCTGGCGTTCATGTCGATTTACACGCCATCCAGTCTGGATGCCAGTGGTGGCAATCGGGCGGTGGCCGACACGCTGATTGACGCGGTCGAGGCGATGGTTGGCCGTAACCCGGCCAATTTCGTCATCGTGCGCAACCCCGAGCAGGCCAGGGCGGCCAAGGCCGACGGCAAGCTGGCACTGGCATTGGGCATGGAAAACGGCGCGGCAATCGGCGACAGCCTGGACGGTTTGCGCCACTTTCATGCGCGCGGGGTGCGCTACATCACGCTGGCGCATGCCATGGCCAATCGTCTGGCCGATTCGTCCTATGATCTTGAACACCGACGCGCCGATGGTCTGAGTGCCTTTGGTGCTGAAGTGGTGGCCGAAATGAACCGCCTCGGGGTAATGGTCGATGTGTCGCATCTGTCCGACGACGCGGTACGCTCGGTGGTGGCGACCAGCAAGGTGCCGGTGATCGCATCGCATTCCTCGGTGCGCCATTTCACCCCGGGCTGGGAGCGCAACCTCAGCGATGCACTGATCGATGCAATCAGTGCCAAGGGTGGCGTTATCCAGGTGACCTTTGGTTCGGGCTTTGTCAGCCAGGCCGCCAATGCGTGGCGCGATGCCGAGAAGGCGGCGCAGCAAGCCGCCGGTGTTGCCGATGATGGCCCCGACGCCGAGGCGTTCGACGTCACCTATCGCCAGGCGCATCCATACCCCTACGCCAGCGCCGCAACGGTTGCCGATCACATCGATTACATCGTCAAGCGGGTTGGTATCGATCATGTCGGGCTGGGTTCGGATTTTGACGGCGTCGGCGACTCGCTGCCGAGCGACCTCAAGGATGTATCGCAGTACCCCAATCTGATCGCTGAACTGCTGGCTCGCGGCTACAGCGATGCGCAGATTGCCCAGATCGCCGGCGGCAATCTGCTGCGGGTGTGGGCGGCGGTGGAACGTTACGCGCAGACCCGTTGAGGCGCTGGCAATGCGTGCGCGTCGTATGCTGACAGCGTTTCCGATGCGTTGGCGGATTGCGTTGCTGTTGCTGCTGTTTGCCGGTTGCGCCGTGGTCAGCGTCGAGCAAAATCCCGGCAATCAGGCCGATGCCTACCTTGCTGAACATCATCGCGGCGATGCCAAGGTGAGGCATCAGCAGTTTCAACGTGATGCCACCACGTTGGCCTATGTCAGCGTCGGTGAGCCGGGCCAGCCGCTGGTCGTGTTCGTCCACGGCACGCCCGGGCGGTGGAGCGATTTCGTGCATTTTCTCGCCGCGCCGGAGTTGCAGGCGCAGGCGTATCTGGTGTCGCTGGATCGTCCCGGCTGGGGTGAGTCGAGCCCGGTGCCGGTAGCGCGCCGCGTCACCTTGGCCATGCAGTCACAACGGCTTGCACCGTTTCTGCAAACACTCGCTGCGCAAAGTGACGGTTGTGGCATGGTGCTGGTCGGGCATTCGTTGGGTGGTTCGCTGGTGGCGCGCCTGGCCATGGATTACCCGCAGTGGGTGCGCGGCGTGGTGATCATCGCCGGCTCGATCGACCCGGAGTTGGGGCGGCCACGCTGGTACAACACCCTGGCATCGCTGCCGCCGGTGCGCTGGCTGACGCCCAAGCCGCTGGCACAGGCCAATACCGAGATCATGCCCTTGCACGACGATCTGCTGGCGATGGAACCAGCCTGGGCGCAACTGGATATTCCGGTGACCTACATTCAGGGTCTCACCGATCGCCTGGTTTCGCCGCGCAATGCGCACTATGCGCGCACGGTGGTGGCGGCAGCGCAGTTGCAGGTGGTGGAGGTGCCGGAGCAAGGGCACTTCCTGATCTGGGATCAACCGCACTGGGTGAGCGAGGCGATCAGTGCCACGTTGCTGCGCCTGCGCAGCGCCTGTGCGGTGAGCGCTGGCGTGCGGCCGTGACCGCCGGCAGTGGCGTGGATAGCCAGATAGCCATGGTGCGGCAAGCACTCGCCAATGGGGCGCGTTACGATGCAACACTCGACACACGGAGGGAGTGGGTGTGATGAACAAACGCGTTTTTTGCGCCGCCCTGTGTGCGCTGACCATGGCGTTGCCGGTTTGCGCCGCCACCCCGACCGCGCTGGTGATCCACGGTGGTGCTGGCACCATCAACCGCGACGCGTTGACGGCGGAGCGTGAGCAGGCTATTCGCGCCGCGCTCGATCGTGCGCTCGATGCCGGCCATGCCGTACTCGCTGCTGGCGGCCCGGCGCTCGATGCGGTTGCCGCCGTGGTGGTGGTGCTGGAAGACTCTCCGTACTTCAATGCCGGCAAGGGCGCGGTGTTCAATGCCGAAGGCGTCAATGAGCTGGACAGCGCCATCATGGACGGCAGCACACAACGTGCGGGTGCCGTGGCCGGGGTGCATCGGGTGCGCAACCCGGTGCTGCTGGCGCGTGCGGTGATGGAGCAAAGCCCGCACGTGATGCTGGTGGGCGACGGTGCCGAAGCGTTTGCCAGCGCCATCGGCATGGCCTTGGTTGAGCCCGCCTGGTTTCGTACCGAAGAACGTTGGCAACAGTTGCAGGACGCCAAGGCGCGCGCCAGCGCGCAGGTCGCGCTGCCGCGCAGCTATTACTTCGGCACCGTGGGTGCGGTAGCCCTCGACAGCAACGGCCATATTGCGGCCGCCACCTCCACCGGCGGCATGACCAACAAGCGTTGGGGGCGGGTTGGCGATGCGCCGATCATCGGCGCCGGCACCTGGGCCGATGCCGGCTGTGGCGTTTCGGCAACCGGCTGGGGCGAGTTCTTCATTCGTCTGCATGTGGCGGCCGACATTTGCGCACGCATGGCCTATCGCGGCGATACGCTGACAGCGGCGGCCGAGAGCGTGGTGCTGCAACGCTTGCCCGCGATGGGCGGTGATGGTGGCGTGATTGCGATCGATGGGCAAGGCAACATCGCCATGCCATTCAACACTGCGGGCATGTACCGTGCCTGGATCAAGCCCGATGGCAGCCGTGGCACGGCCGTTTACGCAAATCCTTGAACCGACCGCAGCATGCTTTTGCTTGCGCGCGTTACGGCGGTAGATTTGAGCGTGCTGCTGCTGTGCGTATCGGCAGCAACGGTTGCCCACGGGATGGGCTCCTGCAAAAAATGGTTGCTCTCACGCGTGGGAGCAACTGTGTTGCTTGCCGGCGCATGCCAGCGCTTCTGTGGGAGCCGGCCTGCCGGCGAACAACTTTCGCACGCTTCGCGCGCGCGGCGCGCCCCACAATGGCGCCTCAAGGCATCCTCGCAGGAGCAGGCTGCGGGCGACTGGGCGAAGCGACCGACATGTCGCGGCGCGCAATGGGGTACTGCTGTTGGTGACCGAGCGAGCGGCGCAGCGGCTGTTCGAGCGGGGAGTCGGCAGATATGGCAAAATTACGGGTTATCGTTACCGACTTTCACGCGGGATCCAAGCCATGTTGATCTTTGAGCAATCGCAACCCGGTCGTGCGGCCACGGCGCAGTTTCCGGCGGCGGTAGCGGTACCCTCCGATTTGCCGCAAAGCGCCCTGCGCGATACGCCGATCGGCTTGCCGGAGGTTTCCGAGTTGCAGGTGGTGCGCCATTACACCAATCTGAGCCGCAAGAACTTGTCGATCGATACCAACTTTTATCCGTTGGGTTCGTGCACGATGAAATACAACCCGCGCGTTTGCCATTCGGTGGCGTTGTTGCCGGGGTTTGCCGAGCGCCATCCCTATGCCCCCGAGTCGCTCAGCCAGGGGTTCTTGCAGTGCATGTACGAATTGCAGGAAATCCTCGCCGAGGTGACCGGCATGAAGGGTGGCGTGTCGCTGGCACCCATGGCTGGCGCGCAGGGCGAGTTTGCCGGGGTCGCCATGATCATGGCCTATCACCGCAGCCGCAACGACCGGGAGCGTAGCGAGATCATCGTGCCGGACGCGGCGCACGGCACCAATCCGGCTTCGGCCACCATGTGCGGCTGTACCGTGCGCGAGGTCCCCACGCTCGCCAATGGCGATGTGGATATCGATGCGCTCAAGCAGGTGCTTGGCCCGAACACGGCCGGTATCATGCTGACCAATCCCAGCACGATCGGTGTGTTCGAGCGTCGCATCGTCGAAATTGCCGGTCTGGTGCATGCCGCCGGCGGCTTGTTGTATTACGACGGCGCCAACCTCAACGCGATTCTGGGCAAGGTGCGTCCCGGCGATATGGGTTTCGACGCCATCCACATGAACCTGCACAAAACGTTTTCCACGCCGCATGGCGGTGGTGGCCCGGGGGCCGGCGCGGTGGGCGTCAGCGAACGCCTGCGCCCGTTCTTGCCGATCCCGCTGATTGAGCGGCATGCCGATGGCCGCTTTGGTCTGCTGTGCAAAAAAGATCGCCCGCAATCGATTGGCCGGCTGTCGGCTTTTGGTGGAAACTGGGGCGTGTTGATCCGCGCCTATGTCTATGCCCGCTTGTTGGGGCGTGCGGGCATGACGCGGGTCGCCGAGTACGCCACGCTCAATGCCAATTACCTGGCCAAGCGGCTGGCCGAAAAGGGCTTCACCCTGGCCTACCCGCAGCGCCGTGCCAGCCACGAGTTCATCGTTACCGTGCAGCCGCAGAAGAAAGCCAACGGCATCACCGCGCTCGATTTTTCCAAGGCGTTGCTCGACCACGGCATTCATTCACCCACCAACTATTTTCCGCTGCTGGTGCCCGAATGCCTGTTGATCGAGCCGACCGAGACCGAAAGCAAGGAGACGCTGGATGCGTTCGTCGAGGTGATGGCGCAGTTGCTGGCCCAGGCTGGCGCCGATCCGGCGCGGATGAAGGCGGCGCCTTACACCACACCGGTGCGTCGTCTCGATGATGTCAAAGCGGCCAGGGATCTCGATCTCGCGTTCAAGCCAGCGGTGGCTTGAGCGATGGCGGACAACAAGGATTCGATGTGGCCGCGCGGCCCGCGCGAACAGTGGCGGGCGATGATCTGGTCGTTTCAGGGGCTGCGTGCGGCGTGGCGGGTGGAATCCTCGTTCCGTACCGAAGTGGTGATGTTCCTGGTATTGGCGCCGCTGGGCTGGTACCTGGGGCAGACCCCGGTTGAGCAGGTGCTGCTGATCGGCAGCCCGATGCTGGTGCTGGCGGCGGAGTTGCTCAATTCCGCCGTTGAGGCATTGATCGATCGCTACGGGCCGGAGCAGCATGAACTGGCCGGACGCGCCAAGGACATGGGCTCGGCGGCGGTGTTCGTGTTGCTGGTCAACATGGTGCTGTGTTGGGGTTTGCTCGTCGGCCCGCGCTTGCTCGCGGCCTGACGCGCGCTCCGCTCGATGGACATACTGCTCAGCTCGGAACTGTGGATGGCCCTGCTCGCGCTGACCACGCTCGAAATCGTGCTGGGTGTCGATAATCTGGTGTTCATCTCGATTGCGGTCAGCCGCCTGCCGCCCAGCCAGCGTTCGCGGGCACGGCGATGGGGCCTGAGCTTTGCCTGTCTCACCCGGATTGCGCTGTTGCTGTCGTTGGCCTACCTGGCGCGCATGGACACCGCGTTGTTTGTGGTGTTGGACAATGCGATTTCGGTGCGCGACCTGGTGTTGATCGCCGGGGGTCTGTTTTTGTTGGTCAAAGGCACGCTGGAAATCCACAATTCGGTGGAGGGGCGCAGCGAGGATCAGGATATCGATACCCGCCCGTCGGCGGTGTTCGGTTGGGTGATCGTGCAGATCGCGGTAATCGATATCGTGTTCTCGCTCGATTCGGTGATCACCGCGGTCGGCATGGTCAACTACATTCCGGTGATGGTGGCGGCGATCGTGATTGCGGTGGCGGTGATGATTTTCGCGTCCAATCCGGTCGGCGATTTCATCGACGCACACCCGTCATTGAAGCTATTGGCGCTGGCGTTCCTGATACTGGTCGGCGTGGCGTTGATTGCCGATGGCCTTGATT
>PFJA01000223.1 GCA_002782905.1 Lysobacterales bacterium CG_4_10_14_3_um_filter_64_11
GCAGTGCTCGCAGCGGATGCTGGCGTCGATCAGGCTCAAGGCTGTGGCCGCACCGGTATCGGTACATTGCACAATTCGACATGGCCCACCGGGCTGATGAACCAGTCCTCATGGCGGTTGCGGCGCGCCTCAATCCATTGCGTGAAGCTGGCACTGTCGGTACGCAGCACTTGCAGTGCGCTGCGTTCGGCTTCAGGCACCTCACTGGCCAGGCGCAGGTGGGTGATGGCGAGGCGTTGTTCGGGCCGCTCGTAGAAACCCAGCGCGCCACTGCCGCGCGGCAGGGTGGCTAGCCATTGCATGCCGTCGAGCACGCGCCCAACCAGCGTGATGTTGCGATCCAGATGGCGCGGGGCATGGCCGATCACGGCGTACAGTTCGGCGCCGTTGCTGCTGTCGGCGGCGGCATCGCGGCCGGCGCCGACCATGCCGTAACAGTGGGCCAGCCAGATGCGGCCGCTGGCCGGGTCGCGGCCAACCGGGAAGCCATCGCTCCAGCCCACTTGTGGTGCGTAGATATCACCATCGCTGAGCGCGGTAAAAGGCTGGCCAGCCGCACTGCGGTCGAACTCAGCCGGCAGTTTGCCACGTGCCGGCGCCAGCGGCCGCGCCTGCGCCGTGCCGGCGTTGGCATCGCCCCATTGCACCACGTAGTTGTCCTGTGCGCGCAGGATGCTCAGGCCATCCCAGTAGCCGTTGTGCGCCAGTGTGCTGATGTTGGCGGCATGCGCAGGGGCAAAATCGCTGGCCAGTTCGATCACCACGCGGCCGGCCGGCAGGTCGAGATACACCGTGCGTGCCGGGTCGGGGCTGCGCCAGGCATCGGCCGGTGCATTGGCCAGCACCTCGGCGCCGATCGGCGGGGTTTGCGCGTTGGCGTGCAGCGACAGCAAGGCAGCAACGGCAAGCGAAACGGCGGCGTGTAATCGGTTCATGGCACGTTGAATCCTGCTTGGCGCAGCAAGTGGCACAACGCAATCAGCGGCAAGCCGATCAGCGCGGTTGGGTCATCGCTGCGAATGTGATCGAACAGGCTGATGCCGAGGCCTTCCGCCTTGAAGCTGCCGGCACAATCCAGCGGCTGGTCGGCGGTGATATAGCGGCCGATTTCGGCGTCGGTCAATACCCGGCACTGCACGCGGGTGAGGTCGAGCACCTGCCAGCAGGCGGTGCTGCTGACGTTGCTGAGGCACAGCGCGGTGTGAAAGCGCAACTCGCGGCCGGATGCGGCGCGCAGTTGCGCGTGCGCCTGCTCGCTGCTGCCGGGTTTGTCGAGCATGGCGTCGGCGCATTGCGCCACTTGATCCGAGCCGATCACCCAGGCATCGGGATGGCGCTGCGCGATGATCTGCGATTTGGCTTTGGCAAGGCGTTGCGCGCGCTCGCTTGGCGGTTCGCCGGCGAGCGTGGTTTCGTCGACATCAGGCTGCACCACCGTGAACGGCAACCGCAGCCGCGCCAGCAGTTCGCAGCGATAAACGGAGGTGGACGCGAGGATGAGCGGGGGCATGGCGGCGCGGCGTGAGCAAAGGCGTGCGGATATGTTACCCGGGTTTCGACGTGCGGCGGAGCCCGGTTGCGCGTGTTGTGGTAGCCCGGGTTGAGGCCGCAGGCCGTAACCCGGGATTTTGCGCAAGCTTGTGGTGAACGGCGGCGGCGTCCCGGGTTTCGGCGTTGCCTCAACCCGGGCTACCGGGGTTTTCGGGGTGCGGTGGGGTC
>PFJA01000149.1 GCA_002782905.1 Lysobacterales bacterium CG_4_10_14_3_um_filter_64_11
AACGAACAAGTGGTGCGCCCGACGGGCGCAGCCCGCGTAGGCGCTTTGCCGTAAAGCACCAGAATAACGAACAAGTGGTGCGCCCGACGGGCGCAGCCCGCGTAGGCGCTTTGCCGTAAAGCACCAGAATAACGAACAAGTGGTGCGCCCGACAGGATTCGAACCTGTGACCCTTGCCTTCGGAGGGCAATACTCTATCCAGCTGAGCTACGGGCGCATTGCTGCTTCGAGTGGAACATTTTAGCGTGCAACCATCCATGGTGCTTCACGCCTGCCTCGGCTTCCGTGCCTCGGCGCTCACCGGCGCGAGATGCGCTTCAACGCATCTCGCGTAAACCCCGGCTCGCCCAGCTGAGCTACGGGCGCATTGATGCTGCGAATGGTGCAGTTTAGCGTGCATCCGCATTTACTGCACGCGCCAAGATCACGTCCCACGCGGTTTGGTGCGGTGGGTTGGTGTAGCTGCCCACGGGTCGTCGGGCCACGGGTGACGCGGGTAGCGGCCCTTCATTTCCTTTTTTACCTCCGGATAGGTGCGCTGCCAGAAACTGCACAGGTCCTGGGTGATCTGCAGCGGTTTGCCACCGGGCGAGAGCAGATGCAGGGTGAGCGCGATGCGGCCATCGGCGATGCGCGGGGTGTCGGCCAGCCCAAACAGTTCCTGCAATTTCACCGCCAGCACCGGCGCGCTGCCATGCGCGTACACGATGGCGCGTTCCTGCCCGGAGGGCACGGCGATCCGACGCGGCGCCAGCGCGTCGATGCGTTGGCGCAGGTTCCAGTCGAGATCGTGCTTGAGTGCCTCTCCGAGCGCCGCTTCGCTGAGTGCGTCGAGCCGGGTCTTGCCGCTAAATGCCGGCTTGAGCCAGTGCTCGCGCGTGGCGAGCAGGGCCTCGTCGGACAGCTCGGGCAGGCCGAGATCTGGCATCCACTCGCGCAGGCAACGCACCCGCTCGCGCCATTGTCGCAACGCCTCGGTCCACGGCAGCGCGTCAAGGCCAAGCTCGCCCACCGCATCGCACAGTGCCTGCGCCGCTTGCGCCGGGTCGGGCCGGCCGGCCGGCCGGCTGTCGAGCACGATGCGATCGAAGCGGCGCTCGCGACGTGCGATCAGGGCGCGCGCGGACGTGTCCCAACGCACCGTGTCGTGTTCGACAAAGCGCTGTGGAAACGCGCGCTGCAGGCTCGCTTCGTCCACCGGCGCGGCGCGCAGGATCAGTGCATCCTTGCCCGCGTGGCGCAACTCAACGAGCACCAGCCATGGCTCGCCAAATACCGCGCTGTCGTCGAACAGCCGCGCACTGCGACCGTTGGCGAGCTGGTAACGGCGCGGGTCGCTGGCGTGCTGGTGGGCGATGCGATCGGGGTAGGCATGTGCGAGCAAATCGCCCAGCGCGTGTGCCGGCACGAACGACGGCGGCGCGGCCGAGCAGCGCAGGCGGCGACGCCACTGTGCGGCGGCCTGATCGATGGCGGCCAATGCGCCGCGATTGGCTTCGCCCGGTACCCGTCCGCCGCGAAAGGCGGCCAATGCCTGCCAGCGCGCCGCCAGCGCATCGCTGCGGCTGCGTAGCGGATCGCGCGCTTCCACCAATGCGGCGAGGTCACAGGCCAGGGCACGTTCATCACCGGCCGCGGCATGCAACATCGCGGCCAGGCGCGGATGGGTACCGAGTTCCAGCACGCGCCGTCCAAACGCGGTGATGCGGGCATCGGTATCCAGCGCGCCGAGACGTTGCAGCAAATCGCGCCCGGCCGCCATCGCGCCGACCGGTGGCGGATCGGGAAAGCGCAACGCATCGCTGCCCCAGGCGGCCAGTTCCAACGCCAGCGGCGCCAGTTCGACCTGCGCGATTTCCGGTGTGCGTGCTGGCTCCAGCCGCTGTGCCGCCGGCCACAGACGATAGCACCAGCCCTCGGCGACACGGCCGGCGCGGCCGGCACGCTGATCGGCGGAGGCCTGCGAAATAGTGACGGTGTTCAGCCGCGAAAATCCGGAGTTGGGGTGGTAACGCGGTTCGCGCGCGAGGCCGCTGTCGATCACCACGCGCACACCGGGCAAGGTTACCGACGACTCGGCGACATTGGTGGCCAGCACCACCCGGCGACGGCCCTGCGGGTCGCTGTGCAAAGCGGCACTTTGCGCATCGATGGCCAGCTCGCCATGCAGCGGCAGCACCACGATATCGCGCTCGCCCAGATGCGCCAACGCCGTCTGCGCCTGGGCAATCTCGCGCTGCCCGGGCAGGAACACCAGCAGGTCGCCGCAATGCTGCGCCAGCGCCTGCTCGATGCAGCGTCGCAACTGCGAAAGCTCAGCCTCTTCGCGGCGCGACGGGAAGTGGCTGACCTGCACCGGATAACTGCGGCCGGCACTGCTCAGCCGCGGCGCACCGAGCCACGCCGCCAGCCGCTCGCCATCCAGCGTCGCCGACATCACCACGATGCGCAGGTCCGGTCGCAATTGCGCCTGCACATCCAGCGCCAACGCCAGCCCCAGATCGCCAGCGAGATGGCGCTCGTGGAACTCGTCGAAAATCAGCGCCGCCACGCCGTCCAGCGTCGGGTCGTGCTGGATCATGCGAGTAAGAATGCCTTCGGTGACCACTTCGATGCGGGTCGCGGCACTCACCTTGTTGTCGAAGCGAATGCGGTAGCCCACCGTATCGCCGACGGCCTCGCCACGCGCACTGGCCATGAAGCCGGCGGCCGCCCGCGCCGCCACGCGCCGCGGTTCCAGCATGATGATCCGGCCATCGCCGCACCACGCGGCGTTCAACAAGGCGGGCGGCACTTGTGTGGTTTTTCCGGCACCCGGTGGCGCTTCCAGCACCAGCCGCGGATGCGCTTCCAGGCTGGCCAGCACCTGCGGCAGCAGGCTCTGAATCGGGAATTGTGCTGAATCCATTGTGCAAGGATACGGTGTAAGCGCACTACAATTGCCGCGTCCCCAGTCCGTAGCTCGCGACTCGGGGAACGCAAATGGTCCGCAAAGCACGCAAAGTTCGCAACGGAATGCCCCTATCTGGATTTGTTTTCTTTGCGTCCTTCGCGTCTTTTGCGGACATCCGCGCTTGCTTCTGCGTTGTTGCTCCGGCTTTTCACAGTCCCCGTCCCTGGCTTTTTACATGCAACTGATCGACATCGGCGCCAATCTGGGCCACGAAAGTTTCGCCCATGACCGCGATACCGTGTTGGCGCGCGCTCGCGCGGCAGGTGTCGTGCAGATGGTGGTCACTGGCGCCAGCCGCTCCGGCTCGCACGAAGCGCTGGCGCTGGCGAAGGCGCATCCGCACTGGCTGCATTGCACCGCCGGGGTGCATCCGCATCATGCGCTGGAATACACGGATGAAGCCGATGCCGAGTTGCGCGCGCTGCATGCCGATGCGCGGGTGTGTGCGGTCGGCGAATGCGGGCTGGATTATTTCCGTGATTTGTCGCCGCGTCCGGCGCAACGGCACGCGTTTGAGCGGCAGTTGCAGATCGCCGCCGATACCGGCAAACCGCTGTTTTTGCACCAGCGCGATGCACACGCCGATTTTGTCGCGATGATGCGCGGGTTTGACGGCATGGTCGGCCCGGCGGTGGTGCACTGCTTCACCGGCACCCGCGATGAACTGTTCGAGTGCCTCGACCACGATTGGTACATCGGCATCACCGGCTGGTTGTGCGATGAACGGCGCGGCAGCCATCTGCGTGAACTGGTGCGACACATTCCGGCCAATCGGCTGATGATCGAAACCGATGCGCCCTATCTGCTGCCGCGCACGGTGCGGCCGCAACCGGCACACCGCCGCAACGAGCCGATGTATCTGCCTCATATTGCCGAGGAACTGGCGCGCGATCGCGATGAGGACGTTGCGCTCACCGCCGCCAATACAACAGCGACTGCGCGTGCGTTTTTTCGCTTGCCGGCGGTTGGCGATTCGCGCTGAATATAGCAACTCTGATCAAGCTGTCATTGCAAAGAGCGGCGGCTCCCGCGCAGCCATGCTCCCGCGCAGCCATGCGCCCGCACCACGTGCACTCCCCTGTGCGGCGAAGCGACGCAGCAATCCAGGGATTGTGCATGGGTCGATGCACTGGATTGCTTCGCTACGCTTGCAATGCCAAACAACGGGGCTTGTTCGGAGTTTCCCTGGCAGGCCCTCTTTCGCTTTTCCGTTTGCGCTCTTGGCGTCCTTTGCGGACCCCGATGTTTCGCTTAACTACGCAAACCCACGCCGCGCTTGAGCAGCACCAGGCCGAGCCAGGTCAACGCCAGCACAAAGCCGATCATCACCGCGTAGCTCAGTCCCAGTGGCACATCGCTGACCCCGAGCAGACCGTAGCGGAAGGCGTTGACCATGTACAGGATCGGGTTGGCATGCGAAGCGTTTGCCCAGAGCGCGGGCAGCAGATCGACCGAGTAGAACACGCCGCCAAGGTAGGTGAGCGGGGTCAGGATGAAGGTCGGCACGATGGCGATGTCGTCGAACTTTTTGGCATAGACCGCATTGACGAACCCGGCCAGCGAGAAGATGGTGGCGCCGAGCAACACCGTGCTCAGGGTAATCAATGGATGCGGGATACGTACTTTGGTGAAAAACATCGCAATCACCAGCACCAACGCACCGACCATCAGCCCGCGCAGCACCGCGCCGGCGACGTAGCCGCTCAGGATCACCCACGGCGGCATCGGCGCGACCAGCAATTCTTCCACATGACGCCCAAACTTGGCACCGAAGAAGCTGGAGCTGATGTTGCCGTAGCTGTTCTGGATGATGCTCATCATCACCAGGCCGGGCACGATGAAATCCATGTAGGTGAAACCGCCCATGCTGCCGATCCGGCTGCCAATCAGGTTGCCGAAAATCAGGAAATACAGGGTCATTGTGATCGCTGGCGGCACCAGTGTCTGCGCCCAGATGCGCAGGATGCGGTGCACCTCGCGGCGGGTGATGGTGTACAACGCCACCAAATTGGGATGCTTGCTCATGCGCCGCCCTTGCCATTGCCGGTGAGGTGAACGAACAGTTCCTCCAGACGATTGGATTTGTTGCGCATCGAACGTACCCGGATTCCGGCGCCGCCCAAGGCATTGAATACGCGATTGAGGTCGAGCGCACGCGGCATGTCCACCTCGATGCAGTGGCTATTGGCCGAGGTCAGGGTCACGCCATCGACCAGTGGTAACTGTGCCGGCACCTCGCCGTCGATATCGAAGATGAAGCCTTCCACGTCCAGCCGCGCCAACAGCTCGCGCATCGGCCCGGCGGCGACAATCTGACCGTGGTCGATGATCGCCAGATTGCGACACAAGGTTTCCGCTTCCTCCAGATAATGCGTGGTAAGAATGATCGTGGTGCCAGCGGCGTTGATGTCGCGCAGGGTCTTCCACATGCCACGGCGGATCTCGATATCGACACCGGCTGTAGGTTCATCGAGAATCAATAGCCGCGGCCGCGTCATCATTGCGCGCGCGATCATCAGGCGCCGTTTCATGCCGCCCGACAGTGTGCGTGACATGGTGTGCGCTTTCTCGCTCAGTTGTGCCCGGGCGAGTTCTTCATCGGCTCGCGGCACGGCTTCGGCACGCGGCACACCGTAAAACCCGGCGTAATTCACCAGAATATCGAACGGCTTTTCAAACAGGTTGAAGTTGATTTCCTGCGGCACCAGGCCGAGCAGGCGCATCGCTGCCGAGCGGTTTGTTGCGACTTCCTCGCCAAACACGCGCACCGTGCCCGAACTGGCATTGACCAGCGAACTGGCGATGCCGATCAAGGTGGATTTTCCCGCCCCGTTGGGGCCGAGCAGGGCAAAGAAATCGCCTGGCGCCACGCTCAGGCTGATGCCTTTGAGCGCTTGCACGCGGCCGCTATAGGTTTTGCGCAGGTCAGTGACCTCAAGCGCGGGGATCTGGGTCATGGGCATGGGCATTGGCTGGCCGGAAGCATTATTGGCCGTTGCCCGTTAGTATATCGGGTCACCCCTTCACGCAACCTGTACTGCGTGCGGGCTGTCGTGTTCGCTCTCTGGAGATCCCGTGGCCGCTCATTTTCCGTTGAAGCTGATTCGTTCGCGCGCGCTGGCGCCGAGCATCCATCATTTCGTGTTTCAGCGCGACGATGGTGAAGCCTTGGCATTCATCCCCGGTCAGTTCATCCAGATTCATTTCAACTATCCCGACGGCAGCCCGACCAAGCGCAGCTATTCGATTGCCACGGTGCGCGAACGCGCGGCCGCTGCCGACGATCCGATCGAAGTGGCGGTTTCTTACGTGCCTGGCGGTGCCGCCAGCGAGTTGTTCGGTGCCTTGCGCGAAGGGCAGCGGATCGACGCCAGTGGCCCTTTCGGCCGTTTTTGCCTGCTGCCGGCGGACAGCAACCGGCGCTACCTGCTGCTCGCAACCGGTACCGGCGTTACCCCCTACCGCGCGATGCTGCCGCGGCTGCGCCAGGCCATCGCCGAACGCGGGGTCGAGGTGGTGCTGCTGTTTGGCGCGCGCACGCCGCACGATCTGCTTTACGGCGATGAGTTCAGCGCGTTCGCAAAGGCCAATACCGGCTTTCGTTTCCTCCCCTGCTTCAGCCGTGAAGCCGCGCCGGAGGGCGTCTATCCCGAACAACGTCGCGGCTACGTCCAGGACGCGCTGGCATCGCTAGCGCCTGATCCGGAGCATGACATCGCTTACTTGTGCGGCAATCCTGACATGGTCGATGCCGCGTTCGAGAGGTTCAAGGGCTTTGCCCTGCCGGTGCCGCATATCCGTCGCGAGAAGTACGTCAGCAGCCGGTAACGGACGCCGCCGAATGTCACCTCGTATGTAAAGCACACTTGACATAGCACTCGGCTCCGGGCAAGCTTTATGTCAAGCACACTTGACACAGGGGTTCAGCCATGGCGACCGCAAGCCCGCACCAGCTGCGCCGCAGCTTGTTCGCCGCGCTAGCCTACCTTGCCACCACCTGGCTCTCGGTCTGGCTGTCGAAAAAGCTCTCGGTCGACGCGTCCATCTGGTTGCGGGTGGTCACCGGCCTGCTGCCGCTGCTCCCGATCAGCTATGGCGTCCGCGTGGTGGTGCAGATCATCCTGGCGGGCGACGAACTGCAGCGCCGCATTGATCTGGAAGCGATCGCTGTGGCCAGCGTCGCGGTCGGACTGGGCGCACTGACGCTGAGTTTGCTGCTGGTGGCAAACGTGGTCACTTTGTCCGGGCGACAGGCGCTGTTGTGGGTATTTCCGGCACTCTGGATGGGTTACGCGCTGGCGCGCGTGTGGGTGGCACGGCGCTACCGATGAAGAGCCGGGTTCGCGAGCTGCGTGAGGCGCAGGGCTGGTCGCAAGCCACTTTGGCCGACCACCTTGGCGTTTCACGGCAAACCGTCAATGCCATCGAGACCGGTAAGTACGATCCGAGTCTGCCGCTGGCCTTGCGTCTGGGCCGCTTGTTCAAGCAACCGGTTGAGTCTATTTTTTTCCACGAGGAGGAGCACTCATGAGGTTTGATGCCGTTACCCAGCGCCACAAACGCTGGCTGTGGTCGCTGGTTGCAGTCGTCATGGGCTTGCCCGGCAGCGCCTTCGCACGCGACCTGGGCAGCCTGCGATTTTCGCCATGCACGTTGTCCAGCGCCGCCAGTACGAATGCGGTAGAGGCGCAATGCAGCACGCTGTCGGTGCCGGAAAATCGGGCACAACCGAACGGCCGCCAGGTCGAGCTGGCCATCGCCTGGGTGCCGGCGCGCGAGGAGGCGCTACCCGACCCGCTGTTCATGCTCGCCGGTGGCCCCGGTCAATCGGCGCGCGACAGTTACCCGCCGTTGGCTGATGCCTTCAACGACAGCAACAAACGCCGCCACATCATCTTGCTCGACCAGCGCGGCACCGGCGCGTCCAATCCACTGATCTGCAAAAACGCGCAGGGCGAGAGCGCGGTGATGGCCGAAGGCAGCGAGTCGCCCGAAGCGGCGGCGGCGTTCGCCGAAAGTTGCCGCGATGAACTCGCTACCCGTGCGGATTTGCGTTATTACACCACCAGTGATGCGATTCAAGATCTCGATGCCGTGCGCGCCGCCATCGCTGCCGAGCAGGTCAATCTGGTCGGCATTTCCTATGGCACCCGGGTGGCGCAGCAATACGCCGCGCGCTATCCCACCCACACGCGTACGGTGGTGCTCGACAGCGCGGTACCCAATGAGCTGATTCTCGGCAGCGAACATGCGCGCAATCTGGAAGATTCGCTCGATCAACAATTCGCGCGTTGCGCCGCGCTGGCGGCATGTGTCGAGGCGTTCGGAAATCCCCGCGAGCAGCTTGCCAGCGTGTTGCAGCAGGCTCGCACCACACCGCCACTGATCCGCTATCGCGATGCAGTCAGTGGCGAGTGGCGCAACGAACGCCTGAGCGAAGACCGGCTGATTACCCTGGTACGCCTGTTTGCCTATGCGCCGATGGTGGCCGCGATGCTGCCGTTGACCCTGCACGATGCGGCGAACGGGCAGCCGGAAAGCCTGATGGCACTATCGCAGTTGATCGGCTCGCAACTGAGCGAACAAATGATGCATGGCATGCAGCTATCGGTAATGTGTGCCGAGGATGTCCATAGCCTGGATGCGAGGGCGGACGATAACGACACGCTGCTCGGTTCCGCCTTG
>PFJA01000095.1:0-4039 GCA_002782905.1 Lysobacterales bacterium CG_4_10_14_3_um_filter_64_11
ATCGCTGAACCACTCATCAAGAAAACCCTCCAGCCCCATGTGCTCGGGGCGGCCGCGCCCAGCGGACACGTTTCCCCGCGTATTGCCGCACGTCCGAAAACCCATGGTGTGGCACACCAAAAACGTCCACTAGCAGCCTGTCGGGCTTGACCGATCGTAGCGAGGGAAAGCCGGTTGGAGGCAGATTTTTCGCTTTTTTGAGGCGAATGGCAGCGCCCTGTAACGAGAAAAAGCGGAAAACCTGACCCATCTCGGCTTTTCCGCAGTAGATCAGCGTCAAGTCCGACAGACTGCCAGACCGGGTAGAGGCGAAGCCGACACCCGGGGGCCGGTACCCCGTGTAATGGGTTGCGCCAGCGCGCTTGTCGGGCGGTTTGTACCGGTTGTCGTGCGCACCGTTGCGCCGCCAGCCATCGGGTTTATAGTCGCCCCCAATGCGCAATGCCGCACAGGAGATCGCTGTGATACCTGCTACTCGCCCTGCCGATGGCTTTACCCTGGTGGAATTGATGGTGACACTGTCGGTGATGGCGGTGCTGGCCAGCATTGCGCTACCGAGTTTTCAGGGCACCATTCGGTTGAATCGGGTCAGCACCGAAAACAACGAGTTCATTGCCGCACTCAACCTTGCCCGCTCGGAAGCCATCAAAGCCCGCTCGATCAGCGAAATGTGCGCATCTGCCGACGGCGTCACCTGCGGTACCGACTGGAGCCTGGGCTGGATGGTGTGGTCGGATCTCAACCGCGATGGCGATGTCGATGCCCCTGCTGAAGTGGTGCGCTTTGAACGCGGCAATCCGCAAGTCACCGTGGTGGCGAATATCCCCGGCATTGCGCCCGGCACCAGCGCGGTGCGTTACAACGGCCGTGGGCAGCCGGTTTTGCCGGGCGGCACGGTATTTCCGGCCAATGTGGTGACCATGCATCCGCTGGCTTGCGCCAGCGGCGCCGACCACCTGCGCGATATCCAGGTCGCTCGTACCGGCCAGATTCGCACTGTCTCCGGAGTGTGCCCATGAATGCCAGGTTTTGTCGCCTGTCGCAATGCAAGCGCGGGCAAAGCGGCCTGACCCTGATCGAAGTGCTGATCTCGGTGTTGGTGCTGGGCATCGGCTTGCTGGGCTTGGCATTGCTGCAATCCACCACCTTGCGCTTGATCCAGAGCTCCAACCAGCGCACCATCGCCACTGAATTGGCCTATGACGCGCTGGACATGGTGCGCGCTGGTGGTCGGCGCTTCGTTTCGCTGTACAACATTTCCGCCGGTGGAGTGGCGGCGCCGGCCGGCTGCGCGATGCCCGCCGACTTGCAGCCGGCCAGCGTGGCGGCGTATTGGCAGTGCCGGGTGGCAACCGAGCTGCCCGACGGTTCGGGTGCGATCACGCTGGCCACCGCAGGCACCGGTACTGCGCTCGTCACCGTCACCATCGTCTGGACCGACGCGCCATGGGAAGCCAACGTGGCTGATCGCACCACCACCTTCGTTGCGACGACCAGCCTATGACTAGCTACCGCCATTGCTCCGTTGCTGGTTCGACGCGCGGGTTTTCCCTCGTCGAAATGATGATTGCCATTGCCATCGGCTCGTTTTTGCTGGTTGGTCTGGTGCAGATTTTTGCCGGTTCCAAGGCCGCTTACCGGCTGTCCGAAGGGCTGTCGCGCTCGCAGGAAAACGGCCGCTTTGCGCTGGAGTTCATGCAGCGCGATATTCGCATGGCCGGCCATTTTGGTTGCGTCAACCAGCCCGGCCTGGTCGCCAGCGGTGCACGCGCGATGAACTTGCTGTTCGCGCCATTTGCGGCTCCCGGCACACGGTCATTCGCCAATTACGACGCCATCGCGCAGCAATCGCTGCATTTTCATGCCGCGCCGCTGGGTTATGAATATGTCGGCACCGCAGCGCCTACCGGCCCGGGCAACTCGTTCAACGTCCAGGAAACGCCAAGCATCAGCTCCAATGCCAATGACTGGAGCCCGGCATTGCCGGCGGAGTTGCTTGGGCGCGTGGTTCCCGGCAGTGACGTGGTGTTTTTGCATTATCTGTCGGCCGACGGCGTGCCGGTGACGGCAATCTCGCCGGGCACGATTCAGTTTCCCGCGGCGAATTGGAATCTACTGCGCGGCGATGCCGATATGCCTGCGTTGTTTGGGGTATCGCAGTGTGGCTCGGGCGGTGTTGCCACGCTATTTCAGGCCACCACCGTCAACTCGGCTACCGGCACTATCACCATCGAGCCGGCGGTGCTCGGCGGTGCTGCCAATGGCTTGAATGCCTCCGCGATGGTGACCGCGCTCGAACAGTACCCGCCGCAGCAAACCATGTTGTATCGGGCGATGAGCATCGCCTACTACGTTGGCGTCGGTGCCGGTGGTGGCCCAGCCTTGTTCCGCATCCAGTTCGACAGTGCGCCGGGTGGCGGTGCGGTGGTGCCCAGGGTCGATGAAGTGGTGGACGGTGTGGATACCCTGCAAGTGCTGTATGGCTCCGGTACGGCTGCGGCAAGCAACGTGATGCGCAACCTGCGTACCGCCGACGCCGTGGATGTCGCCAACGACTGGCCACGCGTGGGCATGATGCAGATCGGTTTGTTGCTGCGCAGCCCGGAGCGCGCTGCGGTGGCGCAGCGTGCGCAGGCGCCGATGGTGCTCGGGGTGACCGTCAAACCACCGAACGACGGGCGCGTGCGCAATGCCTATGAAGCCACCATCGCGATTCGCAACCAGTTGTTTGGAGATTGATCATGTTGCGCACCTTGTTGCCCTTGCCCCGCCTCGCCATAACTGCCCGCCAGCGCACGGGGCTGCGCGCGCCGCCACTATTCACCGGCACGCGCCGTCAGCGTGGCGCGGTGTTGTTCGTGGCGCTGATCATGCTGTTGCTGCTGACCCTGATCGGCGTTACCGGGATGCAGGTGTCCACCCTGCAAGAGCGCATGGCTTCGGGCTACCGCGCCGGCAATCTGGCGTTTCAAAACACCGAGCAGCAACTGATCCTGGCAGAGTCCAACGTACGCAATCAGGTCAACAGCGCCTCGCCGGTGGCGGCCACGGTAGCCAATTGCGCACTCGCCTTCCAAGCGCGGAACTGGGCGTTGACCGCACTGGATGGCGGCGCAACGCAAGGCGCCAATGTGCGCCGTGTCGATCAATGTTTTGGCGGCAGCAGCCGCAAGATGCCACAGCGCAGCAACGAGAACACCAACCAGTTCTATCAAATCACCGCCTACAGCGTTGACCGGCCCGCCAACCCCGCTTCGCGGGCGGCGGTCGATTCGGTTTTCATTCCTTGACGTTTGCCGTTCCTCGCGGGAGAGACAACATGTTGTATCAACGCATTCGCGTGATCGCCGCTGGCGTGGTGCTGGTGGTTCTGGGTGGCATCGCCAACCCGGTGTGGGCGTTGCCACTGGATATTGCGCAGTCGCCGCTGTTTCTCAGCACGCGGGTAAAACCCGCATTCATGATGGTGATCGACGACTCCGGCTCGATGAACTGGGAAACCCTGTTTCCCGCCTTCGATGGTCAGGGCTTCTGGGGCCGCGACAACAGCAGCAGCCCGTATTCGTTTTTTGCCAACAATGGCTCCTACCGCCAGAGCGGCAGCGGCAATTTTTTGCAATTGTTCGCGTACCCAGGGCGTGCCACCGCCCGCAAGACCATTCCGCCGACAGCCAACTTTGGTTTCGCGCGCTCGCCCGAGTTCAATCCCTCGTATTTCGATCCAGCGGTGTTCTATGAACCCTGGCGCGCCGCCGATGGCACCGCGCAGTTCAACCCGCCCACCGGCAACACCTCGATCACCGCGGCCACGGTCAATCGCTTGCCGGTTTCAGCTACCACCTTCAATCTCACCACCAATCGCGCCATTTCCAACGTTGCCGCCGAGCGCTTTCGCTTCGTCGCTGGCATGGTGATTCCAACCGGTGCGCGCTATCACTTGGGTGGCAACAATTGTAGCGGCGTCGGCGGATCCAATAACAAGTGGGTGGTTGCCGCCAACAACATTACCGTGACTGGGACCTGTAACATCGCCATCGAC
>PFJA01000095.1:4055-8568 GCA_002782905.1 Lysobacterales bacterium CG_4_10_14_3_um_filter_64_11
ATTACCTGACCACCAATACCTCGCCCGATGGCAACATCGCGCCGCTGGCGGTGGCCAACCAGCCCAACGCCAGCCCCGCCACCCTGTACCGCTATGAGATCAAGCCGGGCAACTACCCATCCGGCGCGCTGTATGATGCCGCGATCCAGAACTTTGCCAACTGGTTCTCCTACTACCGCACTCGCCACCTCGCGGTGCGCGGCGGTATCTCGATCGCACTGACCGGCGTCGATTTTCTGCGCACCGGCCTGTTCACCATCAACAGCCTCACCAACCCCGTGGTGATGCGCGACATGGCGCTGGCCACCGATCGTGGGTCGCTGTACAGCACCGCGACCGGCGGCATCTTCCGCAGCCCCGCCAATGGCGGCACGCCCAACCGGCAGGCGGTTAACCACGCCACAACGCAGTTCCAACGCACTGGTGCCGGTGCGCCGGTGCAATTGGCCTGCCAGGCCAATGCGGCGATGTTGTTCACCGATGGCTTCAGCAACAATGGCGGCCCGACCGTCGGCAACGTCGATGGCAGTATGGGGGCGCCCTTCGCCGATCCGCATGCCGACACCATGGCCGATATCGCCAGCCGGGTGTATCTCGCCAACATTCGCCCCGATCTGGAAGCGGGCAAGATGGTGGTGCCGTCCGAATGCAGCACCAGCAACCCCGATCCACGGCTGGACTGCCGCCGCGACCCGCACATGAACTTCTACGGCGTCACCCTGGGTTCGTTCGGCAATGTGTTTGGTGTCGATGCCGCCGCCACCGCCGATCCGTTCACCAACACACCGGCGTGGCCAAGCCGACAGAACAACAACCGCACCACCGTCGATGACATCTGGCACGCGACGGTCAATACCCGCGGCAAGATGCTCAACGCGCAAACTCCGCAAGCCATCACCACCGCCATCCGTGACGTGATCAATGCGGTGCTCGACTCGGCGCAGGACTCCGGCACGCTGGCGTTGACCGGTTCCCGTGTCGGCGCCAACTCGTTCACCGTCGCACCGTCGTTCAGTGTCGGCAACAACGGCACCGACTGGAGCGGTCGCCTGACCGCGTTTGCTGTCAATGCCGATGGCGGTGTCGGCAGCCAACTATGGGAGGCGTCCGGCTTGCTGCCCAATTCTGCCGCTGCTGCGAGCACGCGTAACGTGTTCGTGGCCACCGTGCCCGGTGGCGCTGGCAAGAGCGTGGTTCCGTTCCAGGCGCCCAATCTGGGCGGTACCGCCAGTGCGCAGTTTGCTGCCATGGGCATCACGCCAACCGATATCGCGGTGAACTTCCCCGGTGCGACGCCGGTGCAGGTGGTGGATTACCTGCGTGGCGACCCCAGCCGTGAATTGCCTACCCCCGGCCCGTTCCGCAAGCGCACCACGCGGCTGGGTGACATCGTGGGTTCGACCCCGGAGGTTTCCTCGCCCAAGGATGACTTTGGTTACGGCTCCACCCTCACTGGCACGCTGGCCAGCAGCTATCAGTCATACCTTGCCAGCAAGGCGAGCAAACCGTTCATGGTTTATGTGGGTGCCAATGACGGTATGTTCCATGGCTTCAACGGCAGCAACGGCAAAGAGGAGTTTGCCTTCGTGCCCAACGCCGCGCTCAAGCGCATCGGTGCGTTGGCCAGCCGCCGCTACGACCACCGCTACTACGTTGATGGCCCAGTGACGGTGGCCGACACCCAGTTGGGCAGTGCCTGGGGTACCGTGGTGGTGGGTACTGGTGGTGCTGGTACCCGCTCGGCGTTCGCGCTCGACATCACCAACCCGACCTCGGTTGCCGCCAACGATGTGCTGTGGGAGATCAACGACAGCATCGATGCCGACATGGGCTTCGCGCTCGGCAAGGCGCAGGTGTTGCCGGTCAGCGGTGGCCAATGGGTGGCTTTGGTGGCCAACGGCTACAACAGCGCCTCAGAGGATGCCGCACTGTTTGTGATCGACATCAAAACCGGGCAGATTCTGCGCAAGCTGGTGGCCAACGATGGCAGCAGCGCCAGCAACGGCCTTGGCAACATCGTCGCGCTCGACAACGACGGCAATGGTTTTGCCGATACCGTGTATGGCGGCGACCTGCTCGGCAATGTCTGGAAGTTCGATTTGTCTTCGGCCAGTGCCGCCGCGTGGAATATCGCCTTCAGTGGCCAACCGCTGTTCACCGCCACCGACGCCAACGGCGATTCACAGCCGATCACCGGCGGCCTCGATGTCACCACCGGCCCCAACGGCAACAACATGCTGCTGTTCGGCAGTGGCCGGTTCTTTGTCAACGGCGACAACGCGGTGGCGGTTACCCACCAGGTGGAAAGCTTCTATGCCGTGCTCGACAGCGGTTCGCCAGTGGGCGATCGCTCGACCTCGCTGGCTGAGCAGGAGATTGTCTCCGAGCAAACCGTCTCGGTGCCGAACCCGAACCCGGTGCTGCCGGCGATCACTGGCACCATCCGCAACATCACCCAGCAGAATGTCAATTTTGCCACCCAGAGTGGCTGGTACATCGATCTGGTAGTGGCTTCGAGCACACCCAAGGGTGAGCGCTTCATCGGCAACCCACGGGTGCAGAATGGCAAGGTGTTTTTCACCACCTTCGAGCCGCAGGGCGATGCCTGTACGCCGGGTGGCAAAAACTTCCTGTATGGCCTGGATGCCATCACCGGCGCCGCATCGCTTAACGATGTCAGTATCGGCGATCCGAATGCCAACCCGATCTGCGCGTCCTGTGGCGGCATCAATATTCTCGAGGGTGCGCCAGTGCGCGATACCATCCTGACGGTGCCGATGCCGCCGCCGATCCCGGGCTTGGATTGTGATCCAAGCGTGGCCGGCTGTACGCCGCCGCTGGCAAGTGCGGTACCGCCGCGTTGCACGTTGGTGTTGCAGACCCCCGGCGGGCAGCCGATCTTCCTGCCGCGCGCCTGCGGCCGGCAATCATGGCGGCAACTGGAATGAGCACAGGGGGAACACCGATGAATGTTGACCTGAACCAAGGCGTTGCGATGGATCACTCGCACAAGCGGGCAGGGCGGCGCTTTGCACGCGGCTTCACGCTGGTGGAGCTGATGGTGGTGGTGGCGATCGTCGCGATTCTCGCTGGCATCGCCCTGCCGAGTTATCAGGACAGCGTGCGCAAGAGTCGGCGCGCTCAGGCCAAGGCGGATCTGGTGGAAATTGCCCAGGGTCTGGAGCGTTTCCACAGTGTCAACAACAGCTACGTCGACTATGCGCTTCCCTTCAAGATTTCGCCGCGCGTTGGCGGCGCAACGCAATACAACCTGGCAGCCGCCAATCTGGGTGCCACCACGTTTGCACTCACCGCCACCCCGGTCGGCGCGCAGACCAGCGATAGCTGTGGCGCGTTGACGGTAAATCAGGCCGGGGTAAAAGGCTCGGCGGGGCCGATTGCCGAATGTTGGTGAGTGCAGTCGGCTACGTTGATGGAGCCATCGCAAACCGCAACAAGGATGCGCTGAGCACGGGCCGCCGTACGGATGTTGGGCTCACCCTCACAGCACATCGCAAACCGCAGCAAGGATGCGCTGAGCACGGGCCCTGCCGGCATTCCAGCAAACGCTGCAATTGACCAACAACGGGGTACCAGCCCTCTTCCAGAGGGGCGATGGCACGCTTCGGTTAACGTGACGCCACGCGCAGCGTTTTATTGTGTCCCTTCCCAGCTTGCGGGGAAGGGTGGGGTGGAGGGGCGGTCATCAGGGCAGGCATTTCGGCAAACTGGCCAGTGCCTTGCCGCTGACCTTGCGCGCACGGCCGCCGTTGTTCACCACCAGCGCCCGCTCGGCAATACTTTGTCCGGGCAGGCACAAGCGCAGGCTCAGGTTGCTGCCGCGTGCCGAGCCATCGGGCCGGTATTGCACACGCTGGCGGCTGCGGCTGGATTGAATGCGAATACCGTCTGGCAACGGTTGCTGCACCGCCACGATACGTGAGCGCGCATCGGGTTGTCCTGACGCGTTGGGGCGCAGCACCACAATCCAGCCGTCGTGCCAATCGCTGTTGCCCGTGCAGCCATGCGCCGGATCGCCCGGACACACTACCACCATCGTGCGTGACTGGATGGCCTGGCTGCGTGCCAGTTGCAATGTGCTGAGCAGCAGGTTGAACGACGATGCGAGCCGATTGCCGCGCACCAGCGACGCGAATGCCGGCATCGCCATGCCGGTGACGATCGCCAGCACGGTCAGCGCCATCAGCAGTTCGATCATGGTCAGCCCGCGCAGGGCGCGGCAGGTTTGTGTGTGCGGTGTTTTGGCGAATAGGGCCATGGCGACGTTCCTTGACAGAGGTGCTGATCACAATGCCAAGGCAAGATCGCACGCGGTATCAAGGAAAGGCGCATCTGGGGGTAAGAAATTGCCGCACACGCGTGTCGGACAACACGGTAGCGGGTTTACAGCCGATCAGCCCGGCTTCTTCAGCCGTGCCAGCGTCGCCTTGAGCGCCGCTTGCGTTTCATCGCTGAACCACTCATCAAGAAAACCCTCCAGCCCCATGTGCTC
>PFJA01000249.1 GCA_002782905.1 Lysobacterales bacterium CG_4_10_14_3_um_filter_64_11
ACATCGAGCTGATAACTGGCCAGCGACGTGGCACTGCCCTCCTGCCGCGGCGGCGCAAGGGTCAATGCGAGGTCGGGATAAGTCGCCAGAAAATCCGGGTGGCGGCGCAGCCAGGCAGCTACTTCGCTCGCACTGATCCGTTCAGCATGCTCTGTCATCACCAAACTCCCTCAAATACAAACGCCGTCGGCCCAGCCATGCGCACCGGCGCGGCATCATCGGGCCATTCAATGTCCAGATCACCACCGGCCAGACTGACCCGCACGCGGCGGTCCACCCGACCCGCTCGCACCAGTATCGCCACCGCCGCACACGCGCCGCTGCCGCAGGCCAGTGTCTCACCCACGCCACGCTCGTACACGCGCAGCGCGATCGCCGTGCGCGAACGCAACTGGACGAATCCGACATTGACGCCATCGGGAAATTCGGGCCGGGCCTGCAATGCCGCGCCCAGCCGCTGCACGCTGGCGTCATCGAGCGCGTCCATTTCGATCAACGCGTGCGGATTACCCATCGATACCGCGCCAAACCGTACCGTCTCGCCGGCCACGTTTATGGTGTAGCTCGCCGCTTCGGCGTCCACGCGCAGCGGAATCCGCGCGGGGCGAAACTCGGGCCGACCCATGTGCAACGCGTAATTGCCATTGTCCAGAGTTTCCACCGCCACCGCACCGGCTGGGCTGTCGAGCACGAAGTGCCGTGGCAGATCGGAGCGCTCACGCCGCAGCCAGGCGGCGACACAACGCGCGCCGTTGCCGCACTGCTGTGCCGACGAGCCGTCGCTGTTCCAGATCCGGTAGCCGGCCACGGCAGCGTTGCTGTGCGCGGTTTCGATGGTGATCAACTGATCGCAGCCGACACCGCGATGGCGATCGGCCATTGCCCGCACCAAGGCCGCGTCAATGACGCAGCCAGCACGGCAATCGATCAGCACAAAATCGTTGCCGGCACCGTGCATCTTGGTAAAGCGCAGCGCTCCGGCGACGGGCTGACTCATTGCGTGCTGGACTGCGTGTCCGGCGGCGGCAATACCAGCGGGCCTTTGTTGCCGCAGGCGGCGAGCAGGGCCAGTGCGATCAGTAGACAGGCGAGGCGGGCGGCAGTTTTCATGTGCGCCAGTATACTGCGCGGTATCGGCGAATTGCCGCCCTGTATCGCGTTGCGCGCCGCCATGCCAGTTTAGTGCTGCTGCCGAGGGATTTATCAATTCACAGGCTGGCGGTGAGGAATACTGTACTGGCGTTGCGTCAGCAGGTTGGTTCCAAAGCGTGAAAACACTACCTTGGAGCGGTGATGAATCCGATGAACTGGTTGCTGCTGCCGGGCCTGGCGCTTGCCCTGCTCGCGCTGGTGCTGCTGTTTGGCCGCAGCGGGCGCTGGTTGCGGCGCCTGCTCGGGCTGAGTTGCCTGCTGCTGGCATTGCTGCTCGCCGCGATGGGCGTCAGCCTGCGCCAATACCTGCGACTGGATCAGGATCTGCCGGTGGCCACGCTGGAAGCGAGCGCGCTCGCGCCGCAACGCTTCGCCGTGCTGTTGCACATGGCCAACGGCGACACCCGCCGCTTCGAGTTGCTGGGCGACGAGTGGCAACTCGATGCGCGCGTGCTGCGCTGGCAACTGCCGGCGCTGCTGGCCGGGGTGCCACCGCTGTACCGTCTGGAACGCCTGTCCGGGCGCTACCGCGACATCGATCAGGAACGCGAAGCCGCGCGCAGCGTGTTCGCACTTGGCAATCGCAACGCGCTCGACCTGCTCACCCTGCAACAGCAGTACCCGCAATGGCTGCCGTTCGTCGATACCCGCTACGGCAGCGGCGCCTACCTGCCGCTGGTCGATGGCGGCCGTTACGAGGTGATGCTGCATCCACGCGGTGGCTTGGTCGCCCGCGGCAGCGATGACTTTACCCGGCAGTTGCTCGATAGTGGCGAATGACGCCGCCCGTGTACGATGGGCGGCTTGACGTGAAACTGATCACGCTACTCTCCGGACAAACTCACCCCATGCCCCCAAGCCCGAACCGCCTTGGCCTTGCCATCGCCATTACCCTGTCGTTTACCCGTCCCGCCATCGCCCAGAACACGGCAACCGAACCCGACAGCACGCGCCTCGCCAGCGTTGCAGTCACCGGCCAGGTGCTCGACCGCCGCGACCTGCTGCAACAGGGTGAAACCCGCTCGGTCAGCGGCTTCGACCTGAGCATCAAGGACACCCCGCGCGCGCTGACCAGCGTCAGCGCGGAGTTGATCGACCTGCTCAATATTCGCGACCTCAACGACATCACCACCCTGACCCCGGGCACCTTCACCAGCTCGTTTTTCGGTGTCGCCGGATCGATCGATATCCGCGGCACGCCGGGCGAGAATTATTTTCGTGGGGTGCGCCGGGTCGACAACCCCGGCAACATCCCCACGCCGATCGCCGCGTCCGATCGCCTCGACATCGTGCGCGGCCCGGCTTCGCCGATTTACGGCCCGTCCAAGATCGGCGGCTACGTCAACTTCGTGCCCAAATCGGCGCGCGCCGAAAACGGCGCCTACCTCGACCAGCCGGTGGGCGAAGTGTCGTTCACCACCGGCTCTTGGGATCGTGCGGTGATCGAGGCCGAGTATGGCTACAAGTTCAACGCCGGCGCCACGCCGGTGGGCTACTACCTGTACGGCCTGCACGAGAACTCCGACAGCTACTACCGCAACGACGGCACCCGCCAGAGCGTGTTGCAAGCGGCGTTCGACAGCGATATCAACGATCGCACCCGGGTCGAGTTCGGGGTGCAATACCACAACTTCCACGGCAACCAGAATGCCGGCTGGAACCGTCTGAGCCAGAATCTGATCGACAACGGCAGCTATCTCGCCGGCACGCCGCTGTTGAATCTCGATACCGACCGCAGCGGCCGTTTGTCGCAGGCCGAGCTCATCGCGGCAGGCGGCCTGTCGGCGTTCGTGTTCGCGCCCGGCCTGACCACCGCCGGCCCGGTGGGCAGCTTCGGGCCGGACGGCACCAATGCCGGGTTCGCCCTCGACCCGGCCAGCGTGCGCACGGTGCAGCTCTCGCGCAAGGACGTGTTGATAGACCCCGAGGATTTTCTCGCCACCGACACCGTCACCGCCTACTTCGATTTTCATCATGCGCTGAACAACGGTGTGCAGCTCAGCAACAAACTGTTCTTCGACAGTCTGGATACCGAGCTGCAGAACTCCTACGGCTTCGCGCAGGTGATCGACACCTACGTGATCGAAGACCAGCTGATTGCCGCGTGGCAGTGGGATGCCAGCGCAAACCTGCAAGCCGATTTCGAGTTTTCGCCCTCGCTGCGCCATACCCGCGCCAAGCTGGCCGAGGACTTCCTGTTCGAGTTTCTCGACCGCCGCGACCTGGCGCAAGGCCCCAGCAGCAATGACCGGATCGAAACCGCCGGCCTGTTCGAGCGCGCGCAGTTCATCAACGACCTCACCACCGATTACACCGATTACGGCCTGGCGGGGTTGGCGAACGTCACCCTGTATCAGCGCTGGCATGCGCTGCTTGGCCTGCGTTACGACGTGCTCGATATCCAGTCGCGGCAGGCGCGCACCGCCGCTGCCGGCGATGCCGGGCAGCAGGCCAGCGCTACCGACAGCGGCCTGTCGTGGACCGCCAGCCTCGGCTACGACCTGACCGACGCCATCCGGCCGTATGTCACCGCCGCAACCCAGCGCACCGTGATCACCGGCCAGGGCGGCGAAGTGTCGCTGGCCAATGTCGAACTCGGCGCGCTCAACGCCTCGCGCCTGTACGAGGCCGGGATCAAGGGCAACTTCCTCGACGGCCGCCTGTTCACCGCGATCTCAGCCTATCGCCAGACCCGCACCCAGTTCAGCTCGCAGAACCTGTCCACCAACACTTCCACCCGCGGCAAGGGCATCGAGTTCGAAGCGCGCTACGTGGCCAGCGACTGGCTCAGCCTGATCGGCAACAGCGTGTGGCAGGATGTGATCAACACCAACATATCCCCGGGTGGCCAGTTCGCGTTCTTCAACCCGGTCGACAGCGGCATCGCCCCTGAGGACAGCTTCGGCGGCACCGTCTTCGGCCTGATCGCCGGCCGCAACCGGCGCTCCGGCATTCCGGATCGGGTCAGCAGCCTCACCGCCATCGTCAAACCCACCGCCATTCTGGAAGTGTTCGCCACCGTCACCGATGTCGCTGCAATGCCCTCGGGCTTCTCCGGCGCAGTGCGCCTACCCGGCTACACCGTGGTCAATCTCGGCAGCAGCGTAACCATCGGCAAACTCGAAGTGCAGGGCTTCATCAACAACCTGTTCAACGAGCGCTACTTCCGCGCCAATGCCTCGGACCTGTTCGGCTCCAACCTGGTGCTGCCCGAGCGCCCGCGCAGCTGGACCTTGCGCCTGCGTTATCGGTTTTGAGTGTGGCGTGAAGTACAAAGCCCAACCTGATTAGCAACACGCGTCAGCTAGTCGCATTGGGTGATGCTGGTTGGCTGTAGAGTTAGCGCTACATCGGCGAATTGGTAGCGGTGGCCCTGCGCACCAAACAGCCTCTTGACCGAATGGCAGCGTCGGAGCCGGAACCCTTGGTGTCGTCATTCCAGCGAAAGCTGGAATGACGGTGACGGATGCCAGCGTTTGCTGGCCGTCGCCACCGGTTCGGTAGCCCAGCCGCTTCGCTCGATCCGGTCGGCTGACGCACATTGCCAATCAGGAAGCCCAATGACACGCCCTTTCGCTTCGTAGGTCGGTTCAATCGCCAACGCTGCGGAACCGACATTACGCGCAGATCATGCCGCCGCGACAATGCGCAGCATCGCCGCGGCGTCGAGACCATCGGCATCGAGCACCACGCCCGCGCGGTTGCCCTCGCCCACGGTATCGGTGAGCACATCAACCAGATGCAGAGTGCGTGACGCGTGGCTCATTCAGGCGATTCCCCGGAATTATGTAGCAACCGCACAAAGCCTCCTGCTACAAGCCGAGGACACCCATCCGTTGGTCTGAAGCCTGAGTGTCCTGGGCTTTGTCCTGGGCTTTGGGATATCGAGGGCGCCCAGATCGAGATCGGCGATGACCACGGTCTGCGTGTTGACGATGCCCTCGGTGGCGATCCCGTTGATCGGAAATGCAAAATCGCTGGGCGTAAAGATGGCCGCCTGAATGTAGTCGACGAACATTGACGGGCTGCGCGACAAGCCGCCGAGATTGCCCGACAGCACCACGTAAACCATAGCTTTGCGGTCGCTCATCACACATCGAGCAGTCACGCCAAAGTCAACCTGCTGTCACGCAGACCGGGTAGGATCATCGGGTTACAGCCGCCCCGACTTGGGTAACACGGGCAATGAACGACCGCCCACTGAACCTCGCCATCTTTGATGTTGGCCTTCTTAAAGCCCCGTTCTTCCTGGCTCTTGCGCCGCTGCTCGCGCCGGAGATTTGCTGCGTGTACTGGTCGTGTCGGCCGCTAATGCGCGCCTATGCCCGCTCAGCCGGTATCCCGATTCTGCCCGCCGAACCGGTCGCGCGCGCGCGGACCAATATCGACGACAACAGTCTGCGCGAAGCGATCGGCAGCAAAGATTTGACTATTCACGGCCGACGCAGCTTGGCCCGACAGCGCCGCCTGTATGCCACGATTGAACAATTTCTCGACCAGAACGCCATCGACGCACTGCTGGTATGGAACGGCTCGAATCGGCGACTGTCGATGGCAATCCACGCCGCGCGTCGACGCGGCCTGGCGGTGATCCATACCGAGCACGGCTACTTCCCCGGCACCATGCAGATCGATCTTGACGGCGTGAACGCGGCCTCATCGTTGGCTCGATTGATTCGCGCAGGCTTCGCGCGCAGACCGCCGGACCCTGCGCTGGATACCAGACTCGACGCAATGATCGCTGCACTGCGCGGCGATACGCCGACCCGGGCGGCAAGCCATCAAGTACCACAACGGTTTCTCGAACGACGCGATGCCCGCTGGATGCACACGCTGCTCTATCAGCTGCGGCCGCTCGGACTCGGCAAGCCGCTGCTGCCAAGCTACACCGACCCGGCGCTACCGCCGGATGGCTTCGTGTTCTACCCGTTGCAAGTCGTCCACGACTCGCAGTTGCTGCTGCACTCTCCGGTCTGGGGCAACGACCACGGCCGAGTGATTGCCGCGCTGCGTGATCGGCTTGCCGCGATGCGCCCGCCGAGGTCGCTGGTCGTCAAGTTCCACCCGCACGAGAGCCGGATTACGCAGATTCGACTCGATGCGCTGCGTCGCCGGTTTCCTGATGTGACGTTCATCCGCCAACGGCCGGCGACCGATCTGATCCGCCGTGCCGCTGTCGTGGTCACCATCAACTCAAGCGTGGGTTTCGAGGCATTGGTACTCGACAAGCCGCTGGTCGTGCTGGGCCAGGCATTCTACGGTGTGCCAGCATTGACCGAGGTGGTGATTGCTGAGCACGAACTCGGCGATGCGCTGCATCGTGCCCTGACTCGGCCGGTTCCGAGCGCCGATCGCCGCGCCGTGCTTCGCGCCTGTCTGGCCGATCACTTTGCCGCCGGCAGCTATTGGGATCATGGCGAAGCCAGCCTGAGCGCCGTTGCCGAGCGCATTCGCGCCTTGCTCGCGGATCACCCGCTACTGCGGCTTCTGCAGGCGCCTCTCGCGCCCAAGACCGGGCTCGTCCAACAGACGGCTCAGACGGTGTCTGCGCACGATCAAACCTGATTCGTTAAGCGGCGGCGTAGTGCGCCTGCCCGGCTACACTGTGGTCAATATCGGCAGCAGCGTAACCATCGGCAAACTCGAAGTGCAGGGCTTCATCAACAACCTGTTCAACGAGCGCTACTTCCGCGCCAATGCCTCCGCTCTGTTCGGCTCCAACCTGGTGCTGCCCGAGCGCCCGCGCAGTTGGACCCTGCGCTTGCGGTATCGGTTTTGAGCGCTGTACGCGGCGCATCCACGCCGCTGGACATCTGTAGCCACCGGGCTACGAACACAGTTCACGAACCGCGGTTGCGACAGGTTGGACCATATGCCTCTTCGTATGGTCTGTTGAAGCAAACCACGAGCGCGTCGACAACCTCGATGTTGGGCGGCCACCGAAACCTTACCGGTGGCTGCCCCGCTGGGGCGCGGAACTCAACGTAACCATCATTCAATGGGGGAAAGCCCGCGCCAATCGGATATTTGATGGCGGTGAGGTGCTGCCTTGCAGCCAACAACACCGCCTTGTCGTGCCGCAGGAATGCAACCGTCGCATCCACGTAGTGGTTCCAGCCGGTGAGGTCTTGATCTTCCGGCTTCCTTGCACTTTCGAGAAGCGGGATGGCATCGGCATACTCGCCAGCAGACGCAAGCGCTTGCCCTTCATGCCATGCCAGCATGGGGTCGGAGCCAGGATGCGCGGCCCGGTAGGCAGCAAGCAGACCCGCGGCGGCGCGTTCGCACCCGGAAATCTTTGCTACGGCTCGCCAGCCACCACCGCCATTCGCCAGATTCTGGTCAAACGCGTTCTCACTGAGGGAGAGCATCGCTTCCTTGTCGTAAGCGCACGGGTCGACGGCCTCGGCAGCGACCGGGGCCAGTATCACAATCAAGGCAACAAGACTGGCAGCGATTCTATTCAGGTGGGCACCTAAGGAAATTCTGAACAAGCCCCGTCCGGCGTCGTTGCGAGCGCAGCGAGGCAATCCAGCGTCTTGATTCTCTGAGCATTTCTGGATTGCCACGTCGCTTCTCTCCTCGCAACGACAGCTTATTCAGAGCACCCCTGACGAAGCGATAGAAAAGCCCCCCGAGTCTGCTGCAACGGCGGCCAGCGGACAAGGGGTGTGAATATCGGACATCTGTGGATATCGTGTGGATATCGGACATCCACCCATGCGGGTACTGCGTATATTGGGCATCCAATCTCTCAGGTGCCTGGCGCTTCGGCTCTTGGTCTGCTCGCGTGGGCACGAAAGATCGCATCATTTGATGCTACATTCGTCACAGCCAGATGCCGCCACTGGATGACAATCATGCGCACCACGCTCGCCTTGGACGATGAATTGGTCAGCAAAGCCCAGCAGTTCACCGGCCTGAAAGAAAAATCGGCCTTGGTCCGTGAAGCCCTGCGCGCCTTGATCGAACGTGAAAGCGCCGGTCGCCTCGCGCGTCTGGGTGGCAGCGAGCCCGAGCTGAAGCCGATACCTCGATCTGGATCGATCACCTGCGTGCCGGCGACGGCGCGCTGACGCGCCTGCTCGAAACCGGCCAAGTGCTGGCGCATCCTTTCGTGATTGGTGAATTGGCACTCGGCCATCTGCAACAACGTCAAGCGATACTGGATGCTCTGCACAACCTGCCTCAGGCAACCGTTTCCACCGATGCCGAAGTGCTGGCGTTCATCGACCGGCATCGGTTGACCGGGCTGGACATCGGTTATGTGGACGTGCATCTGCTCGCAAGCGTTCAAATGACCCCGTGAGCCCGGTTGTGGACACGCGACAAGCGCCTGCATGCCGTCGCTGCCAAGCATCAATGGGCGGCAGCGCTTGGCGAAATCAGCTAACCGCACCTTGCAGCCACACCAGCCCCCCCCGAGCGCTCATGCGCTGCGCGCT
>PFJA01000150.1 GCA_002782905.1 Lysobacterales bacterium CG_4_10_14_3_um_filter_64_11
AGACGGTGCTGGCGCAGATCGTGCAGATGGTGGCGCAGGCACAGCGTTCGCGCGCGCCGATGCAGCGCATGGCCGACCAAGTGGCGTACGGGTTCGTGCTGGTGGTGCTGTCGATCGCGGTGACCACGTTCTTGGTCTGGGGCTGGTTCGGCCCGGAACCGGCGTGGACTTTTGCCGTGCTCAATGCGGTATCGGTGTTGATCATCGCCTGTCCGTGCGCGCTCGGCCTGGCCACGCCGATGTCGGTCATGGTCGCGACCGGACGTGCCGCGCAGGGTGGTGTGCTGTTCCGCGATGCCGAGGCGATCGAGAACCTACGCAAGATTGATACCTTGATCGTCGACAAGACCGGCACCCTCACCGAAGGCCGCCCGGCGTTTCGCGCCATCGTCGCGGCGGCTGGCTTCAGCGAGGAGGAGGTGCTGCGGCTCGCCGCCAGCCTCGATCAGGGCAGCGAACACCCGCTCGCCGAAGCCATTGTCGCCGAGGCGCGGCGCCGGGGTGTGCCGTTGCAATCGCCCGAAGCGTTCGAGTCGGCCACTGGCATTGGCGTGCGCGGCCGGCTCGCTGGCCGCACGCTGGCGCTCGGCAACAGCGCGCTGATGCGCGAGGTCGGCGTCGATCCGACCGCGCTGGCCGAGGCTGCCGAGGGCTTGCGGCAGGATGGCGCCAGCGTCATGTTGCTGGCGGTGGATGGAAAACTGGCGGGATTGCTCGCGGTCGCCGATCCAATCAAGGCGTCCACACCCGGGGCGATCAAGGCGTTGCACGACGCTGGCTTGCGCATCGTGATGGCGACCGGCGACGGCTTGACCACCGCCAACGCGGTGGCGCGTGCACTCGGCATCGACGAGGTGCATGGCGAAGTACGCCCGGCCGACAAGATCGCGCTGGTGCAACGGCTCAAGGCCGAAGGCCGCACGGTGGCGATGGCCGGCGATGGCATCAACGACGCGCCGGCGCTGGCCGGTGCCGATGTCGGCATTGCCATGGGCACCGGTACCGATGTGGCAATGTCCAGTGCTCAGGTCACCCTGGTCAAGGGCGATCTCAACGGCATCGTGCGCGCGCGGGCGATTTCCAATGCCACCGTGCGCAACATGAAACAGAACCTGGCCTTCGCCTTTGTCTACAACGCGCTCGGCATCCCGATCGCGGCGGGTGCGCTGTATCCCCTGTTCGGCGTGCTGCTCAGCCCGATGATTGCGGCGCTGGCGATGAGCCTGAGCTCGCTGTCGGTGGTGAGCAATGCGTTGCGGCTGGGGCGCAGTGGGCGGCAATGAACAAGTCTTGATTTATCATTCACAAGCGGCAAACGACTTGCAGTCCGGCGCGCGCTATACTGCGACCATGAACCGCCGCACCGCCAAGCGTGTTTTCGCCATCACCGGCCGTCTGCTGTTGGCGTTGTCGCTGCTGTTTGCCACCGGGCCATGGGCACAGGTATTGGCGGCGGCGCGGGCGGCCGATTGTGCGCATAGGATGAGCGCGATGCAGCACGGTGCTGACAACGGCGATGATTGCTGCGCCGACATGGGCGGCGAGCACGGCGTCCCCGCTTGTGGCAAACACGGCTCCCTGTGCGGCGGTGTCTGTGCTGCGCTGTGCGCGGTGAGCTGTTCCGGCACCTTGCCCGCCGTACTGGCGTTTACCGGTTTGCCGTTGGCTGCGGCAACGCCGCTGCCGCGCTCCGGCGGGCACGTACCATCGTTGTTCGCTTCGCCGGCACTGCGCCCACCGATTTCCCTCTGATTGCCTGACTGCTCCGGCCGCGCTTGCGGCCGGCCGCCTGCTTTGTGCAGGCAGGTTGTTTGCAATGGATGGAAATCGCCATGATTTGCAGGTTTCTCAATCATCGCGCGGGCGTGAGCGTTGCCGCGTGCGTATTACTGCTGACCGTATGGACGCCCGTCAGTGCGCAGTCCGATGGTGCCGCCGCTGCACCGTTGACGCTGGCCGGCACGGTCGAGCTCGCCACCCGCTCGGCGCCGCTGCTCGGCGCGCTCGATGCGCGCCAGCAGGCGGCCAGTGAAGAACTGCTGCGCGCCGGCGCGTTACCCGATCCCGAATTGATGCTTGGCATCGACAACCTCACCGCGACCGGCAACGATGCCTTTGCCATCGGTGCCGATCCGATGACCATGCGCAAAATCGGTTTTCGCCAGCGCTTGCCGGCACCGGCCAAACGCGAAGCGGAACGCCGCATGGCATTGGCCGAACGCGACCTGCGCACGGCGCAAATGCAGGTAGGCACCCTCACTGTCGGTCGCGCCAGCGGCGAGGCGTGGGTGCTGCGCTGGGCGGCGGAACATGAGCGCGCCTTGTTGCAGGCGCTGCTCGCGGATACGCGACTGGCCACGCGCGCCGCGCGCGCGCGGGTCAGCGCCGGCGGCAATCCCGGCGACGTGCTGGCGGTGCGCGCGCTGGAACTGGAAATCGAGAATCAGCTCAGCAGCAGCGAAGCCGGCATTGCGTCAGCCAATGCCAGTCTGCAACGTTGGCTGGGTGAGCAGGCGCTGCGGCCGCTGGCAATGGCGCCGGATTTCGCTGATCCACCCCTGCCCGAAGCGCGTGCGCTGGTACTGCTCGATCGCACTGCCGACCTGCTCGAATTCGCTGCGCATGACGCCCGTGCTGACGCGGCGGTGTCTGCCGCCAGGGCGCAGCGGCGGCCGGACTTCAGCATTGCTGCCGGTTACGGCCAGCGTGCCGCCAGCCGCGCCGACATGATCAGCCTGGAGTTCGCCATCGACCTGCCGTTGTTTACCGCCAATCGCCAGGATCGCGGCATCGCCGCCAGCATTGCCACCCGCGATGCCCTGCACGCCGAACATGAGGACGCCCGTCGTGCGGCCGTGGCGGCGATCCGCGCCGACTACGCGCAGTGGGCCGCTCTGGTTGCGCAGACCCAACGCGATCAGCGCGAACGCCTGCCGCTGCTGCACGATCGCAGTGCGCTGGCGCTGGCGAGCTATCGTTCCGGGCAATCGCTCGATGGCTGGATCGATGCCCGCCGCGATGAAGTGCAAGCCAGCATCGAAACCACCCGCCGCTTGCAGGCGCTGGGCAACGCATGGGTTGGCCTTGCGTATCGCTTCCAAGCACAGGAGTTACAGCCATGAATACCCGCAATCTGGGCATCGCCGCCGTCGTTGTTGCGATGGCCCTGACGTTGACCGCATGGCTTGCCTATCGTGCCGGCCAGCGCAGCGATCCAGCTACCGAATCCACCGCCAAGGCCGAGCGTGATGTTTTGTATTGGTTCGATCCGATGGTGCCGGACAAGCGTTTCGACAAACCCGGCAAGTCGCCGTTCATGGACATGCAATTGGTGCCGCGCTACGCCGACGCGGTGCCGACTTCCGGGGTGAAAGTGGCGGCTGCGGCCGTGCAGAGCCTGGGCCTGCGTTCGCAGGTGATCGTGCCGAGCCAGCTTGCCGGCCAAGTCACGGCATCGGCCGCGATCACCTGGGACTTGCGCCGGGAAGCGCGGCTGGATACCGCGGTGGACGCGCAGGTGGTCAGGTTGTGGATCAAGGCACCCTATGAATCGATCGTTGCAGGCGCGCCGCTGGCGGCGTTGGAAGCGCCAGCATGGGCCAGCGCCATTGCCGAGTATCTGGCGTTGCGCGATGCCGATTCCGCCGAGGCCAGGGCACTGGCCGGCGATGCCCGTCGCCGCTTGCAGCGTCTGGGCCTGGCCGAGGCCGACATCCGCGCCGCCGAGCGCGGCGGACAGCGTACGGCGCAGGTGATCGTGCATGCGCCGATCAGCGGCGTGATCACCGAGTTGCCGGTGCGCGAGGGACAGTGGTTGCGTCCGGGCGAACTGCTGGCACGGATCAACCCGCTCGCCAGCGTCTGGCTGGAAGCGGCCTTGCCGCAGGCGCAGGCCGCGCAAGTGGCGGCCGGCGGCAACGTTTCCATCGCGATCGATGCTCTGGGCGGCACCCTGCGAAAGGGCGAGATCGAGCAGGTGTTGCCGCAGATCGATCCGCGCTCGCGCAGCCAAACCGTGCGCATCGTGCTCGATAACCGGGATGGCGCACTGGTGCCGGGGCAGTTCGCTCGTGTCACCTTGCAATTGCCGCCGGGCGAGCCGGCGTTGTGGGTGCCTGACGAAGCGTTGATCCTGACCGGTGCGCAGGCGCGGCTGGCGCTGGACGAGGGCGAGGGGCGTTATCGCATCGCCGTGGTCGGTACCGGGCGCCGGGCGCAGGGGCACACCGAAATCCGCAGTGGTCTGAAAGCGGGAGAGCGGGTGGTGTTGTCCGGCCAATTCCTGCTCGATTCCGAAGCCAGCGTGTCGCAGTCGGCGGACACTGCCGAGGCCGACGCCGATGCCGAGCCCGCCGACAAACACAGCGAACACCGGCATGAACCGGATCTCGGTATCAAGCCGGGTGTCCAGCCATGATCGCCGCCATCATTCGTTACGCGCTGGCCAACCGCTTGCCGGTGCTGTTCGCGGCCATGCTGCTGGCGATCATGGGCACCTGGTCGCTACTGCACACGCCGATCGATGCGTTGCCGGACCTTTCCGACACCCAGGTGATCATCCGCACGCCATGGCCGGGCCAGACCCCGCAGATCGTCGAGGATCAGCTTACCTATCCGCTGGCCACCACCATGCTCTCGGTGCCTGGCGTGACCACCGTGCGCGCTTACTCGTTCTTCGGTGATTCGTTCGTGTACGTGCTGTTCGACGATGGCACCGACCCGTACTGGGCGCGCTCACGGGTGCTCGAATACCTGAGCCAGGCGCTCGATCGCCTGCCGGCTGGCGTGAGCCCGGCGCTCGGCCCGGACGCAACCGGGGTCGGCTGGATTTACGAATACGCATTGGTCGATCGCAGCGGCAAACACGATCTGGGCGAGCTGCGTTCGCTCCAGGACTGGCTGCTGCGGTTTGAGCTGACCGCGTTGCCGGGCGTGGCCGAAGTGGCCAGCATGGGCGGCATGGTAAGTGCCTGGCAGATCGTGCCCGATCCGCAGCGGCTGCGTGCGCAGGGCATCACTGTGGAGCAGTTGATTGAGGCCGTGCGCAGCGCCAACGGTGCGGTCGGTGGTTCGGTGATCGTGCAGGGCGAAGCCGAGATGATGGTGGCCAGCGAAGGCTATTTGCGCACCCGCGAAGCGTTCGAACAAGTGCCTCTGGTGCTCGATGCGGCGCGCAATCCGGTGCTGCTCGGCGATGTCGCCACGATCCGGCGCGGGCCGGCGTTTCGTCGTGGCATCGCCGAGCTCGATGGCGAAGGCGAGGTTGCCGGTGGCGTGGTGGTGTTGCGGTCGGGTGGCGACGCCCTGAGCGCCATTGCCGCGGTCAAGCAGCGCTTGCAGCAGTTGGCCGCCAGCCTGCCCGCTGGCGTGCAGATTGTGCCCACCTATGATCGCTCCGAGTTGATTCAGGCGGCGGTGCAAAACCTGCGCGGCAAGCTGATCGAAGAGTTCATCGTGGTCGCGATTGTCTGTGTTCTGTTTTTGTGGCATTTGCGCTCGGCTGGGGTCGCGCTGGTGACGCTGCCGCTGGGTGTGCTGGCCGCGTTCATCGTGATGCGGCAACAAGGCATCAGCGCCAATCTGATGTCGCTCGGTGGCATCGCCATTGCCATCGGTGCGATGGTCGATGCGGCGGTGGTGATGGTGGAAAACGCGCACAAGCATTTCGAACATTTTCGTGCGCACAACGGCCGCGACGCCACGGGCGAAGAGCGCTGGCAGGTGGTCGGCACGGCCTCGGTCGAGGTCGGCCCGGCGCTGGCGATCAGCCTGCTGATTGTCACCTTGTCGTTCGTGCCGGTGTTTGCGTTGCAGGCGCAGGAGGGGCGCCTGTTCGCCCCATTGGCCTACACCAAGACCTACGCCATGGCGGCGGCGGCGGGCCTGTCGATTACCCTGGTGCCGGTGCTGATGGGCTACCTGGTGCGCGGCACGATTCGCTCCGAGCAACGCAACCCGTTAAACCGTTTTTTGATCGCAATCTATCGGCCGCTGCTGGCGATGGTGTTGCGGCGGCCGCGCGTGGCCTTGGCTGTCGGCATGCTGGCGATCGCGTTGAGCGTGGTGCCGGCGCTGCGTCTGGGCAGTGAGTTCATGCCGCCTCTGGATGAAGGCACCTTGCTGTACATGCCGACCGCGCTGCCCGGGTTGTCCGCTGCCAAGGCCGGCGAATTGCTGCAATTGACCGACCGCATGATCCGCACCGTGCCCGAAGTGGCGCATGTGTTCGGCAAGGCCGGGCGCGCCGATTCCGCGACCGATCCGGCGCCGCTGGAGATGTTCGAAACCACCATCACGTTCAAGCCGCGCGATCAGTGGCGGCCCGGACTCACGCCAGAGGCGCTGCGCGCCGAACTCGACGCCGCAGTCAAGGTGCCGGGCCTGTCCAACCTGTGGGTGCCACCGATTCGCAATCGCATCGACATGTTGGCCACCGGCATCAAGAGTCCGGTCGGGGTCAAGATCGCCGGCCCGGACAGCGCACAATTGCAGCGCCTGGCTGCCAAGGTGGAGACGTTGGCGCGCACCGTACCCGGCGTGCGTTCGGCGATTGCCGAGCGCAGCGCCGGCGGCCGTTATGTCGATGTGGTGGTTGATACGCAGGCGGCGGCGCGCTACGGCTTGAGCCAGCAGGCGGTGCAGCAGATCATTGCCACCGTGGTCGGTGGCGAACCGATCGGCGAAACCATCGAGGGCCGCGAACGCTACCCGATCGTGTTGCGTTATCCGCGCCCCGAGCGCGATTCGCTGGCGGCGTTGGCCGCGCTGCCGATCATTGCCAGCGATGGCAGCCAACTGGTGCTTGCCGATGTCGCCGACATCCGCCTGCGCGACGGACCGCCGGCGCTGCGCAGCGAAAATGCCCGGCTGGTGACCTATGTTTATGTCGATGTCGTGCCCGGCCAGTTGGGGGCCACGGTGGATGCACTGCGTGCGCGCCTCGGCGCCGATCTGCTCCTGCCACCCGGCTACAGCGTGAGCTATTCGGGCCAGTTCGAATATCTGGCGCGCGCTTTGCAGCGACTGACGATCATCGTGCCGGTGGCGTTGGTGGTGATCTTCCTGCTGATCTGGACCGTATTCCGGCGCGCCGCCGAAGCGCTGCTGATCATGCTCAGCCTGCCATTCGCGCTGGTCGGTGGCCTGTGGCTGGTCTGGTTGCTCGGCCACTCGGTCTCGATCGCCACCATCATCGGCTTTCTGGCGCTGGCCGGTGTGTCTGCCGAGTTCGGCGTAATCATGCTGCTGTACCTGCGCCAAGCCTGGGATCGGCGTCTGGCCGAACAACCCAACGCCGACGAGAAGGCATTGAGCGAAGCGATCCACGAAGGCGCGGTGATGCGCGTCAGACCCAAGGCGATGACGGTGGCGACCATCCTCGCTGGCCTGTTTCCGATCCTGATCGGCACCGGTGCCGGCAGCGAAGTGATGCAGCGCATCGCGGCGCCGATGGTGGGCGGCATGCTGAGTGCGCCGCTGCTGTCGATGTTGCTACTGCCGGCGGCATTCGAGTTGATCGAGCGGCGGCGGATGCGGCGGCGTCCTTAGCGCAACCCCAACAACGCCCGCACCTGCTGCGCAATCGCCGGCAGTTCGAGCAATGGCGTGATCGGCCACGGCGCGGCGTCGTCGGGCTCGCCACGGATGCGGCCACGTGCCTGCAATGCGTGCAGGAAGCGGGCGTGGCGGCCACGCGCCAGCGTCATCCCCGGCACCCATACCGGCACCTCGGTGGCGCAGGCTTCGGAGATCATGTTGACCGAGTCGGGCGAGACGATGATGCGGTCGGCCCACGCCAGCAGGCCGGGGTAGGGGTTTTCGCCATCACTGGCATCGAGCCAGCGCAGGCCGGGTGTGTGCGGCAACATGGCGCCCGCGGCGGCGCGCAGCCATGCCGGGGTGCGCCGCGAGGTGCTGACCAATATGCTGCCATCGGCCGCGCGCAGGCGTTCGAGCAGCGCCAGCACGCTGCGCCACCAATTCGCATCGAGCGCGACGGCGGCGATCGGCCCGCCGAGCAGCAGCACGCTGCGCGGGCCGGGCAGTGCGCCCAATTCGGGGTGATCGTGGCGTGCTGTTGCCAGCCATGCCGCGTCCACCGGGTGCAGGCTGCACAGCGGCGTGATCACATTGCCGCCGATCAGGGCATCGTGCGCGGGTGCGATCACCGCATCCCAGTGCCGGGTAGCGATACGCGGGTCGAGAATCTGCACGGCCTTGGTGCCGGCAGCGCGCAACAGTCGGCTGGCCAGTGCGCCTTGACGGCCGCAGCCGATGACCAGCCTCGGCGGCTGTGCGAGTGCCCGCGCAAACACCGCGCCAAACGCG
>PFJA01000196.1 GCA_002782905.1 Lysobacterales bacterium CG_4_10_14_3_um_filter_64_11
CGAGCGAGATCATCATCGCTTCGGCGAGAAATTGCAGGCGCACTTCACGCGGGCCGGCGCCCACCGCCATGCGCAGGCCGATTTCGCGGATGCGTTCGGTAACCGACACCAGCATGATGTTCATGATGCCAATACCACCGACCAACAGCGAGATGCCGGCGACGGCGCCCAGCAGCAACGACATCAGGCGCGTGGTCTGGGTGCGGGTGGAAACGATCTCCGACAGATTGCGGATGGTGAAATCGTCTTCTGCGCCGGGCGCGATCTTGTGCCGCTGGCGCAGCAGGTTGGCCAGCGCCTCGGCGGCGCGGCTGAGGTCTTCGGCGCGGCCCACACCCACCGAAATCTGCTGCACGCCATCGGCGGCCAGGCCAACGGTGCCACTGAGCCGTCGCCGCGCCGCTTGCAGCGGCACCATGATTACGTCATCGGCATCGCCGCCCCAACCGCTCTGCCCCTTGGATTGCAACACGCCGACCACGCGCAGTGGCACCCGCGCCAGGCGGATGGTGGCGCCGATCGGGTCGCTGCCATCGAACAGTTTGTCACGCACGCTGGTGCCGATGATCGCCACCTTGCCGGCGCCGGCATAATCGCGCGGGCTGAACCATTCGCCGTGCAGCAATTGCCAGTTGTTGATGGCGAAATAGTCTTCGCTGACGCCGTTCCAACTGGTTGACCAGTTGCGCTCGGCGAAGATCGCCTGGCCACCGCCGCGGATCTGCCCGGACACGTACTGCACCTCGGGAATCTCGGCGCGGATAGCCGCCACGTCGCCGCTGCTGAGTGTGCTCAGGGTGCCGGCGCCGAGCCGCACCGCGCCGCTGCGCGCCGAGCTGGCGAAGATTTCGATGCGGTTGGAACCCAGCCGCGACAAGGTGGCATCGAGTTCGGTCTGGGTGCCACGGCCCACCGCCACCATCACGATCACCGCGGCGATGCCGATGATCACGCCCAGTGCGGTGAGCACGCTGCGCAGCCAGTTGCCGCGCAGGGCAAACGCGGCCATGGCGATGATGTCGAGGGTTTTCATGGTTGCTCCTTGCGCGCCTGCGATTTGCTGCCGACCAGTTCTTCGTGCAGTTCGCCATCGCGCATCACGTAGATGCGATCGGCATGATGCGCCACTTCCGGGTCGTGGGTGATCAGGATGATGGTGTGGCCGTGCCGTTGCAGGGTGGTGAACAGCGCCAGGATTTCTTCGCCGGTGCGCGAGTCCAATGCGCCGGTGGGTTCATCGGCAAGCACGATCGGCGGCACGTTGATCAGCGCACGAGCAATCGCCACGCGCTGTTGCTGGCCACCGGATAATTCGCTGGGCCGATGCAGGGCGCGATCGGCCAGGCCGACCTGAGCGAGCGCGGCATGGGCACGCGCGATGCGTTGCGCGCGCGGCACACCGGCGTAGATCAGCGGCAGGGCAACGTTGTCCAGCGCATTCTGCCGCGGCAGCAGATGAAAGCCCTGAAACACGAAACCGATCTGGCGCAAGCGCAACGCCGCACGGCCGGCGGCATCGAGGCTGGCGACATCGACGCCGCCGCACCAGTAGCTGCCGCTGCTGGGTGTGTCCAGACAACCGATGATGTTCATCAGTGTGGTCTTGCCCGAACCCGACGGCCCCATGATGGCGACGAACTCGCCGGCGCTGATGTGCAGCGACACCGCGCGCAGCGCTTTCACCTCGCCCGGCTGGCCGGCGTTGTAGGCCTTGCTGACGGCCTCGATGCGCACCACCGGCTGCGCGTTG
>PFJA01000054.1 GCA_002782905.1 Lysobacterales bacterium CG_4_10_14_3_um_filter_64_11
GCTACCAACGCGTTGTGTGCGGCCCGGACGCGATGCCGCACAACGCCCAGACCCACCTGCTCAACCTGATCCGCGGCTGAGCGACGATGCCCGACACACGCAGCAAACTTCAGAACGGCGAGCTGCTGGCGGCAATCGATCTGGGGTCCAACAGCTTCCACATGGTCGTGGCGCGCTACGTGTTGGGCCAATTGCGTATCGTGGACCGCCTGCGCGACAGCGTGCGCCTGGCCGAAGGCCTCGATGCCCATGGCGGCTTGCATCCCGAAGTGCTGGCGCGCGCGCTCGATGCCCTGGCGCGGCTGGGGCAGCGTATTCGCACCATTCCAGCGCACCGGGTACGTGCCATCGCCACCAACAGCGTGCGCCAACTGCACAAACCACTGAGCTTTCTGGTGCCGGCTGAGACCGCCCTCGGCCATGCCATCGAAGTGGTTTCCGGGCGTGAGGAAGCACGCCTGATCTATCTCGGGGTTGCGCACGGCTACCCGCCGTCCGGCCGCAATCGCCTGGTCATCGACATTGGCGGTGGCTCCACCGAGTTCATCATCGGCAAGCGCTATGAGCCGCTGGAGCGCGAAAGCCTGCAACTGGGCTGCATCGCCACCACCCGCCGTTTTTTTGCCGACGGCAAACTGAGCAAACGCCGCTGGCGCGAAGCGCTCACCGAAATATCGGCCGAGTTCCAGCAATTCGCTGCGATCTATCGCGAGCGCGGCTGGAAAGAAGTCTATGGCTCATCCGGCACCATCAAGGCGGTCGGCGAAATCGCCAGCAAGATGAAGCTGTCGCGTGGTCAGATCAGCGACACGGCCGTCGAACAGATTTGCGACCGGCTGCTCGGCTTCGACCACGTCGCCGATATTCGCCTCGCGGGGCTGGACGACGACCGCCGCAGCGTCATCGCTGGCGGCCTGCTGGTGTTGCAGGCAGCGTTCAACGAACTCGACCTCAAGCGCATGCAAATCAGCAAAACCGCGATGCGCGAAGGCATTTTGTACGACATCATCGGTCGCGCCAGCGACGAAGACCCACGCGAAGACTCGGTTTCGGCACTGATGCAGCGCTACGATGTCGACCGCGAACAGGCGCAGCGCGTGGAAGCAACCGCACTCGACCTGTTCGATCAGATTGCCAAAGACTGGGAGCTTGGCGACGACGATCGCCGCATGCTGGCCTGGGCCGCACGCATTCACGAGGTCGGCTTGGCGATAGCACACAGCCAGCATCATGTGCATGGCGCCTACCTGATCGAACACTCCGACATTGCCGGATTTTCCCGGCAAGAGCAGAAAATGCTCTCGGTGTTGATCCGTTGCCAGCGCCGCAACCTCTCGCGCAACGCCGTCGATTCGCTACCCGACCGGCTGTCGCTGCCCGGCCTGCGCCTGATCGTGTTGCTGCGCCACGCCGTGCTGCTGCACCGTGGCCACGAGCGTGATGCACTGCCGCGCCTCAAACTGAAGGTCGATGCCCGTACTCTGGAGCTGCGCGCACCGCGCAACTGGCTCGATCGCCACCCACTCACGGGCAGCGATCTGGATGCCGAAGCAAACTACCTCGCAGACGCCGGCTTTGCGTTGGTGGTGCGATCGAGTTGAACGTGCCGCAATGCCGTCGCCCGGGCTACCACACCTCACGCCCTTGCAGCCCGGGTTGAGGCGAAGCCGAAAACCCGGGGTTACCACACCTCACGCCCTTGTAGCCCGGGTTGAGGCGAAGCCGAAAACCCGGGG
>PFJA01000234.1 GCA_002782905.1 Lysobacterales bacterium CG_4_10_14_3_um_filter_64_11
CCCGGGTTTCGCCGGCACTGCGTGCCCCGGGTTTCGCCGGCACTGCGTGCCCCGGGTTTCGCCGCTGCGCGGCTATAACCCGGGCTACATGGTGATGCAACGATGTTGGTGTAGCCCGGGTTGCAGGCCGAAGGCCGTAACCCGGGATTGCGCGACACCTTTGGATTTACCGGCGCAATGTGCCCCCTTCAACGGCAAGATGTTGGTGTGGTTACGCTCCGGTCGGGGCCAGACTACGCCAGCCACTGGGTGAGCCAGGCGGTTACCGCCTCGGACAGCAGGGCAAAGCCGATCACCGTGGCAATACCCGCACTCCATGCGAACAGCATCAGGGCGCCATCACGCTCCAGCAGGCCCAGCGCATAGGCCAGCAACAGCAGGCCAAACGGGTAATTGGTGAGCGGAATCGGAAGCGCCAGCAGGAACCCCAACAGCACCAGTTGCAGGCCGGTGAAGGCGCTCGCCAGTGGGTGCGCAATCACGATGTCCAAGCGCGGCCGTACCCGCCGTTCGAGCCAGGAAAACGTGGGTTTGCCGTGCTTGAGGAAGCGTTGCAACGCACCCCGGCTTGGCCCGCGTCGGCACAGCCAGCGTGGCAGCAGGGGCTTGCTGAGGGTCAGCAGCATTTGCACGCCCACCAGCATGACCAATGGCCCAGCAATCGCGCCCGCTCCAGCGGGCAGCGGGATGAAGGCGGGAAGGACGCTTACCAGCAGCAATGCGCCGAATGCGCTGCGGCGAAAGTGCACCAGCAGCGCATCCATGCTGACGGTGTCGGCGGCGGGCCCGCAGGCGAGTTGGTCGAGCAACTGATAGGTGGTGGGGCGGTCGCTGGTCATGCGCTACAGTATCGGTCTTTGCCGATAGTTGCGACATGCCTGCGGCGCAGCCGGGTATCCGCGCGCAGGCGCCATATGTCATAAAATAGCAACATTAGTGACATATTCTGAGCCGATGCTGGGCATGCATGCCGCTGCCCCGGCCGGAATGGCCCTTCGTCGGTCAGTGGCTTTTGGTTCAGGAGAGCGATCATGAAACATTCAAATGCATGGATTGCGCTTGCCGTTGTTGGTGTGCTGGCAGGCTGCGGTGGACAGCGTCAGGAGCAGGTGCTGGTGACCGTTGACGGGTCGAGCACGGTGTATCCAGTGACTGAGGCAGTTGCCGAGGAGTTTCAGTCCGATACCGCTGGCACGGTGAAAGTTACGGTGGGCGTTTCCGGCACCGGTGGCGGCTTCAAGAAGTTCTGCCGTGGCGAGACCGACATATCCGATGCCTCGCGGCCAATCCTGAGCCAGGAAATCGAGGCGTGTCGGGCGGCCGGGGTGGAGTTCATCGAGCTGCCGGTTGCCTTCGACGCGCTCACCGTAGTGATCAACCCGGCCAATACCTGGGCGCAGGAAATGACCGTGGCCGAGCTCAAGACGATCTGGAGTCCGCAAGCGCAAGGAACGATCACGCGTTGGAACCAGGTCAACCCGGCGTGGCCCGATGAGCCGATGAATCTGTTCGGTGCGGGCGCCGACTCCGGCACATTCGATTATTTCACCGAAGCGGTAGTTGGCAAGTCCAAGTCCAGCCGTGGCGACTTTACCGCCAGCGAGGATGACAACGTGCTGGTTACCGGTGTGGCGCAAGACAAGAATGCACTGGGCTTCTTCGGTTTTGCCTATTACCAGGAAAACACCGCTCGCCTTACCGCGGTCAAGATCAAGCTAGACGCCGATGCGCCGGCCGTTGCACCGTCCGCGCAAGCCGTGATCGACGGCAGCTATCAGCCGCTGTCGCGTCCGATCTTCATCTATGTCAGTGCCAAGGCAGCCAAGGAGCGGCCGGAGGTGAAGCAGTTCGTGGAGTACTACCTTACCAAGGCGGTGCCGCTGATCGAGGAAGTCAAGTACATTCCACTGCCGGAGCGGGCCTACACCCTGGCACTTGAGAACCTCCGCAGCGGCAAGGTGGGCACGGTATTTGGCGGCCACGCCGAGATCGGCGTGCGCATCGAAGACCTTTTGTCGCGCGAAGCGCACTGAGACGGCTGCGAACGATGGCCATGGGCGCAGTACAAGGAGTGGTGGCGGTTGGTGCGTCCCTGCGCCCGGTACGTGGCCGCTGGTCGAAGCTGCGCGAACGCATGGTCGAGGTTTGTTTGTTCGCAGCAGCCTTGTCGGCGGTGTTGATCACCGCCGCCATCGTGGCAATCCTGCTGTATGAATCGTCGAGCTTTTTTGCCCATGTATCGTTGCGCGAGTTTTTTACCGGCACGCAGTGGACACCGCTGTTCGAGAATCCGCAATACGGCATTCTGCCGCTGGTTGCCGGCACCCTGACCACCAGCCTGGTGGCGTTGTTGGTGGCGGTGCCGATGGGCACCGTGCTGGCGATCTATCTGAGCGAGTTCGCACGGCCGCTGGTGCGTGAAGTAGTCAAGCCGATCCTCGAATTGATCAGCGGCGTGCCGACGGTGGTGTTTGGCTATTTCGCGCTGCTGTTCATCACGCCGATGTTGCAAAACGTCATGCCCAACCTGCCTGGCTTCAACATGCTCGGCCCCGGCATCGTGATCGGCATCATGATTGTGCCGTACATCAGCTCGCTGTCGGAAGACGCCATGCGTGCGGTGCCCATGCATTTGCGCGAAGCATCCTATGCAATGGGAGCGAGCCGTTTTCAAACCGCCACGCGGGTGGTAACGCCGGCGGCGCTATCGGGCATCGTCGCGTCCTATATCCTCGGCATTTCACGCGCAGTTGGCGAAACCATGGTGGTGGCGATCGCGGCTGGACAGCAGCCCAATTTCACCTTTGATCCGACCCAGGCGGCGGCCACCATCACCGCATTCATCGTGCAGGTGGCGATGGGCGACCTGCCGCACGGTTCGATTGGCTATCAGAGCATCTTTGCCGCGGGCCTGGTGTTGTTCGCAATGACCATGGTGTTCAACCTGATCGGCCATTGGGTGCGCAAGCGTTACCGGGAGGCCTACTGATGGCCCTGAATCCGCAGCAGATCCAGGCACTGATTCGTCAGCACAAACGCCGCGACATGCTGTTCGACATCCTTGGTCTGGCGGTCATGCTGCTGGCGATACTGGTGCTGTTCGCGCTGTTTGCGCAACTAGTGATCGACGGCGTCTCGCGTTTAAATCTCGATTTCTTCGCCAACTTTCCATCACGCCGTGCCGCCCAGGCGGGCATCCTGTCGGCATGGGTGGGCAGTGTGGCGGTGATGTTCGTCACCGCGCTGGCGGCGGTGCCGGTGGGCGTGGCGGCTGGCATCTACCTTGAGGAGTATTCCGGCAAGGGTGTGCTGGCCGAGATCATCGAGATCAACGTCTCCAATCTCGCCGGCGTGCCATCGATCATTTACGGATTGCTCGCCCTTGGCCTGCTGGTGTATCAAGTCGGCTTGGGCGAGAGCATCCTGACTGCGGGCCTGACCCTGGCGATGTTGATCTTGCCGATCGTGATCGTGTCCACGCGCGAGTCCATTCGTGCGGTACCCAACGCCATCCGCGAAGCCGCGTACGCCCTGGGGGCGACGCGTTGGCAAACGGTGCGCGATCACGTGCTTCCCTATTCCTCAGCCGGCATCATGACCGGCGTGATCATCGGCCTGTCGCGCGCCATTGGCGAGACCGCGCCGATCATCACCATCGGCGCACTCACCTTCATCGCCTTTCTGCCGCCGCCGATGGTGACCAGCACGCCTCCATTCCTCAATGTCGATTGGCTGTCCTCGCCGTTCACGGTGATGCCGATCCAGATGTTCAACTGGATTTCACGCCCCGACCCGCAGTTCCACGTCAATGCCGCCGCTGCCGGTGTGGTGCTGGTGGCCATGACCCTGTTGATGAACGCGTGCGCCATCTGGCTGCGCTACCGCGCTCGCCAGCGCATCAAATGGTGATTCGATGAACTCTGAAGAGAACAAGGCGGAAGTCCGCAATCTGAGCTTCTACTACGGCGATTTCTGCGCGCTCAAGGACGTCAACCTGCCGGTGATGGACAAGCAAGTGACGGCGTTGATCGGCCCATCGGGTTGCGGCAAGTCAACGCTGCTGCGCTGCTTCAACCGCATGCACGACCTGTATCCGGGCAGCCGATACCAGGGCGAGATTCGCTTGTATCCAGACGACGTCGACCTGCTGGCGGCCGATGTCGACCCGATCGAAACCCGGCTGCGCATCGGCATGGTGTTCCAGAAGCCCAACCCGTTTCCCAAGTCGATCTTCGAGAACGTGGCCTACGGCCTGCGCATCATGGGTGAGCGGCGACCGGTGGTGTTGGCCGAGAAAGTGGAAAAGGCGCTGCGTGATGCGGCGATCTGGGATGAGGTCAAGGATCGTCTCGACAACCTCGCTACCAGTTTGTCGGGCGGCCAGCAGCAGCGTCTGTGCATTGCCCGCACGCTAGCCACCGAGCCGGAAATCGTGCTGTTCGACGAGCCCACCTCGGCGCTCGATCCGATCGCCACCGCCAACATCGAAGAGCTGATCATGGAGCTGCGCAACAAGGTGACGATCCTCATCGTCACCCACAACATGCAGCAGGCGGGACGTGTGTCCAAGTACACTGCCTTCATGTACCTGGGTGAACTGATCGAATACGGCGAAACCGAGCAGATATTCACCAAGCCGAAAAAAGAGCAGACTGAAAACTACATTACTGGCCGATTTGGCTGAGCGGGAGGACAGCACGATGTCCATTACGACGGGCGCTCATACGCTCAAGAAATTCGACGAAGAACTGGCCACCCTGCGCGATCTCGTGCTCAAGATGGGTGGTGAGGTGGAAGAGCAGGTGGCGCGCGCGATCAGCGTGCTCGCAGGTGGCGACCTGACGATTGCGCGCGAGGTGATCGAGCACGACCGCAGTATCGACCGGCTTGAGCTCAAGGCTGACGAAGAGGTAGCACAATTACTGGCGTTGCGCTCGCCGTTGGGCGTGGATCTGCGCACGGTGCTGACACTGTCGAAAACCGTCAATGATCTGGAACGCGTTGGCGACGAAGCCAAGAAGATAGCGCGCATTGCGCTGCAATTGCATGAAGAGGGCCGCGAAGCGGGTGACATTGCGCAATCAAGCCAGGTTTCGGCGTTGTCGCAATACGCGCTGACCATGTTGCGCGGCGCACTCGACGCGCTGGTGCGCCTCGACCTGGATCGCGCCGCTGAAGTAAAAGACGCCGACGACACGCTCGATGAGGGCTACAAGGCGATCATCGTCAGCATCAAGGGCTTCGCCAATCGTTATCCTGATTCGGTCGGTCAGGTGATCCAGGTGATGTTCGCGATGAAAGCGCTGGAACGGATCGGCGATCATGCCAAGAACATCGCGCAGTACGTGTTCTACCTGGTTGAGGGACGCGATATCCGGCATCCCAAGTCCAACCCGGCCGCAACGCCTGAGTGAGGTATGCCGGCTATCGGTCACGTGCGTTGGTAGTCCGCGAAGAGCGTAACTCGTTGGGTCCGCGAAGGACGCAAAGAGCGCAACGGATAAGCGGATACGAACCCAGGGGTAGGCGCTTGTCGCGGTTTGATTGGGCGGCAAACCAGCACGCCGTCACCACAGCGCAAGCGGATAATCATGCTGCTGTTTGCGCCGGATTCCAGCTTTGCGGCGGGCTGTCCATGCCCGCCGCCCTACGGGCCGGCATCGCTGCTCGCGCGCGTTCCAAACACGCGCAGTCTCTGGAATGACGAAAACCGACTTGTTCAGAGATTCCCTAATCCGCGCCTGTGGCGCTTGTGAACCTGATATTGCGTTGTCTTTCGCTTGCGCATTTTGCCGTTCTTTGCGGGCCTCGTGGCGGTTTGTATCGTTCACGGGCTGACCGGTTCGGATCGGCGCCGTTGACGCCCGCGATGAACCTCCCCGGTTCGTGGTTCGTGCGCAGTTCAAGTCAAATCAGCTCCGTTGCCACACGGCGTCGCGGCTCACCCGTCTGCTGCCCCGGCGGCACGCACGCACGAATCCAGCAATGCCTTCAGCGCGTTCGTCCCCAAACGGTTCAGCCGTGCGATGTTGCGTGCGGGGATGCCATCGACATCGGGATAACTGGCGATGGCGCGCTCAAGGCTGTCCTCGCGCAGCAGATGCAGCAGCGGGTACGGCGAGCGATTACTGTAGTTCTCGGCGGCGTCGGGCACGGTGCCGGCGAACTGGTAATCGGGGTGAAAACTGGCGATTTGGTACACCCCGTCGAGCTGCCTGTCGGTCAGCAGCCCATCGGCAACGTCGAGAAACTGGTTGTAGTCGCCAAAGTCCTGCAGCACCTGTGGATGGATCAGCAACGTGGTTTCAATCGACGAATCGCGCTCAAGCCGTTCCAGCTCGCATTGCAGTGCGGCCAGCAACTGGTCTTCGGTTTGTGCCTCGCTGACCACGCAGCGAACGCGATTTTTCACCCACTCGCGCTTGGCGAAAGGGCACAGATTCAGGTCGACGACCAGACGTTGCAGCCACAGGTGTACGGATTTGACGATGACATCGTGCAAGCGATTGTCCGATTCCGGCAAGGACGGCTATACAAGCCCGATTCTGCCACCATTGTACGGTCATGCCACGCCCGCACTTGCCGCCTTGATCAGCGCCGCCGCACCGGTTTCAGTCAGTGCCGTGCCAGCGCGGGCGTCAGCACAGCGCACAGGCGTTCGGCCCAGGCGCGTTGCGTACCCGTTTGCGCAATCAGATCGTTGCGCAGTTCGATCATCGCACAGGCAAGCCCGCGCTGTTGTCCGTGCCGGTCCATGCTGTGATACACGCCTTGCGATGGAGCATAGGGCTGGTTGTCGCCGACACACAGGGCAGGGTCGGCGCGCAGCGCACGCAGCAGGGCATCGGCGAGCCGACGGTCGTGTTCGGCCAGTACGCCGACATGCCAGGGGCGGGAGACTCCGAGGTAGGTCGGGGTGAAGGAATGCATGGACAGCAGCGCGGTGGCTTGTCCGCGTGCCAGTCGCGCGTCAATGAGCCGCGCGACCGCGGCATGGAATGGATGATAGAGGGCGCGCTGCCGCAGTGCGCGTTCGCCCGGATCGAGGCGATCATTGCCGGGGATGGCGGTGTCTTCACTGTGTGCCACGATCGAGTCATCGGCGTCGATTGGGCGATTCAGATCAAGCAGCAGGCGCGAGTAGGTGGCGAATACCAGCGGTGCATCGAGTGCCGATGACAGTGCCGTGGCCACCGCGAGCGCACCAATATCCCAAGCGATATGGCGGCGCTGTTGTTCGCGACTCAGGCCAAGACCGTGGTATTGCGCCGGTATATGGTTGCTGGCGTGTTCACACAGCAACAGCAAACCGCTGCGGCCATCCGCGTTGTGGATCGCAAACGGCGGGGCGGACAGAGCAGTCGCGGCGTGCAACGGCGTGTTGGCGTTGATCATGTCAATCGTGCTGGATACATGTGCAGCCTCGGTGGTGGCCGGTAGAGCCTTTTAACCGCGCGGCTGGAGCACGTTCCGGTATTTTCATTGTACTGTCAACGATTGCGTTGCCGTGGTAACCATCGCGATGGCGGCCACTGCTGCGGTGGCGGTGGATACCAGCGATCGGCTGTTGTGGCGACGTACAATCGGTGCATGACGGTATTCACCCTGGAACGTGGCAGCGCGCCGCTGCTGATCAGTCTGCCGCACGACGGCAGGCAACTGCCGGCGGGCTTGGCCTCGCGCCTCAGCGAGCCGGCGCGTGCGCTTCCTGATACCGACTGGCATGTCAGCCGGCTGTATGCGTTCGCCCGCGCATTGGGCGCGTCAATGCTGATTCCGCATTACTCGCGTTATCTCGTCGATCTCAACCGGCCGCCGGACGATGTGTCTTTGTATCCCGGGCAAAACAGCACCGGGCTGTGCCCAGTGCAACGCTTTGATGGCGGTTCGATCTACCGTGACGGGCAGGCACCGAATCCGGATGAAATTGCGCAACGCCGCGAGCGTTACTGGCAGCCCTATCATCGCGCCCTTGCCGATGAGCTGACGCGATTGCGCGGCGAACACGGCCGGGTATTGTTGTGGGAGGCGCATTCGATTCGCGCTGAATGCCCGTTTCTGTTCGCTGGCCGGCTTCCCGACTTCAATGTCGGGACTGCCGATGGCCGCAGTTGCACGCCGCAGCGGCAGGCGCGGATCGCAGCGTGGTTGGCGGCACAGCACACGTATTCATGGGTTGCCAACGGCCGCTTCAAGGGCGGTTACATCACCCGCCATTACGGCCGGCCCGACGCCGGAATCGATGCCGTGCAACTGGAGTTGGCGCAACGCAACTACATGGACGAGGATAGTTTCGCCTGGTTGCCCGATGCCGCAGCACGTTTGCAAGAGCGCATTCGCGCGCTGCTGGTGGCGGCCTTGGCGCGCTAGTGGCTGCGCGGTGAATCGGTGCAGGGTCGCGGGTTTGGTGTGTTCGCGGTGAACGGGTATCGGGCCCCGGGTTTCGGCTTCGCCTCAACCCGGGCTACCGGGGGTGC
>PFJA01000228.1:0-4086 GCA_002782905.1 Lysobacterales bacterium CG_4_10_14_3_um_filter_64_11
CTGGGCGGCGGCCTCGATGGCCTGGGGTTGATAGGTATCTTGCATGGACTCGGCAGGGTTTCGGAATGCGCCAGATTATCGCATTGAAACGCTTAGAAGGCAGAAGCCGTAAGGAAGCCGGATGGTTTCGCGGTTCGCGGTTTGTCAGGCACCCGCCGGGACAAACCGCCAAAACGCAGGCTCCACTTTTCCGAAAATCCCGGTCAGGTGTACACGCATCGCGGTCTCTCCGGCTACCGCCAGACCGGCAAAACCGAGCTGCCAGGATACAGCTTCAGCATTTTCGGGTTCTGAGCACAGCAGGTATTGGCGTCGTGTCAGCTCAGGACGCAGGCCATGGCCATCACGCTTGCCCTGAGCCTCGCACAACGTCCAAAGACGATAAAACGCTGCATGCTGCTCACGACCCGGCATTCGTCGAACCCCATCGCAGTCATGCGCCGAGAAGCAGTAATCCAGCAGTGCGGCGATATTGCGATCATTGCGCGCACACTCGACGTCAACACCTACCGGAAACGGTGCAATGGCGGCCGCAAGCCACAAACCACTATGACTCAGCGATGCGTGCAGCCGAGCGCCTTCTGCGACCTTTGCGGAACACAACGACAGCCCGCCATCATCCACAGCCGTCAGATGCCAATGCTTCGGCTCGCCGCCAACCACATCAGCAGCATGACATCTAGCAAGCCAGTGACCGGCGATGAATTGATCACGCCGTGCGCGGGAACCCATGGCATCGACCCGCGACCTTTCGCCGTCACTCAGCCAGGACAAGCCGTTGGCCTGAGCCTCTGCCAATACGGGCATGAGGCACGCGAGCCGGACGAAGGCCTGGCGGCCACACGTCATTTCGTATCGACTACCTTGGCATACGTACCTTTCAAGGCAACACCCGCCAACAACGCGCCGGCATGGCACTCGTACTTCGCGCGATCGGCATATACCTTCTTTTTGTAATAACTGGCGACGCCAATCACGGCATTGGCGCCACGCGCTTTTGCCGATTCCTGCAGCGCAACCAGTGCCGAAAGCATCGCCCATTTGCAGGCCTCGACATCGGTCTTGCCGAACGCATTCGTTTTACGGTTGCTGAAATCTTCATCCATCGTGTCGAGGACACGCGGCGATGGCTGATCCGCGAAATAAAAACGTACCGACCCATCGAGCTGATTGTGCGCGTACGAGCCGTCGACCACATCGCTGATCGGCAAATACAACGTGTTGTTCCTCGCGTCTAGCGGATTCATCGCAAACAGCATCAGAAATACGGCGAGTACCTTCATCTTCATTGGGCAAACCTCCAGGATCGACTTGATGGTGACGGGTTGTTTGGCCACCAACGCGGCAGCGCGGTGGATGGTTCATTCATCCCATCGGCGAAAGATCAGTGAGGTATTGATACCCCCGAATGCAAAATTGTTGCTCATCACCACGTCCGTCTCCAACGTACGACCGACACCGGTAATATAATCGAGTTCAGCACAGCGCTCATCGACTTCATCGAGATTGATGGTTGGCGCGAACCAGCCTTCACGCATCATGTTGATGCTGGCCCACGCTTCCAATGCACCGCACGCACCGAGGGTGTGGCCGGTGTAGCTCTTGAGGGAACTGATGGGCGTTTGCGCACCGAATACTGCGCGGGTTGCCTGCGTTTCGGCAATATCGCCGTGATCGGTGGCGGTACCGTGTGCATTGATATATCCGACACGCTGCGGATCCACCCGTGCATCGTGCAGTGCCAGCCGCATGGCAATGGCCATGGTTTCGGCGTTTGGTTGAGTTACATGCACCCCGTCGCTGTTGGTTCCGAAACCGAGCACCTCGGCATGGATATGCGCCCCACGTGCCCTGGCATACTCCAGGTTTTCAAGAACCAGCGTACCGGCACCTTCACCAATCACAAGACCATCGCGATTTCGATCAAACGGCCGGGGCGTGAGCTCGGGAGTGTCGTTGCGTACACTGGTGGCGAAAAGCGTGTCGAACACCGCGGCGGAAGTGACATCCAGTTCATCCGCGCCACCCGCCAACATTGCGATCTGGTGGCCTGCCTTGATCGCCTCGTACGCGTAGCCAATACCCTGGCTAGCCGAAGTGCAGGCGCTGGATGTGGTGATCACGCGACCGGTGATGCCGAAAAAAACACCGATGTTGACCGGCGCAGTGTGACTCATCATCTTGATGTAGGTGTTCGCATTGATAGACTGCGTATCAAAGTCCAGCATCATGCGCCCGAACGCGGCGACCGAGGAAGGCGTCCCCGCCGACGAGCCATAGGCGATCCCCACCTGCCCGCTCCGGATTACCGGATCATTGAGCAGGCCGGCATCAACCAGCGCCAGTTCACTGGCACGGGTAGCCATCAGTGCCACCCGCCCCATGCTGCGCATGCTCTTGCGGTGATAGTGTGCCGGCAGCTCGAACGGTGCGGCCGGAACGCCCAACCGGGTATTCAACCCTTTGTAGATGGCCCAGTCGTCATAACGATGGACACAGTTCCTATACTGCCGCAGCCGCGCCAGCGCCGACAGCCAGTCGCTTCCCAATGGACTGATCACGCCCATACCGGTTACAACCACGCGCACCATCAGACCATGCCTCCATTTATCGAAATCACCTGTCGGGTAATGTAGCCTGCCTCGCCAGACATCAGGAAGCTGACAAGCGCCGCCACTTCGTCAGGCTGGCCCAGGCGGCGCATCGGAATCATCGGCATTGCCTGCTCGATGATTGCCGCGTCCAACATCTCGGTTTCGATCAATCCGGGCGCGATGCAGTTCACCGTGATCCGTCGCTTCGCCAGTTCCAGAGCCAATGCCTTGCTGGCACCGATAATGCCCGCCTTGGCCGCGCTGTAGTTTACCTGCCCGCGATTTCCGACCAAGCCAGAGACCGATGCGAGCGTCACGATTCGACCGGGCGCACGACGATGCACCATCGGCATGATCAATGGTTTCAACACATTGTAAAAACCGTCGAGATTGGTATGAATGACGCTATCCCACTCCGCATCCGCCATCGCCGGGAACGCGTTGTCACGCGCGATACCGGCATTGCACACTACGCCGTAATAGGTGCCATGTCTGGCCATGTCCTCCGCCAGAATCGCCGCACACGCCGCGCGATCAGCGATGTCGAAACACAATGCGCGCGCGTGTGAACCCGCGCCCGCTATCTGGGCCACAACCTGCGCCGCTTGTTCGTGCTGATCGCGGTAATGCACCACCACGTCATAACCATCGCGCGCCAATCGCAAGGCGATGGCACGACCGATGCCGCGGCTGGCACCGGTAACCAGAACACTCAGTGCTGTCATCATTCGGCGGCTCCGTTCAAGAAATCCTCGATGTCAGGTGGCTCGTAAACCAGGACGTTGGCCTTGGCGACCTCGACCGTCGCGATGAGAATGCGGCAAGCGAACATGCCCATCCCGTTTTCGGCCGAAAGCTCGCGCCGTGCTTCGATACGCAGGCGCTGACCAAGCCGGAAATATTCTTCGACGCAGTCAAAACGGCGCGTTCCCAGCAAAAAACCGAGCCTGACCGGCGTATTGGTGCGCAGTGCGCGGCAACCTGCCCAGGCCGCAATCGCTTGCGCCATGTACTCAATACCGACCCAAACCGGCACGCCCTGTGCCGCAGCAAACACGTTGTCGCCACGAACCAACGCCTCAACCGCCATGAATCCTTCGTCGTATGCAAGCAATCGATCAATCAGCAACGACGTCCCGCGATGGGGGACGACATCCTCGACACGGATATTCACGACTTCCACTTATCCTGCCCCCAGCACCAGTGCCGCGTTGCTGCCACCAAATGCAAAGTTATGGCTCAAAAGGTAGCGCAACGGCCGCGGCGATAACTCACCCGGCGCGACCATGTGCAGTGTCGGCAAGGTCGGGTCCGCGACGCCATCCCACCAGTGCGGTGGCAAATACCCCTGTGCGTTGTTCACCAGGGTCAGCCAGCACAAGGCCGCATCGATGGCACCTGCGGCACCCAACGCGTGCCCGGTCAGTGGTTTGGTTGAACTCGACGCGGTTGACAACCCGAACACTTCAGCCACCACCTTGCTTTCCATCGC
>PFJA01000228.1:4100-8465 GCA_002782905.1 Lysobacterales bacterium CG_4_10_14_3_um_filter_64_11
TCGCCGTACCGTGCAGGTTGATGTAGTCGATAGCGCCCGCACCCACTCCGGCACTTTGCAGCGCATCACGCAATGCGCTGCTGGCGCCACGTCCCGCAGGATCTGGCGCCGACATGTGATAAGCGTCGGAACTTTCGCCCCACCCCGCCAGACGCACCACGCCTGGTTCGCGTGTGAGCACAAACAAAGCTGCCCCCTCTCCGATATTGATGCCATTGCGGTGCAATGAGAACGGGTTGCAGCGAATGGGCGCCACTGCTTCCAATGCGCTGAACCCGGCAATCGTCATGTCGCACAACGAATCGACACCGCCGGTGACAACGGCATCAGCCAGGCCTGCGAGGAGCAATCGCGCAGCAGATGCCATTGCCTTGGTACTCGCGGTACAGGCAGTTGAAACGCTGTACGCCGGACCGCTGACGCCCAGCAGATGGCTGAGAAATTGCGAAGGCGAACCCAGCTCGCGCTGTACGTAGTCAAAATCGTCCGGCCAGTACCCGTGCTCCGCATGGAAGCGTTGCGCCCTTTCGCTTTCCACCATGCCCGCTGTGCTGGTGCCCAACACAACCGCTACTCGCGACGTGCCGAATCGATCTATCGCCGCATCCACCTGTGGGCGAATTTCTTCCAATGCAACCTGCAGCATGGCATTGGTGCGTCCCCGCAATCGAGACGGCAATGCCGCCAAGCTGGGCAAGGATCGATTGACGGCGCCGAGCGCCAGCACCTGATTCGAACCATGTCGCCGCACCATGGCAACACCGCGCGGCGCATCGGCAGCAAACAGGGCCTCGGCGACTGCTGCCTTGCCCGAGCCGAGCGCGCAAATGATGCCGAGATCGTTGAGGTAAACCGGTGCCATCACAACGGCACTGCCATCGCTACCGACAAAACGGTCAGGCGACTATCGCTGTGCGGCCTGACGATTTCGATGCGCTGCGGCGACAGATAGTGTACCGCCACGACTTCGCGCCCATCTCGATACACCCGACGCACACCGTTGACCTCACTCACGCTCCAACTCTCGGGCAGTGCGGAACGGATCACTGCGATCGGCCAATAGCTCAATTGCAGATCGCTCAACACCGTTTCGCCGCGCAGCGATGCTGGCAAATCCGCCGAGCGATGCTGCTTCAACTCGATACCATTCCAGTGCAAACGCAACACAGACCGCCCCAAAGACTGCACCGCCAAACGAACCTCACCAGCATCGACCTCCAGCAAAGCATCAACGGCATAAAGTGATTTTCGGAACGAAAATATCAACTGCTGCTGCAATGCAAGCTCGTGGCCCAAGCTTGCGGGCGACAAACGCAACTCAAGCTGACTCACAACCGCGTCGTTGCCGCGTGTTGCCGTGCCCGCGCAACCAGCCAACAACAGCAAAGAAATGAGCAGCCAATGTCTGCTTAGCATCGCGCCGCCGCCAGTGGCTTTTGCACCACCGCATTCACCAATGTTTCTTCACGCTGCCCACGCGGCGGTGGCACGCCCAGGCCGATGCGTTCCAGTAGCCCGAAATCCTTGGCACGACTCCACCACAAGTAAGGGAATGACACGTTGCGATCTGAAAATATGAACCCCTGCTTGCGTAACATCTGCAAATACTGCGACGCGGATTTTTGTACGTGCATCGGGTGGCGAAACAACCAGCGGATCACCCATGTATCGATATACGCCTTGGTCGACTCGGCAAACAACAACGTGCCACCTGGTTTGAGCACGCGCCAGAACTCCCGCAAGGCTTGCTCCTGATCCACCAAATGGTGAAACGTCTGGTGACAGAAAACCATGTCGGCACTGGCATCAGGCAAACCGATCGCGGCGCAATCACCCGCAATCAGCTTGACCTCTATACCGAGACGATCGGCCTCGTTGCGGCAGCGTTTCAGGCTTGCTGTATCCGCGTCCACACCAATGATGCACGCGGGGTTGAATGCCTCGCATATCGGTGCCAATGACCCGCCCTGACCACAGCCGACATCCAGAACCACTGCCGCGGCAGGAATCGCCCGATCAAACAATTTCAGCAGATCGGCGATCGCAACCCGCAGTACCCGCTGCTGCCAGACGCGGCTGCGCAAAAACCACAGGCCAAATCGAGTATCGGGAACATAATTGTGCGTGCCGCAGGTCATTGCTGATGGGTTCATGCTCAATCTCTGGAAACAGGGGACGGATCGACAGCGCCAAAGATGTGGGCCAGCGGCCTGAAACACGGCGAGAGTGCCCATACCACAGTGATCCCAATAAACATCGTCAAACCAAATACGTGTAGCGCCGGCGTTGCAGAAAACGAAAGCAACCCAAAAGCAAGAAGGGTGCTGGCCGCGCCAACTGACACAGCCAACCAACTTGCGCCGTCGCCAGCATGTTCGACCAGGAAAATACCGTAGTCCACGCCCATGCCCAGCAACAAAAGCAGAGCCAGCACGCTGAACAACTGAAATGGTTCGCCAACCCAACCCAACACGGCAACACTGAGCAGCATCGCGATCAGGCTAGGCAATAACGCACGCCATGCCAAAGCACGATATCGAAACCACAGCGCAATGCCAACCACAATGAAACCGAGCCCCAACAACCATGTCATCATCTGCCGATAATGCCCAAGCAGACGCGAGATCTCGGCACTGCGATCAACCCACGTCACCCCTGGCACCTTACTGGCCTGAGCCGCCAGCAGCGCGATGTCCGACCGTGGCCCGACCCCATGCAACAGCAGGAGACTGGCCGATTGACCGTCGTTTGTGCGCAACCACCGCCCGCGAAACGGCTCTGACACAGGCTGTTGCAACCAATCATCGATGCGCAGCGCAGGCGCGGCGAAGGGTGTGCGCACAATTTTGTCGCCGATGATCGCCGAAACCCGTGCCAATACGCTGACCTCGATTTGCGCGCTCAACCCGGCGTCCGCGAGCTGTCTGCTCAGTGACGGGACCCAGTCGGAAATTGCGCTGTATCCCGTGATCCGCGCGGCCGTTAGGCGCTGGTCAAGCAACATCTTCAGCTGTTCTTCGCGTTGCAGTACCTGCTCAGAACCAACGCCCCGCACCAGATAAAACTGCGCCGGGCTGGGCACGCCAAGTACACTTGCCAACTCCGTTTGCTGCGCCAGCAACGCTGTGGGCGCGTGCTGCAGGGTGCGAAGGTCATCGCGCACCACAAGTCGGGATAGCCCCAACCCGACAAACAGGGCAAGCGCTGTGGCGACAGCCCAGGTGCCAAGATCGCGCCAACGGGCACGCGGCCAACAGGTCAATGATCGCGAAATTGCCCGTCCAAACCTGCTGACCGGAGATACGTCACTATCCAGCTGGGGGAACCAGCACGCGACCGTCGCGAATGCAGCAAACAATCCGCTCGCAGAGAACACCGCCATCTGGCGCAACCCAGGAAACGGGGCCAACCCCAGCGCCAGGTAAGCGAGCGCGCTGGTGACCAGCGCCGTACTCAAGCCGGGCAAGAGAAAACGCATCAACCCGTGCCGGCCGAGCGTTTCATGACCTTGCCGCAGCGCGAAGTAGTGAATGCCGTAGTCTTCGGCCACGCCGACCAAGCTGGCGCCAAAGACCAAGGTGAGAAGATGTACTTCACCGAACACCAGCGCGGTGGCTGCTGCACCCGCTGCGACACCGATCACCAGCGACACAGACACCAGAACAATCGGCCGTGGCCCACGGAAAACCAACCACATCAGCATGATCACGGCGAATAGTGAGCCGAGTCCGATGGTGTTTACCTCGGTACTGGCACGTTCGGCGGCCGCTTCGGCATACAGCGGCACGCCGGCACGAAGGACACGCACGTCGGGAGACGTCATCTTCGCTGCAATACTGGCGCGATCAAGTGCGCTGCCGACGCGTCGGCCACCAGTTGCGCTGACGCCTGAACTGCGGGTTGTAAAACGAAGGACCACCCATTCGATGCCCTGCCGCGACACCACGGGCAGAGCGTCGCGAATGGACACGCCAGTACCCAGGCGGGCTTGCCACCAACCCGTCCAAAGTCCCAGCGGGTCGGAACGCCATGGCGCCGGGCCACTACTCAAGCCGGGTGCATACAACCGCGCCAGTGCTTGTTCGGCCAGCAATGGCAACGGTGTACCACTGAGATACAGCCGTTGATCAGCGGTCAGCAACCGATCGCGATAGGGTTGATAAAACGCCAGCGCCGCGGTATTGCTGGCACTGTCATCACGCAGCGCCATCAACTCGGTGCCGCGCTCCACCGAAGCGGAGAAGGCGCGTGCGGAAGCAAGCGAACGCGATGCGTCGGAACTACCGATCAGGACCATCACCTGCCGCGTCGCAGCCGCTGACATTTGCTGCTGTGCCGCTGCCAACAAAGCGTCATTCTGCTCGT
>PFJA01000023.1 GCA_002782905.1 Lysobacterales bacterium CG_4_10_14_3_um_filter_64_11
CCCGGGCTACCACAACAGCAAAGCACCACAGCCAACCGTGTAGCCCGGGTTGAGGCAACGCCGAAACCCGGGGCGCAGCGCGCCCGAAACCCGGGCTACAACGTCGGGCGATACGCGGGTGGTTTGCGCGCGTGGCTGGCCTGCTCGTAGCCATACGCCAGTTCGATCAAACGGCCCTCGCTCCAGGCCGGGCCGAGAAACACCACGCCGACCGGCAGGCCATGCACGGCGCCGGCCGGCACGGTGATGCTGGGATAACCGGCAACCGCGGCGGCGCCGTAGCCGGCACCCAGGAAATGATCGCCGTTGACCGGGTCCACCGGCCAGGCCGGGCCGGTGGCGGGGGCCAGCAACGCGTCGAGCTGCTGCGCCGCAAGCGCGGCATCGATGCCTTCGGCGCCGGCCAGCCGCCGCGCATCATCGCGCGCCTTGACATAAGCGGCATCGCTGAGCGGGCCTTTGCCCTCAGCCATGGTGAAAATCTCCTGCCCAAACCACGGCATTTCGACATCGGCGTGGGCGCTGTTGAAGGCGATCAGATCAGCCAGCGATTTGTGTGCCACGTTGCTGCCGGCAAGGTAGCGCGCCATGCCGTCCTTGAACTCGTACAACAGCACGCTGAACTCGGGATCATCCCACTGGCCCTGCGTCGGGATGGTGGCATCGAGCACTTGCGCACCAGCCGCACGCAGCTGCGCGATGGCTTGCTCCATCACCGCATCGACAGCGGGATGAAAACCCATCGACGCGCGCACCACGCCGATGCGGGCACCGCGCAACGCATCGGGCTTGAGGTGGGCGCGGTAATCGCTGCTGCCGCGTTGGTCGGCTGCCGCGGTCGCCGGGTCGGCGGGGTCGCTGCCGGCCATGGCGCCAAGCAGCACGGCGGCATCAGTGACGTTGCGTGCCATCGCACCGGCGGTGTCCTGGCTGGCGGAAATCGGGATGATGCCATCACGGCTGACCAGGCCAACGGTGGGCTTGATGCCAACCAATCCGTTAACGGCTGACGGACAGATCACGCTGCCGTCGGTCTCGGTGCCGATGCCAACACTGGCAAGACTGGCGGCAATGGCGGTGCCGGTGCCGGCGCTGGAACCACAGGGGCTGCGATCGAGCACATACGGATTGCGGGTCTGGCCACCGCGCGCGCTCCAGCCCGAGGCCGAATGCGTGGAGCGGAAGTTGGCCCATTCGCTGAGGTTGGTCTTGCCGAGAATCACCGCGCCGGCTGCGCGCAAACGCGCCACCACGAACGCATCATCGGGCGGGCGGTTATCGGCCAACGCCAGCGAGCCGGCGGAGTTGATCATCGGCGTGGCGTCGATGTTGTCCTTGAGCAGCACGGCAATCCCGTGCAACGGCCCACGCAGGTGATTTTGCCGGCGCTCGGCATCGCGCTGGTCGGCCTCGCCGAGCGCGTCCGGATTGAGTTCGATGACGGCATGCAGACTCGGGCCGGCCACGTCGATGGCGGCGATGCGGTCGAGATACGCCTGCACCAGCTCGCGCGAACTGAGCGTGCCGTTCTGCAGCGCTTGCTGAATCTGGTCGATGTCGGCTTCGATGACCGAAAACCCGGGCTCTGGTTCGGCAACGACCGGCACCGCCGCAGGTGGTGCAGTGGACTGCTGACAGGCTGCGAGGCCAGCCAACACCCCGAGGCAGAGCAAAACGCGGAGATTTCGCATGTCGCAGACCCTCACCGTGGTGCCATCCGCA
>PFJA01000209.1 GCA_002782905.1 Lysobacterales bacterium CG_4_10_14_3_um_filter_64_11
ACAAGGGCGTGCACGCGGCGCGCGGCGGCAAGCCGTTTGCCGAATCATTGGCGGGCGAGGTGGCGGTGCCCGGCAAGTACAGCCTGGCCATCGACAGCGTGGAGCCGACGTTGGTCGACAACGCCCGCTTCGAACCCGAGCAGGTGCTGATGGTGTCGGCGTCGCAGGCGGTGGCCGAGCGCGACATCAACCAGAAACTGTCGGTGTGGTTGCTGCCGCTGCATCGCCCGGGTGCGCGCGAGCAGGAGCGCCGTTATCCGTACAACTGGTCCGGCAGCGCGCGCGAGATGAGTGAGAGCGTGATCGCGGCAGCCGAGAAGCTCGATCTCGATCCGGTCGCCAGCGAGCTCGAATACCAGACCCTGCACAGCTACAAGTTCAAGGCCGATGTCGGGCGTTATCTGTACGTGCGAGTGGATCGCGGGCTGAGTTCGTTCGGCGGTTTCATGCTGGGCAAGCCGGCGGCATTTGTGGTGCGCGTGCCGGACTACCCGCGCATGCTGCGCTTCATGGCCGATGGCGCCTTGCTCAGCCTCAAGGGCGAGCAGCGCGTGGCGGTGGTGGCGCGCAATGTGCCGGGGCTGCGTCTGGACATCGGCCGGGTGTTGCCCGAACAGTTGTCGAATCTGGCCGCACTCAACTACGGCAGCTACGCCAAGCCGCAGTTGAGCGGCTTGTCGCCGGATCAGATCAGCGAGCGTTTCGAGCAGACCCTCACCTTTGCCGACGCCGAGCCGGGCAAGGCACATTACGAAGGCATCGACCTGTCGCGTTACCTGCGCGATGGCGGCAAGCGTGGCGTATTCCTGCTGGCTCTGCGCAACTACGATCCGGAGGCCGAACGGCGGCAGCGCGAGGCTGCACAAAGGCAGGCCGAGGCAACCCAGGAACTCAGCGCGGCCGATCTCACCCCGGGCCGCGATGACGGCAATGACTACGTCTACGACAATTACGGCGCCAACCTGCAGGACACCCGGCTGGTGGTGGTCACCGATCTGGGCGTGTTGTTGAAGAAGTCGATGGACGGCAGCCTGGATGTGTTCGTGCAGTCGCTGGAAAAGGGCGAGCCGGTGGCTGGCGCCAGCGTCGAGATTCTCGGCAAGAACGGCCAGCGTCTGCTCGCGCTGGCCAGCGATGCGCAAGGGCACGCGCATTTCGCTGCGCTGGATGGATTTGATCGCGAAAAAACGCCGTCGCTGCTGGTGGTGCGCAAGGGCGAGGATCTGTCGTTCCTGCCGCTGCGCGGCGGCGACCGCCAGCTCGATACCTCGCGCTTCGATGTCGGTGGCATTCGCAATTCCGACATGTCCGGCCAGCTCAGTGCCTGGCTGTTTTCCGATCGCGGTCTGTACCGGCCCGGCGACACCTTCAACATCGGCATGATCGTGCGCACGCTGGACTGGCAGCGCTCGCTGGAAGGCGTGCCGTTGCAGGTGGATATCGTCGATCCGCGTGGCCTGCGCGTGGATCGGCGCAGCGTGCGACTGGGCAAGGAGGGTTTTGAGGAACTGAGCTACGCCACCAGCGAGGCGTCGCCCACCGGCGTGTGGACGGTCAGCCTGTCGCTGGTGCGCCATAGCAATCAAGTGGAGCGCATCGGCTCCACCACGGTGCAGGTGAAGGAGTTCCTGCCCGACCGCATGAAGGCCAGCGCGCATCTGAGCACCGAGCTCAGCGAGGGCTGGGTGAAGCCCACGGCGCTGAGCGCACGCTTCAATCTGCAAAACCTGTTTGGTACCCCGGCCGCCGCGCGACGAGTCGAGGCCAGCCTGACCCTGACCCCGGCGTTTCCGGCATTTCGCCGCTATCCAGACTTTCAGTTCTACGATCCCAAGCGCGCCAAGGAGGGTTACAGCGAGGCGCTGGGTACGCAGACCACCAACGATCAGGGCGACGCCGAGTTCGCACTCGATCTGGGCAAATACGCCAACGCCAGCTACCGCCTGCTGTTCGTGGCGCGCGGTTTCGAGGCCGAAGGCGGGCGCAGCGTCAGCGCCGAAGTCAGCAGCCTGGTGTCGTCGCGCGATTATCTGATCGGGGTCAAGGCCGATGGCGATCTCGATGCCATTCGTGGCGAGGCCAAGCGCATGCTGCGACTGATTGCGATCGACCCCGCCGCCAAGCAGACGGCGGTGGACGGCCTCACCCTGGTGCTGCTGGAGCGGCGCTATGCGTCGATCCTGACCCGGCAGGATTCGGGCGTGTACAAGTACGAGAGCAAGCTCAAGGAAGTGCCGCTGCGCGATGAGGTGCTCGCCATCCCGTCTGCTGGCCTCGATCTGCCGCTGCCGACCGATGCACCGGGCAGCTACGCGCTGCTGGTGAAGAACGCGGCCGGCGAGGAACTCAACCGCGTGCTGTTCACGGTGGCCGGCACTGCCAACATCAGCCGCTCGCTGGAGCGCAACGCCGAACTGCAACTCACCCTGGACAAGCACGATTACGCGCCCGGCGAGACGATCGAGATTTCGGTGCGTGCGCCCTATGCCGGCTCCGGGCTGATCACCATCGAGCGCGACACGGTGTATGCGCAGCAGTGGTTCAAGGCCGCCAGCACCGGCTCGGTGCAGCACATCCGGGTGCCGGCCGATTTCACCGGCAATGGTTATGTGAATGTGCAGTACGTGCGCGATCCGGGCTCGCCGGAAATCTTCATGAGCCCGCTGAGCTACGCCATCGTGCCGTTCTCGGTGAGTCGCGCCGCGCACCAATTGGCGTTGAAGGTGGACGCGCCGGCGTTGGTGAAGCCGGGCGATACCTTGCGGATGCAACTGCACACCGCTCGCCCGGCGCGGGTGGCGGTGTTTGCGGTGGACGAGGGCATTTTGCAGGTGGCGCGCTACCAGCTCGGCGATCCGCTCGATCACTTCCTGCAAAAGCGCATGCTGCAGGTGCAAACGCGGCAGATTCTCGATCTGATCCTGCCCGAGTTCGCGCAGTTGCTGGCCGCGGCGGCACCGGGTGGCGACGCCGATGCCTTGCTCGGCCGCCATCTCAATCCGTTCCGCAAAAAGCGCGCGGCGCCGGTTGCTTACTGGTCGGGGCTGATCGACGTCGATGGCGATGGCGAAGTGCGCTATGTCATTCCAGAAGACTTCAACGGCCAGTTGCGGCTGATGGCGGTGGCGGTATCCGGCGACACCATGGGCGCGTTCGTGGGCAGCACCACCGTGCGCGGCGATTTCGTGCTGTCGCCCAATGCGCCGGCCATGGTGGCGCCGGGCGATGCGTTCGAGGTGAGCGTGGGGGTGGCCAACAACGTCGAGAATCTTGGCGACACGATCTTGCCGATCACGGTGACGATTCAGCCCGAGGCGCAACTTGAGGTGATCGATGCCGCCGAGCAGACGCTGAGCCTGGGCGGCATGCGTGAGGGCGTGCTGATCTTCCGCCTGCGCGCCATGGGTGAGCCGGGCGCGTCGCGGCTGCGCTTTACCGCCAGCAGCGGCACGTATGCAGCCAGTCTGGGCGCCGATGTCTCAGTGCGTCCGGCACAGCCGTATCGCAACACGGTGGTCATCGGCAACCTGGGCGAGGGCGTGGAAGCTATCGGGCCGTTGCGCGAGCTGTACGACGCCTTCGCCAAGCGAACGGCGGCCGCGTCGTATTCGCCGCTGGTGCTCGCCAACGGCCTGAGCGGTTATCTCGATGCCTTCCCGCACCAGTGCACCGAGCAGGTGCTCAGCCGCGCCATGCCGGGGCTGGTGCTGGCGCAGTATCCGGAGTTCGGCAGCCTGCAACGCACCGATTCGGCGCGCGCGCGCACCGGCTTTGCCGATCTGATGGGTTTGCTGCGCTCACGCCAGAACGCCGAGGGTGGCTTTGGCTACTGGATGCCGACCATCGACGTGCAGCCGTACGTGGCGGTGTACACCATGCAGTTCCTGATCGAAGCGCGCGAGCGCGGTTGGGCCGTGCCCGATGAAATGCTTGCGCGTGGCAACCAGTATCTCAAGCGCTTGGCCAGCGACGACAGCGATGGCTCGCTGCCGGCGCTGCGCGAACGTGCGTTTGCGATCTATCTGCTGACCCGCCAGCAGCAGGTCACCAGCAACGCGATCGCCGCGGTGCGCGAGCGCCTGGACGCGCACTATCCGAAGCAGTGGCAGAGCGACAGCGTGGCTGCCTATCTGGCAGCCAGCCTCAAGCTGCTCAAGCTCGACCGCGAAGCCGATACGCTGATCGCCGCGCCCGCCGCCGTGCTAAGCCGCGATGCGATCGAGCTGGAATGGAACTACGACCGCTTCTACGATCCGCTGATCCGCGATGCCAGCGTGCTGTTTCTGCTCAGTCGTCACTTCCCGGAGCGTGCGCAAAAGCTCTCGCCCAAGGCGCTGGCGAACATCGTGCAGATGCTGGGCAAGGGCCGCTACAACACGCTGTCATCGGCGTTGACGGTGCTGGCGCTGGGCAGCTACAGCGATCGCTTCGGCAAGCCCGAGAGCGGCGAACTGCAAATCGCGCAAACCGACGCCAACGGCGGCAACACGCCGCTCGGCACGGCCGATGGCCTGGTGCTGCGTGCGGCCTTCGATGCCGCCGCCAAGGCGCTGCAAGTGAGCAACAGCGCCGATCAACCGGCTTGGTACAGCGTCAGCGAAACCGGCTTCGATCGCAATCCGCCGGACAGCGAAATCCGTGAAGGACTGGAGATCATCCGCGAGTTCACCAATGCCGAGGGCAAGGTGGTGGACACGGTGACGCTGGGCGAGGAGATCCAGGTGCATCTGAAGATTCGCGCTACCCGTGGCAACGGCTTCAGCAATGTCGCCATCGTCGATCTGCTGCCCGGTGGCTTCGAGCCGGTGCAGGAACTCGCTGGCGCCACGCCGAAACCGGCATACGTGGACTCGGGCGACGAGGGTGAATATGAGGGCGACGAAGCCGAGTCCGCAGCGATCCCCGCGTGGCGCCCATCGATCGGTCTGGACCGCTCCAACTTTGCGCTCGACTACGCCGACGTGCGCGATGATCGCATCGTGATTTACGGCTATGCCGGAACCCGCGTCAGCCAGTTCGTGTACCGCATCAAGGCCACCAACGCCGGCCGTTTCGTGGTGCCGCCGGCTTATGCCGAGTCGATGTACGAGCGCACCGTGCAGGCGCGTTCGCTCGGCGGCGCAATCACGGTGAAGCGGCCATAACGCATATGCGCGCGCGTTGGCGAAAGCGCTTCGCGCGCGCAGTGCTGGTGGCGGCTTTCATCGGTCTCGCGCTGGTGGGGATACGTTTGTGGCCGCACCCGCCGCTGTCGGCGCAGGTGCCCGGTTCGACGGCGGTGTACGACGCTGAAGGCCGGCTGCTGCGGCTGGTGCTGAGCGGTGACGACAAATACCGACTGTGGCTGGATCTGGCGCAGATGCCGCCGCAACTGATCGCGGCGGTTCTGTTGCAGGAGGACCAGTGGTTCCGCTGGCATCCGGGCTTCAACCCGCTGAGCCTGCTGCGTGGCGCATACCAAAGCTACATCGCGCGCGGCGCGCTGCAAGGTGGCTCCACGCTGAGCATGCAACTGGCGCGCTTGGTGTACCGGCTCAACACGCGCACGCCGGCTGGCAAGCTGGTGCAGATCGCGCGCGCGCTGCAACTGGAGCTGTGCTATTCCAAGGACGCGATCCTGGAGGCATATCTGAACCTCGCGCCGTACGGCGGCAACATCGAAGGCGTTGCTGCCGCCAGCCTGATTTATTTCGACAAGCCGGTGGCGCGGCTCACCCTGCCCGAAGCGCTGGCGCTGGCGGTGTTGCCGCAAGACCCGAGCCGGCGTCTGCGCTCGACGCTGGCGGGCGGCGATGGCGGCAGCCGCGTGCTCGGCGATTCGCTGGCGGCGGCGCGCGCACGGCTGTATCAGCGTTGGCGGCTTGTCCACGGTGGCGATGACGGCCAGGATGCGCTGTTGCGATTGCCGTTGAGTCTGCGTGCGCCGTCGGCGTTACCGTATGCGGCACCGCATGCGGTGGATCAGATGTTGCGCGCTGCCCGTCGTCAGGGCGCGCTGCCGGCGCGCCTCGACAGCACGCTTGACCTGCGCCTGCAACGCACCCTGGAACGGCAGATCGAAGGCTTTCTGCACGTGCAGCGCGAACGTGGCATCGACAATGCCGCCGCGTTGCTGGTCGATAGCCGCGACATGGCGGTAAAAGCCTTGGTCGGCTCGGCCGATTATTTCGATGCTGGCATCGCTGGGCAGGTCAACGGCACCGCTGCCAAACGTTCGCCCGGTTCCACCCTCAAGCCGTTCGTCTACGCGTTGGGCATCGATCAGGGCGTGCTGCATCCGCGCACGGTGCTGCGCGATGTGCCGAGCGCATTCGGGCCATTCAGCCCGGAGAATTTCGATGGCCGTTTCCTCGGGCCGGTCAACGCCACCGATGCGCTGATCCGCAGCCGCAACATTCCCGCGGTGCAGGTGGCGGCGCGGTTGGCTTCGCCCAATCTGTATGGTTTGCTCAAGGCGGCCGGTATCAGCCGCATGGCCAGCGAGCGTCACTATGGGCTGGCGTTGGTGCTCGGCGGCGGCGAGGTGACCATGCAGGAACTGGCGCGGCTGTACGCGATGCTGGCCAATCGCGGCGCGCTGCGGCCGCTGCGTTTTCGGGTTGACGAAGCACAGGCGCAAGCGGTGCGGCTGCTCAGCGATGAAGCCAGTTTCATGGTGATGGACATGCTGCGCCAGAACCCACGGCCCGACGATGGCGTGCTGGGGCAGGGCGCGCGCGTCGGCAGTCGCGGTCTGCCGGTGTACTGGAAGACCGGTACCTCGTGGGCGTTCCGCGATGCCTGGACGGCCGGCGTGTTCGGCCCGTACGTGCTGGTGGTGTGGAGCGGCCATTTCGATGGCAGCGGCAATCCGGCGCTGATCGGTGCGCAGGCTGCGGCACCGTTGTTCTTTCGCATCGTCGATGCCATTGCCGCGCAGGACCGGCAACTGGCCGAGCCGGCCTGGACCCTGCCGCAAAACGTCAAGAAAGTCGAAATCTGCCTGGCCAGTGGCGACCTGCCCAACGCCGATTGCCCGCAACGCGGCGACACCTGGTTCATCCCCGGCAAGAGCCCGATCCGGGTCAGCAACGTGCATCGCGCGGTGATGATCGATACCCGCAGCGGCACGCTGGCGTGTCCGCCGTATGACCCGCAACATACGCGCCGCGAGGTCTTCGAATACTGGCCGTCGGATCTGGCCCAGGTGTTCGCGCAGGCCGGCATGCCACGGCGCAAGCCGCCTGCGGATGCCGATTGCGCCATCATCGCTGACGGTGAGCCGCCGCGCATCGACTCGCCGCTGCGTGGCGTCAGCTATACCCTGCGGCGCAGCCAGCCCGAACGTAACCGCATCGCCCTCAGCGCCAGCGTCGATGCCGCGGTGCGCCGCCTGTACTGGTTTGCCGACGACGCCTACCTGGGCCAGGTTGCACCCGGTGAAACGCTGTTCTGGCAAGCCCCGCATGCCGGTTCGCACCATCTGCGCGCGGTGGATGACCACGGCCAAGTGCGCGAGCGCGCGCTGAAGGTGGAGGTGCTGGATTGATGGACCAAGGGGAATGACACTTGCTTGAGCGTCGTCATCCCCACGAAAGCGGGGACCCAGTACCTTTCGCACCATGAGTCACTGGATTTCCGCTGTCACGGGAATCACGAAAGGTGAGGTCATGCGCTTGAGCAAGTGCCGTTGGGGCCAATGGCACATTGACGTGGTTGAAATTGCGGTCGGATACTTGGCGCGGAGGAGGCTATGCAGCGCCTGTCAATCGTTGCCCTGGTGATTGTGCTCAGCGCCTGTGCCTCGGTGCCGAGCAGCAGTGTTGCGCCGAATTTGTTCCAGGACCGTTGGTTCCAGCCGGCGGATGACGTGATCGATGCGGCTGCCGCGTTCGCGCTGTCCGCGCCGATGCGCAGCTATCTGGATCGGGATATTGCGCGGCGGCTGCATGCGGAACGGCCGCAATGGGGTTTGATCAATGCCCTGCAAGCGGGCGGCAAGCTCACCATCGAATACGACGCCGCGTTTACCCGCAACGCCGCCGAAGCGTTCGCGGCAGGTTCCGGCAATTGCCTGTCGCTGGTGATGCTGACCGCGTCACTGGCCGATGAGATCGGTCTGGAGGTGCAGTTTCAGGAGGTGCTGGATGAGCCCACCCTGAGCCGCAACGGCGACCTGGTGTTCTACAACGGCCACGTCAACGTGGTGCTGCGGGAAAATCGTGCCGAACAGGGCGTCAAATCGACCGACAATTCGGCAACGGTGATCGATTTTATCCCGCGCAAGGATCGCCGCAGGCAACCGGTCAGAAGCGTGTCGCGCGACACGGTGACGGCGATGTACATGAACAATCGGGCCGCCGAGTCGCTGGCGGCG
>PFJA01000155.1 GCA_002782905.1 Lysobacterales bacterium CG_4_10_14_3_um_filter_64_11
GGCTACCACACCTCACGCCCTTGCAGCCCGGGTTGAGGCGAAGCCGAAACCCGGGGCGCATCGCGCCCGAAACCCGCGACCCCGCAGCCGTTCACCGCGGCCGCCGAAACCCGCGACCGTGCGCAACCCGGAGCGTCTTCAGGCGGTGGTATCCAACAGCAATTGCCCGAGCCGCCGTGCCGCTACCGAAATCGTCGGGAAATCCATGTTGCGCTGATTGCGCAACTCGTCAAGGACGGCACGCGCGCCCAGCAACGCGGCATCATCGCGATTCAACCATTCCTCCACCAGGCCCTTGGCCGCCCGCGCCGGATCGGCAGCAGCGAGTACCTGCTCGGCCAGCGCCGATTGCCGATCCAGCAACTCGTCGCGCAGCACGCCGCGTGCATTGGCATGCCAGCGCCCCTCGACCGGCAACTCATCCACGCGCGCAAGCAGCCAGTTGAGGTGCAGGCCATCGCCGAGCGCAAAGAACACGGTAGCGACATCGGCGACGCTGCGATTGCAACGGCTGGCGCAGTCGATGATGTCGAGACTGGCATTGAGCAGCGGCAGGCTGGCCAACGCGGTCGCCAACCCGTCCGGGAAACCCTGTTCCTGCCACTGCCCACTGTCGGCCGCAAAACCGGTGGCCGTGGCGTCATCGAGCAGTGTCGGCAGGGCCGCACGCAAGGCATCCATCCCGGGCTGATAGCGCTCAACCTGATCGGCAATCTGGCCCAGGCGCCCGGGGCGGGCAAGGAACCAACGGGTCAAGGCACGTTGCAGTACCCATATCCGCTGCAAGGCATCGATTTGTGCCGATTCAGGTACCTTCAGGTCCAGCTCGTCGATCACCGCCCACAGTGCCCGCGAATCGAGCACCTCGCGCGTGATCGTGTAGGCCTTGGCGACCTGTGCCGCGTTTTCGCCGGTATCTTCCTTCATCCGCATCATGAAGGTGCAGCCCATGCGGTTGACCAGCGAGTTGGTGACCGCAGTAGCGATGATTTCACGACGCAACGGATGGTACTGCATGCGTGCGGCGAAGCGATCCTGCACCGCCTGCGGAAAATAGCGCAGCAGCTCCTTCGACAGGTACGGGTCTTCCGGCACGTCGGAGTCGAGCATTTGCTGAAAGATGACGATCTTTGCGTACGACAGCAGCACCGACAATTCTGGTCGGGTGAGGCCCTGCCCGCGCGCTTTGCGTTGCGCCAAATCGGCATCGGTAGGCAGGTACTCCAGCGCGCGGTCGAGCAAGCCTTTGCTCTCCAAAGTGCGCATGAAATGCGCCTTGGAGCCCAGCCGGGCGACGCTCATGCGCTCCATGACGCTGATCGCCTGGCTTTGCCGATAATTATCGTTGAGCACCAGCGCGCCCACCTCGTCGGTCATGCTGGCGAGCAGGGTGTTGCGTTGTGCAGTATCGAGCTCGCCCGCCTTGACCGCGTCATCGAGCAATATCTTGATGTTGACCTCGTGGTCGGAGGTATCCACGCCGGCCGAGTTGTCGATGAAATCGGTGTTCAGCAACACCCCCGCCATCGCTGCTTCGATGCGGCCACGCTGGGTCATGCCCAGATTGCCACCCTCACCCACCACCCGGCAGCGCAAGCTGCTGCCGTCGACACGCAGCGCATTGTTGGCGCGGTCGCCCACCGCCTCGTGACTCTCGCTGCTGGCCTTGACGTAGCTGCCAATGCCGCCGTTCCAGAGCAGATCGACCGGTGCCTTGAGAATGGCGCTCATCAACTCGGTGGGGCTGAGCTGGATGACCTCGTCATCGATGCCGAGTGCGGCTTTCATCTCGGCGCTGAGGGTGATCGACTTCAGCGTGCGCGGGAAAACCCCGCCGCCAGCCGCGATCAGGCTGCGGTCGTAGTCGTCCCAACTCGAACGCGGCAGATTGAACAGCCGCTCACGCTCCACCAAGCTGCGCTCGGGATCGGGATTGGGGTCGATGAAAATATGGCGATGATCGAATGCAGCCAGCAGCCGCAGGTGGCGCGACAACAACATGCCGTTGCCGAACACGTCGCCGGACATGTCACCCACACCGACACAGGTGAAATCTTCGTTCTGGCAATCCACGCCCAGGGCGCGGAAATGCCGCTTGACCGACTCCCAGGCACCGCGCGCGGTAATGCCCATGCGCTTGTGGTCGTAGCCAACCGAGCCCCCCGAAGCAAACGCATCGCCGAGCCAGTAGCCACGCTGCAACGCGATGGCATTGGCAATATCCGAAAACGTGGCGGTGCCCTTGTCGGCGGCCACCACCAAATACGGATCGTCGCCATCATGGCGCACCACATCGTGCGGATGCACCACCTCGCCATCGATCAGATTGTCGGTGATGTCAAGCAGGCTGTTGACGAACATCTGATAGCAGGCGATGCCTTCCTTGAGGATGGCATCGCGATCGCCGCCGGCGGGCGGACGCTTGACGAAAAACCCGCCCTTGGCACCGACCGGCACGATGACGGTGTTCTTCACCATCTGCGCCTTGACCAGGCCGAGCACCTCGGTGCGGAAATCCTCGCGCCGATCCGACCAGCGCAAGCCACCGCGCGCCACCGGGCCAAAACGCAGGTGTACGCCCTCCACCCGCGGTGAATACATGAAAATCTCGCGGAACGGCCGTGGCTTGGGCAGTTCCGGCACCTTCGTCGGATCGAACTTGACACTGATATAGGGCGCGTACTCGCCGGCGCTTTGCTGATAGAAATTGGTGCGCACTGTGGCGTCGATCACCGCCATGAAGCGACGCAATATGCGGTCTTCATCGATGCTCGACACCTGGTCCAGCAAGATCGCCAGCGCATCGTGGCAGGCATCGATCTGCGCATCGCGATCCAGGCCGCGCGCATACGAGACCTGTTCGATCAACGTTGCCGCGGATTTGCGCTGCTCGGGTATCAGGATCGATTGCAGTGCGCGGGCCAGGGCATGACGCGCCGGCTCCACCTTGTCCGGATGCGGGCGATCATGGGCCGGGTCGAAGCGCGACTCGAACAATTCGGCAAGCAGCCGCGCAACCAGCGGCCAGCGTGCCAATGCCTGTTCCATGTACGATTGGGAAAACGTGACGCCGGTCTGCAGCAGGTATTTGCAATACGTGCGCAACATCGCCACCTGCCGCCAATTCAGGCCCGCGGCAAGCACCAGACGCATGAAGCCATCGGCTTCGCTGCCGCCGTACCACAACTGCCGAAATGCGTCCTCGAAGCGTTCGCGCGCGTGTTCGACATCGATATCGCCCTGCTCGGCACAGATCACAAAATCCTGAATCACCGTGATCGTGCCATCCGCGGAAAGCTCGTATGGATGCTCACTGAGGATTCGCAGGCCCATCGCTTCCATCATCGGCAACACATCCGACAGCGGCGTGCCGTGGTCGCGACGGAACAGTTTCAGGCGGATGTCGCCCACCGCACCGGGGGCGCGGTACAGGCGCAAACGCAGATCATCGGTATCGCCAAGCGCGGCCACGTCGGCCACGTCATCGGCCGCCACTTCGGCGCTGATCTGCTCGATGTAACTGTGCGGCAGCGCCTTGCCAAAGCGATTGGCCAGGCGCAGGCCCTGCACTTCGCCATGCCGTGCCACCAGCAAATCGCGCAGATCGTCATGCCAGTTGCGCACGATCTGGGCCAGACGCTGTTCCAGCAGGTCCATGTCGGGCGCACCCTTGTCGCCCGCCTTGGGCCGCACGATCAGGTGCAGTTGCGCGAGCGGCGACTCGCCCACCTGGATGGTGGTATCGATACGCTGGCCATTGAGCGATTCCATCAACAACGCTTCAATCCGCAGGCGGTTGTCGGTGTTGAAGCGATCACGCGGGATGTACGCCAGCACCGAATAAAAGCGGCCGTAGCGATCGCGGCGCAAAAACATCCGGCTGCGCACCCGCTCCTGCAAACCGAGAATACCCAGACAGGTATGAAACAGCTCGTCTTCCGTCGACTGGAACAATTCATCGCGCGGCAGGGTTTCAAGGATATGGCGCAGCGCCTTGCCGCTATGGCTGTTGAAGGCCAACCCCGATCGCCGCATCACATGCTCAAAACGATGGCGCACCAACGGAATATCCCACGGCCGTCGGTTGTAGGCGCTGGACGTGAACAAGCCGAGAAAGCGCTGCTCGCCGATGGCACGGCCGTTGCTGTCGAAACGCAACACACCGATGTAATCCATGTAGCCGGGGCGGTGCACCGTGGAACGGGCATTGGTTTTGGTGATGATCAACGCGTCCACCGAGCCGGACTGTGGCATGTGGTGCGCCGCCAGCGTCTTCAACGAACGCGGCTTGCCGGCGCGGTCATCGCGCCGCAGCAGGCCAAGACCGGTATTGGCCACCGCACGCAACAGCTCATCATCACCCTCGCCAACCACTTCGTATTCACGGAAACCCAGGAACGTGAAATGATCGTCAGCAACCCAGCGCAGCAGGTCCTGCGCCTCCTGCCGTCCCTCGGCTGAAACCGGCATCTGCCGCTCAGGCAACTCGGCGGCGATCTGCAGCACGCGCTCGCGCATCGCCCGCCAATCGAGAAAACAGGCGCGCACATCGTCGATCGCCGCGCGCACCTTGACCACGATGCGTTCCTGGTCGGCGGGCTCGATCTGACGATCAAACTCGATGTGCATCAATGATTCCAGCTTGCCCTCGCCGATTGCGACGATTTGCCCTTGTCCATCACGGGAAACCTGCGCCACCGGATGCCCGAGTACATGAATCGAAAGGTCTGCCTGGGCCAGGGCCATGGTGATCGAGTCGACCAGAAACGGCATATCGTCGTTGACGATTTGCAACGCCGAATGCGGGCTGTCCCAGTGATGCGCATCGCGACTGGGGTTGAAAACACGAATGCGTGCTTCACCGGCGGCGCGCACCCGCGCAAAATCCAGAAATCCGCCGGCGAGCGCAGCCCAGGTTGCGGCATCGCGCATCACGCTTTCTTCTGCGGTCAGACGCGAATAAAACGCCGCGATGAAACTTTCGGCCTCGCTGTGGCGCGCTGGCGGCAGGGATGCCTGCAGGGCGGCAACAATGGGTTTCAGGGAGACACCATGAATCGAAACAGACGCGCTGGCAGACGAGGTCATTGCCTTCCGGGACGGGTGAGGTTGGGTACGTGAAAGGATACCCGCTTGCGGCATTCGTCAACAGTGCCGTGGCAGCGGCGTGCGGCGGCCGGCAACGCATTGCCGTACGTCAGCGAACCGGTGGGCCAACGCGCGGCCAACCGCGCCGGGCGCAAACGCGCGTCAGCTATCGGCGTGCTCGATGGCACCATACTGTGTCGCCAGCCGCGACAATGCCACGACATCCTCAACCCCCAGCTTGGCAAAGCTGCGGTACTTGTGTGTGGCTACGGTTTTGGCACTGATCTTCAAGCGTTGCGCGATGTCTTCCAGACGCTTGCCCTGACACAGCAGCATGGCCACCTCCAGCTCGCGCGGCGACAAACCATCGAATGGTGACGCCGTGCCGACCACCGCGTCCAGGGCCAGACGCTGTGCCAGTTGCGGTGCCAGATAGCGGTGCCCCTTGGCAACCTCGCGGATCGCCTTGAGCAATTCACTGGCTTCGCCACCTTTGCCCAGATAGCCGCTGGCACCCACCTCCAGCAACCGCCGCGGCATCGGCCCCTCATCCTGCACCGATACGATGACCACCCGCGTACCCTGATCCCAACGACGCACGCGCTCGGTCACTTCGAGGCCGCTGACCCCGGGCAGATGCAGATCACAGACCACGATGTCGGGCTTGAGCTGGCGAATCAGCGGCAAACCGTCTTCGCCCGATGCTGCCTCTCCCACGACTTCAATATCGGTTTCGTGCGTCAGGATCATGCGAAACCCGGTACGCACCAACGCATGGTCATCCAGCAGGAATACCCGGATCATCGGTCACCCCCCAAAACAGCCCGGCTTCAACTTAGGCCATCTGCTGGCGTTTTGCCAGCGGCGGCGCAATTTGGCCGGTGCCCGACACCACACCCGTTGCGCCGGCGCGATGCGCCCCGCTCAGTCGGCGCTATGCAGCGCCTTGGCTTGCTGCACCAGCTCGGCATGGATCGCATCGGTGGTGGGCCGCTTGCCGGTCCAGATGGCGAAACTTTCGGCGGCTTGTTCGACCAGCATGCCCAAGCCATCGCTGAGCTTCCGACAACCGCCGCTTTCGGCCCAGGCCAGGAATGGCACCGCGATTTCACCGTAATTCAAATCCACTGCCAGCGCCCGCGGCCCGATCAGCGAAAACGGCAGCTCCAGCCGACCGCCGGCACGACCGGCCGAGGTCGCGTTGATCAGCAGATCGAACTCGCCGAGGGTCCCGAGGTCATCCCAATAGCGCGCATGCGCGCGCTGCGGATCGCCGAGCGCATCGGCCAGCGCATCGGCGCGCTCCGGGCTGCGATTGACGATCACCAGTTCGGCGATGCCCGCATCGAGCAGCGCCGGCACCACACCGCGCGCGGCACCACCAGCGCCCAGCACCAGAGTGCGGCGGCCACGCAGATCGAAACGATGGCGCTCGGTGAGATCGCGCACCAAGCCGGCACCGTCGGTATTGTCGCCATGCCATCGGCCATTGACGCGGGTCAGGGTGTTGACCGAACCGGCGCGTGCGGCGCGATCGCTGCGCGCCGCGCACAGCGCAAACGCGGCTTCCTTGTTCGGCAGGGTGATGTTGGCACCAGCGCCGCCCGCCGCCGCGAAGCGATCCAGCGCAGCAGCCAATTGTGGCGCCGCCACATCGATCAGGTGGTAGTCGATCGCGATGCCCGATTGCCTGGCAAACGCCTGGTGAATACGCGGCGACAGCGAATGCGCCACTGGATGGCCAAAAATGGCGAACTGACGGGGTTTGCTGGCAGCAGTCTCGGGCATGACAATCTCCAGGTCGCGAATCAACGGGTTGGCGCAAGCCAGCGTGCCGCATCGAGGGCAAAATAGGTGAGCACGCCATCGCCGCCGGCGCGTTTGAACGCCAACAAGGCTTCCAGCACGCAGGCGCGTTCATCAAGCCAGCCATTGCCAGCCGCGGCCTTGAGCATCGCGTATTCGCCACTCACCTGATACGCATAGGTTGGCACGCCAAACCGCTCCTTGACCCGGCGCAGCACATCCAGATACGGCATACCCGGCTTCACCATCACCATGTCGGCGCCCTCGTCGAGATCAAGCGCCACCTCACGCAGCGCCTCATCGGAATTGGCGGGGTCCATCTGATAGCTGTATTTGTTGCCGCCCTTGAGGTTGCCGGCACTGCCAACGGCATCGCGGAACGGGCCGTAGAAACTCGACGCGTACTTGGCAGCGTAGCTCAGGATGCGGGTATTGACGAAACCATTTTGCTCCAGTGCATTGCGGATCGCAGCGATCCGCCCATCCATCATGTCCGAGGGCGCCACCACATCGGCGCCAGCATGCGCGTGCGACAGCGCCTGACGCACCAGCGCGGCGACGGTGGCATCGTTGGTTACGTAACCGTGGTCGTCGAGCAGACCATCCTGGCCGTGGCTGGTGTACGGATCGAGCGCAACGTCAGTGATCACGCCCAGATCGGGAAACCGCTGTTTGAGCGCACGCACCGCGCGCTGCGCCAGACCCTGTTCGTTCCATGCGGCATGGCCATCGTTGCTTTTGGCCTCGGCATCGGTAACCGGAAACAGGGTAATTGCGGGGATGCGCAGGGTACTGGCCTGTTCGGCAACGCGCAGCAACTCATCGATCGACAGGCGCTCCACGCCGGGCATCGATGGCACCGCAATACGGCCGTCACCGCCATGCACGAACACCGGGTAGATCAGATCATCGCTGGTGAGTTGGTGTTCGCGCATCAGCCGGCGCGAGAAGTCGTCGCGGCGCATGCGCCGGAGCCGTGTGTGAGGGTAAGTCATGAATTGCTCCTGCAGGTTCCAGCATCAGTTTAACCGCCAGCACGGGTGCTGCGTTGATCGCGCTCAAGTTGTCTGGTAGCGACGGAACCTATCGTCAACGCATTCACCGGCCCTGCCACCGCTGCACACCAAAGGCCCCAGTAGCCCGGGTTGAGGCAAGGCCGAAACCCGGGGCGCATCGCGCCGGAAACCCGGGGCCGTACACCGGTTAACCGCAGCCGCACGCAAAATCCCGGGTTACGGCCTGCGGCCTAACCCGGGCTACCACAGCGCACGCAACCTGGCACCGCTGCACACCAAAAATCCCCGGTGGCCCGGGTGCGGCAAGGCCGAAACCCGGGGCCGTACACCGG
>PFJA01000271.1:0-829 GCA_002782905.1 Lysobacterales bacterium CG_4_10_14_3_um_filter_64_11
TTTTGCGTCTTTTGCGGATCAAAAGCTTTACGCGCCGGCCGTCAGGTTCGTGGCCCGTGTGCAGTTCCAGCCACCGCAACAGGCCGCTTGCAATGACAGCTTGGCTCAGAGTTTCCTTAGGCCGGCGTTTCAGTGCAGCCGTTCCACCTGAAAACCCGACTTGGCCAGCAACGCCGGCATGCCTTCATCGCCAACCAGATGCAGCGCACCAACCACCACCAGCGTGGTCTGTGATTGCGCCAGCATCGCCTGCATCTGCGGCAACCAGTTGCGATTGCGATCGGTCAGCACCAGCCGTCCGGTAACCGGCGTTTTTACGAAGAACTCTTCGCGCTGAATGGCTTCCAATGCCGCCAGATCGGCACTACGCCAGGCGCGATGCAATTCGCGCACATCGTTTTGCAGTTCGGCATCGGGACGCAGCGCCTCACGCAGTGAAAGCTCCTGCTCGTTGATCGGCGCGGCATCAAACGCGTGCAGTTGTTGTTCGATACCTTCCAGGCCGCTACGCGCTTTTTTGTCGGTGCGCGCACGCTGCATGAAGTATTGATCCAGACCCAACGCCGGGTCCAGCCCGGTGCCCTGCATCGCACGAATGGCCAGGCCGACGTTGATGAACCACGGTTTGAAACGCGTCATCGCCGCGTATGCCGCCTCGTTGCCGAGGTGGGCGCGCAGCTTGTCGGCGGTGTCACTGGAAATGACATCGGCAAGCTCGGTGCCAGCCGGCAACATCGCGCGCTGTACCATTTGCATGCCCATGCCGGGTGAATCGGCCAGTTCCGGGGCGATTTCGAATGCCAGCGCATCGGCCCGCGCATACGCGCTT
>PFJA01000271.1:903-2460 GCA_002782905.1 Lysobacterales bacterium CG_4_10_14_3_um_filter_64_11
AGGCGTTAATGGCCGATCCCCTCATATTTCAACTCCCCCGCATTGACCAGCAAATCCAGGCGGTTTTCCGGTGGTGGCAGCGGGCAGGTGGAAAACGCATTCATCGCGCACGGCGGGTTGTAGGCCTCGTTGAAATCGACGATGGTGCGCCCATTGGCGTCGGCCGGTGCCGCGTACAGAAACCGCCCGGCACCATAGGTTTCGCGGCCATTGCTGCGATCGCCAAAAACCAGGAACAGACGGCCATCGCCTTCATCGACCGCTTCCAGACGGAACGTCCGGCCATCCTTTTCAAACACCACCACCCCGGGATTGGCCATCTCGTCAACGGTGTTGATGACACTGGCAACCGGCAACGTCGTGCCCGGTGGGTGCGCCTCAAAGCGCGCCTCCAGCCGCCAGCCGATATCGACCGGGTAACGGGGAATGCCCTTGAAGCCGGTGCGGGTGACCGCCTTGGCATCGCGCACGCGCAGCGCCAGCCGGCCACCACGTTCGACCGCCATGAAGCTGGCGCGGCCCTCGGCAAACCCGATCACGGTCGGTTCGCCCTGACTATCGGCAATCAGCGCGACCGGGCCAGTGCCCGGCTTGCCATCGACCGTGAAGCGCAACCCATCCAGCGGCACAAACGTGGCGTGGCTGTCGGCAACCACAAGCTCGCCCAAATGATCCGGCCCCACCGCCAGCGCCACGTCGTTGACGTCCGCACAGCCGACGCGTTGCCGGCCCACCTTGAGCCAGTGCAGCCCGACCAGCGCCAGCCAGCCATCGGGTTGGGTCAGTCGCGCAATGCGATCCGCCGACCACGCCTCCACCGTTGCCTTGTGCGCTGCCACCGGATCGTCCACCGAGCCGCAAGCGGCCAGAATCGTCGTCATCGCCATCGTCGCCACCATTCGCATCACACCCACTTCAACGTCCTCGCATAAAGAGACGATCCAGTTCCGCCATCGTCAGTTGTACCCAGGTCGGTCGCCCATGATTGCATTGTGCCGAGCGTTCCGTCACCTCCATGTCGCGCAGCAGGGCATTCATCTCGGGCACGGTGAGTTGCCGGTTGGCGCGCACCGAAGCATGGCAGGCCATGGTCGATAACAGCGAATTGCGTTGCTCATCGACCCGCCGGCTGCCGCCATGCTCACGAAAATCCGCCAGCACGTCGCGTACCAGTTGCCCGACATCAACGCCGTTGAGCAGTACCGGGATCGCGCGCACCGCCAGCGATTGCGCGCCGCTGCGCTGCAAATCGAATCCCAGCACCGCCAACTCAGCGGCAAACTGCTCCACCGTATCGGCTTCGCGCTCGCTGACTGCCAGCAGCAACGGCACCAGTTGCGGCTGCGAACGGATCCCTTCGCCATCGTGCGCCTGCTTGAGCCGCTCGTAGGTAATGCGCTCGTGCGCGGCATGCATGTCCACCACAATCAGGCCGGCGCTGTTTTGCGCCAGCACGAACACGCCATGCAACTGTGCCAGCGCATAGCCCAACGGCGGTGCGGCGGCATCATCGGGCCCGGTCGGCGACAGCGGCGCTGGTGGCTGCGGCCGCTCGCC
>PFJA01000018.1 GCA_002782905.1 Lysobacterales bacterium CG_4_10_14_3_um_filter_64_11
CCACAACACCAAAACACCACAGCCAACCGTGTAGCCCGGGTTGAGGCGAAGCCGAAACCCGGGGCGCATCGCGCCCGAAACCCGGGGCGCATCGCGCCCGAAACCCGGGACCCCGCGCCCGTTCACCGCGACCGCCGAAACCGCGGCGCATGGCGCCGCGTAACCCGGCGCATGGCGCCGCGTAACCCGGGGGCATCGCGCGGCGAACCCACCGTAACCTGAGGTCTTCAGTTCAACGCCTGATGCAGCCATTGCAGCAACTGCGGCATCGGCAGCGCGCCGGACATGCGATTCAATTCAACGCCATCGCGAAACACGATCAGGGTGGGGATGGAGCGGATGCCCAGTTGCTGCGCCAGTGCCGGCTGCGCTTCGGTGTTGAGCTTGCACAGGCGCAGGCCCGGTTCCAGGCGCTGTGCCGCTTGCTCGAACACCGGCGCGAACTGCCGGCATGGGCCGCACCATGGCGCCCAGCAATCGAGCAGCACCGGTACGGCGGTATGGGCAATCACCCGCGGGAAGGCGGCCTGATCGAGTTCCATCGGCACGCCGGCGAACAGCGGCTTGTTGCAACGGCCACAGCGCGGTGCCTCGGCGAGCCGTGCCGCAGGCACACGGTTCACCGCCAGACAGTGCGGACAGGTGATTTCAATGGCTTCTGGCGTGGCCATGATCCGATCAATGGCCGCGGATAAAGGCGCTGACCTGCGGGTACACCTTCTCACGCCAGCGGCGGCCGCTGAAGATGCCATAGTGACCCGCGCCGTTGACCTGGAAATGCTGTCTGGCCTGCGCGGGCAGCCCAGAGCACAAGCGGTGCGCCGCCTGGGTCTGGCCGAGTCCGGAAATGTCGTCCAGTTCGCCCTCGATGGTCAGCAGGGCAGTGCGGGTGATGGCTGCCGGATCGACGCGCTCGCCGGCGACATCCCATTCCCCGCGCGGCAGCAGATGCTGCTGAAACACGATGCGGATGGTATCGAGGTAATACTCGGCGGGCATGTCGAGCACCGCGTTGTATTCGTCGTAGAAGCGGCGGTGCGTGTCGGCATCCTCGAGATCACCACGCACCAGGTCGCGATAAAAATCCCAGTGCGATTCAAAGTGCCGGTTCGGGTTCATCGCCACAAAGCCCATGTGCTGCAGGAAACCCGGGTACACCAGCCGGCCATTGCCGGGATAGGTGTGCGGCACCGGGAAGATCACGTTGTTCTGGAACCAGCGCAGCGGTTTGGTGGTGGCCAGATTATCGACCTGCGTTGGGCTCTCACGGGCATCGATCGGGCCACCCATCAGGGTCATGGTGCGGGGCGTTGGTTCGCCGTTGGCGGCCATCAGCGAAATGGCCGCCAACACCGGCACCGTCGGTTGGCACACCGAGATCACATGCAGATTGCTGGCGCCGATATGGCGGATGAAATCACGGATGTAGCCGACGTAGTCGTCGAGCGTGAAGCCACCCTCCGACAGCGGCACCATGCGCGCATCTACCCAATCGGTGATGTACACCTTGTGCTCGGCGAGCAGGGTGCGCACGGTGTCGCGCAGCAAGGTCGAGTGATGCCCCGACAGCGGCGCAACCAGCAGCACGATTGGGTCGTCTTTCAGGTCCTCGATGGTATGTGGGTCATCGCTGAACCGCTTGAAACGCACCAGATTGCAGAACGGACGGTGCACAGCCTGCACCTCGACGATCGGCACCGGGTGCCCGTGTGCGGTTATCGAGCGGATGCCGAACTCGGGCTTTTCGTACTCCTTGCCAACGCGGTGCAGCAATTCACAACCCGCCGCCATGCGCTGTGCCCCTGGCCAGTAAGACCACCAGCCACCCGGTGTGCTCAACACCTTGGCGTTGGCGTGCGACAAATGTGCCAACGGGGTAAGCCAGGAACGGTACAACTCGTGCGCGTGATACAACATGAAACCTCCAGACCAACCGATGCCAGCAAATGCTGCATTGCCGCATGATAGCGCGTGTGCGACCGCGATGCCGATAGCAGGGTCACACCCTGGTCAGAGCTGGCATTGAATGCGCGCCAAACCGCTGTGCCGGCTTTGCTCGCACTGCCTCGCGCTAGCGATTATCCTAGTGCTCTCGCATGCGCCGGTGTGCGTGTCGTTTTGAGGAAATCGTTCATGATTCATCATCGTCGTGCATCACGGCCGCGCCGTCAGGCCGGCTTCACTCTGCTGGAAATGATCGTGGTGCTGGTCATTATTGGCCTGATCATGGGTCTGGTCGGGCCGCGCCTGTTTGCGCAGGCGGACAAGGCCAAGGTGCAGACCGCGCAGACCCAGATCAAGATGCTGCGTGGTGCGTTGCAGACCATGCGCATGGATGTCAGCCGTTTTCCGAGCGAGCAGGAAGGCTTGGCGACGCTGATGCGTGCGCCGGCCGATGAGCGGGTGGCGCGGGCCTGGGCCGGCCCGTATCTGGATGAAGGGGTGCCGCTCGATCCGTGGAACAACCCGTACCAATATGCACCGATTGCCAGTGGCGATCAGGCCATCACCCTGTATTCGTTCGGTGCTGATGGCAAACCCGGTGGCGAGGGTTACGACGCTGATGTCGGCTACCTTCCGGCGCAATAACCCGGGCCTCACCGGCGGGCAGGGCTTTACCTTGCTCGAACTGGTGGTGGTGCTGTCGATCATCGGCCTGGTAACGGCCATTGCTGCACCGTCGGTGTTCAACACCATCGGCAGTTGGCAACGACAGGCGCAGATCGATGCACTGGTGGATCAGTTGCGTGGTTTGCCGGCGCGCGCCCGCAGTACCGGCAAGCGGCTGCTGATCGATGACGACGCGTTGCGCGCGGCCGATGCGCCATTGCGTCTGGCCGAGGGCTGGTCGATCACGGTGCCGACGCCGTGGCAGGTCAATGCCAATGGCGTGTGCCACGGCGGCCAGGTGGTTGCCAGTGATGGTGTGCGCACGCTGGCGATCGAGGCGCAGTCGCCGTTTTGCGAGCCGCGATGGGTGGCTCAGGACAGTGACGAATGATCCGGCCGGCGCGCGGTTTCACCTTGCTAGAAGCGATTGTCGCGTTGGTGATTTTTGCCATGGGCGCGTTCGCGCTTTACGGTTGGCTGAGCACCAACCTGATTACCCTGGAGCGCGCGCGGGTGGGCAGCGATGCGCTGGTGGCCAAGCAATCGGCGCTGGAATTGCTGCGCGATGTCAATCCGATGCTCGATCCGCGTGGCGAGCGCGAAGCTGGTGCGTTGCGGGTGCAGTGGACGGCGCAGCTGGTGCAGCCTGCCAAGCGTGGCAGCTTTCAGATCGGCAGCCGCAGCGGCTATGAGGTGGGGCTGTACCAGGTGCAGGTTGAGGTGCGCGAGGGCACGCGCGAGGTTGGGCAATTCTCGATTCGCCAGCTCGGCTATCGGCTGGTGGGCCGCGCTGGGGGATGAATGAAGCGTTCCGTGTCGTGCCACACGCATGCACCGCGCAGCGGTTTCACCTTGATGGAAACCCTGGTGATGCTGGTGCTGCTGTCGTTTTCAGTACTGTTGATGTTCCAGATGCTGGGCAGCTACCGGATTGCCCACGAACGCGTGGCTGCGCAGTCCGAGCGGATCAGCAAGGCAGCCCTGGTTCATGCCTGGCTGGCGGAAACACTGGCCGGCCAGTTCGCGCTCAAGGACACGCCGTTGCGTGGCGATGATTTGAGTGTTGCCGGGGTCACGCTGAACCCGCTGTACGCAAGCCCGGGTGCGCCCACCCCGTTCACCTGGCGGCTGGACTTCACCGCTCGCGACGGCTGGCAGGTGAGCTACCGCGAATACGACAAGACGTGGTGGAGCGCCGCGTTTCCCGATCTGGTCGAGCCACATTTCATCTATTTCGACGCGCAGGGCAAGGTGCAGGATCGCTGGCCGCCAGCGCTGGGCTTGCAGGTGGAATTGCCGCGCGCGGTCGCCTTGGTCGATGCCGCGCCCGCAGACGCCATCGGCCGGGTGAATTATGTTGCCGTGCATGGCCCGAACAAGGAACAGCTGGCATTCTTTCAACCGGAGCAGGATTGAATGCGCGGCGTTTCCGGTCCGCGCCGGCACGGCTTCATCCTGATCATGGTGTTGGCGATGCTGGTGGTGCTGGCGTTGCTGGCCAGCTCGGTTGCCGTGATCAGCGAACGCGTGCGCGACGAGCAGATCGACCGCCAGCGGCAGTTTCAGGATGCGCTCGACATGGCCAGCACCGCGGCCACCCTCGGCTATCTGTTGACCAGCCAGCGGATGACGTTCGCTGGCCTCACCATCGATGACCAGATCGTGCGCACCGCCGATGAGGAGGCGATGGCCGGCGATGACACCAGCAAATTTTCACTGCTGCCGGTGGGCAACGAGATCCGGCTCGATGGCACCGCGTATCAGGGTATTGGGCGGATTTCGTTTGCAGTGCAGGATGATCGTGGCCTGCTCGGCGTCAACTGGGCCTCGCCCGCGTGGATCGCGCGGGTTTTCGACAATGCCGGGGTGCCGCCGCAAGCTCGCGTGGCGCTGGCCGAGCGCCTGCTCGATTATCAGGATGCCGACGACCTGTATCGCATCAACAGTGGCGAGCGCGATGCCTACCTCAAGGCGGGACGGCCGCCGCCGAGCAATCGCGCGTTGGCGACACCGCTGGAGTTGCGCCGGGTCATGGGCTGGGACGAAGCATTGGCAGCGTTCGACGATCTGGCGATCATCGACACCTTTACCGTTGAGCGCTCGCCGAGCATCAATGTAAACACCGCGCCGCTGCGGGTGTTGCGCACGCTGACCGGCGTCGATGAGGCGTCGGCGCAGCGTATCATCGCGTTGCGTACGGTGGCGGCGTTGCTGAATATTTCGGCATTGGGGCAGATTCTGGGTACCATGCCGCCGGAGAGCGAGGATTTGTTCCTGTACCCGGGCAGCACTGGCGTGATCAAGCTGTGGTCCGCCGCTGGCGGTACCGTACGGGTGCTGCACTGGACGCTCACGGCATTGGATGATGGCTCACAACCCTGGCATATAGGCCAACCCTGGCACATCGATTATGAGTTCACCCTCCCCCAATCGCAGCACGCGGATCAGCCAGTGGCGCGCCCAACTCAGGCAGCGGTTTTCGCCGAGTCGGTACCTGCGCCGCAGTGATGGTTTGCGTCTGCTCGCGCTCGGCGGTGCCGGCAGCGAATGGCTGATGGCGCGGGGCCGTTGCGCCTACACCGTGCTCGACGCCAGTTCGGTGCCAGCGGCCAAACGGCGCGCTTTTGCCAGCATGGCGGTGAATCGCTGGGCACCGTTTGCCGACCCGCAAGCGCACGTCCAGTGGGTCGGCGACAGTGCCATGGTCTGGGCCTGGTCGCAGCGTGACGCGCAAGCCGTGCTGGAGCACGAGTCCGGCGAGGTGCCGCGGCGGATCGTGCCCGAATCGCTGTTCGTCGGTGCCACACTGGCCGATGATGCCGTGCTGGTTGCGCTCGATGAGGGGTTCGAGGGCCGCGTCTGGCGACGCCATCTGCTGATCGCCAGTGCCTGGTGGCCCGCTGCGCCGAGCCTGGCGCAATGGAATCTGTTTTTGCGCGGTGCCGGCCGGATGCCGGTCAGCACGGTTGCGCTGGCGCAATCCGCGGGATTTGCCGATGCGCCGTGGCACGTGGTGCAGGGCGCCAGTTTGCAGGATATGTGGGGCCGCTATCGCGGCCTTGCGCTGCGCGTCGGTGTGGCGGTGCTGCTGGCGGTGCTGTGTTACCCGCTGGCCGGGATCGTGCGTCTGGCGATCGCGCAGGCGGGCGTCGAGCGCCAGATCGCGTCGCAGGATGACACCGTGCAGGCGATTTTGTCGGCCCGCGATCAGGCCGAGCGCGATCTGCAAGCCGCGCAGGCCCTGTTGGCGCTGCGTCCGCCGCAGGGCCAGGTTGATCTGTTCGCGCACGCCATTGCCGCCATCCCCGGCAATGGCTGGACGATACTGGAATGGCGCATGCTCAACCGCGATACGCTGGAAGTGTTGCTGAACATGCCGCGCCCCGACCCGCGTGCGCTGGTGGTGGCGTGGGAGGCGTCAGGGTTCTTCGCCGATGTGACCGCGGAACTGGGCCGTGGCGCCGATGAGGTGATCATTCGCGCGCGCATCCTGCCGCGGCGCGATGGCGAAGCCGGGGTGGCGCCATGAGCGCTGCATGGCAGTCGCTGCTGGCGCAGGCACGCGCCGAGTTCCATGCCAATGCGCGGCTGCGTTGGGGCGGGCTGCTGATTGTCGTCATCCTGCTGGTCTATCTGTTGCTGGTGCTGTCCGATGTGCGCGCACAGATGCAGCGCGAGTACGTGCAGCAGGTGCAGCGGCTGCAAAAGATCAGCTCGCTGGCCGGTCAGGATGAATGGTTGCAGCGTGCCGAGCGCGCACGCGTGCTGCGCGATGGCTTGCAGGCGCAGTTGCCAACGGTGGCGACCCTCGGCCTGGCGCAGGCCAGCGTGCAAAGCTTTGCCCGCGACCTGATCGCCAGCAGTGGTAAACCGCTGCGCGTGCAGTCGGAAACGGCGACTGAGGTCGGACGCGGCTCGGGTATCTGGCGGGTGCCGGTGGTGATCAGCGGCGCACTGGCGCCCGATGCGGCCGTGCAACTGATCCGACGCATCGAGATGCAGCCCAATCTGATTGTCATCGAGCAGGCGATGGTGCTCAACCGCAATAACGGCATGGTGGCGTTGACGGTGGCCGGGTTTTTTCGTGTCGAGGAAGCTGCCAATGCGCCTGGTTGAATCGCTGCGTGCGCGACCATTGCTGGCGATGGCGTTGCTGGGCATCGTCATCGGCAGCGGCCTTGGCGTGCTGCACCCGATTGCGCCGAGCCTGGCGCAGCGTGATGGCAACGAATTGGCGTGGCAATTGCCGCCGCCCAGCGTGGTGCCACGCTTTGACGACAAGCAGTTTGCCGCGGTCAGCAGCCGGCGCATCTGGGGTGCAGTGGCGGCGGGGTCGGCAACCGGTGGCAATGGCGCGGACGGAAAACCCAAGCCGCAATGGCGTTTGACCGGTATCATTCTGCAACCGGTGCCGATGGCGCTGGTGTTGGCCGATGGCTCGACAGCAGTGGCGCGTGTCGCGGTCGGCGAGGCATTGCCCGATGGCGACCGGCTGCTCGCGGTAGCCGCGACCGGTATTACCTATCAGCACGACGGCTGCACGCAGGAGCTTGGCCTGTATCGCGATCCGACGGCGCAGCCCGAAGCGGACTGCGCAACGCAATCGGACGCGCCGATGCCGGAAGCCAACAACGCTGAGGCGCACTGAGGTGATGGATTCAACCATGAATGGGTTGCCAGCAAACACGATGAGTATCGAATGAACGATCTACGCACGATTTTGGCGGCACTGGCGATCACCCTGTTGGCGGCGGGCTGCGCCACGGCGTTCAAGCGCGTGCCGCTCAACGAGCCGCTGCGGCCAGCACCGGTTGCCAGCGCCGGGTCCACGCAAACGCTGGCAAGCGATGAAACCTCGGCGGCCAGCGCGTTGCGGCAAACCGCTACGCCCAAACTGCCGGGCGCGGGCAGTGCGATCTCCGGGGTGGATGCCGACGCACGCTTGCCGCCGCTGGCGGGCGAGCCGGTCGATGCCAATATCGAAGGCATGGCGTTGCCGGCCTTCATCAACGAGGCCTTCGGCAACCTGCTCGGGATCAGTTTTCAGATGGACGATGCGCTGCTCACGCAGCGCGATCTGGTGACCTTGCGCACTGCGGGCAAACAAGCGCCGGCCGATTTTTACCGGCTGGTGGTGCAGGTGTTGCGCACCTATGGCGTGTCGGTACGGTTGGAAGGTGATCTGCTGCGGCTGTCGCCGATCAGCAAGGGCAGCAGCGACGAGCCGCCGCTGGTGTTCAGTGGCCGTACCCTGCCCGAAGTACCCAACAGCCACCGGCCGATTTTTCAGTTGGTCGAACTCAAGTCGGCGCGCATTGCCGATGTCAATCAATGGTTGCGGGTGGCGTTCAAACTCGATGGTCTGCAAATCCAGGACGATCCCAACCGCAACGCGGTGATCCTGATGGGCAAGCCCGATCTGGTGGCACAGGCGGTTGCTGCGATCCGGGTGCTGGATCGACCGTTCATGCGCGGCCGCGTCAGCACCCGGCTGGAGCCGGCCTTCGTCGGCGCCGATGAACTCGCCAAGCGGTTGGTCGACGTGCTCACCGCCGAAGGCTATGGCGCGATGCTGCACAACAGCCAGGGCGTTTTGCAGGGCAGCACCATGATCGTGCTGCCGATCGCCGGCGCCAACAGCGTGCTGATTTTCGCCGCCGACCAAACCCTGCTCGATCACGCCATCGAATGGGCGCAGACCATCGATCGGCCCAATCCGGCGTCCAGTGGGCAGAGCCTGTTCTATTACCTGGTGAAAAACACCCGCGCCGAAGATATCGCGCAGACCCTGAACGGTGTGCGCCGCGCCGATGCCGCACAAAGCGCGCGCAACGCGGCAACCCCGCTTGCCGCTGCCACTGCCGCCCCTGCGGCGGCCAGCGCCGGCTCGGCGGGTGTCACCCAGGGCAGCCTGATCGTGGATGAGCCGCGCAATGCGCTGATCTTTCAAGGCGCGGCGGCGGAGTGGGAGCGCATGCTGCCGCTGCTCAAGCAGATGGATCTGCCGGCACGGCAGGTGGTGATCGAGGTCACCATCGCCGAGGTCACACTGACCGATGGTATGGATCTGGGTTTCGCGTGGCAGCGCATTGGCGGCAATAGTTCGGTCAGTTCCGGCGCCGTCGGCGCAACCAATAACGACCCGGACAGTGGCGGCGGTGGCAGCGGCCTGAACTATCTGATCAACACCACCGGCGTAATCCGCGCGCAATTGACTGCGTTGGCGCAGGCCAATCGGCTGTCGGTGCTGTCGACGCCGCGCTTGATGGTGAAGAGTGGCGAGGAAGCCACCATCGAAGTCGGTACCGAAGTCCCGACGTTGTCGTCGCAGACCGCGGCGGTGCAGCAAAGCTCGGGCACCTCCAACATCCTGCAATCGATCCAGAACCGCAAGACCGGCATCATCCTCAATGTCTCGCCAGTGATCTATTCCGACAATCGGATCGATCTGACTGTACGTCAGGAAGTGAGCAACGCCTTGCCGGTGGGTGCCAATGCCGCGATTCAGTCGCCGGCGATTTCCAACCGCGTGGTCAGTACCAGCCTGACCTTGCGTGATGGCGGCTCGGTACTGATGGGTGGGCTGATGTCGAGCGAGCAGACCGAGTCGGAAAATGGCGTGCCCGGATTGATGAACATCCCATTGCTCGGGCGGCTGTTCAAAAGTACCAGCACCAACACCACCAAGACCGAATTGCTGGTGATGATCGTGCCCTACATCATCGAAACCGATGCCGAGGCCGAAGCGATCACCCGTGCCGTCACCGCGCAGCTTGAAAACTTCGCGTTGCCAACGTCGCTGCAGGCGCAGCCGGCGAAGTAGGATGGGTAGCGCGCAGCGAAACCCATCGTTGCCGGATAGCGATGGGTTTTGCTGTGCTCATCCGGAGGTGCGCGCCAACACCGCCAACGACAGCACAAAAAACGCAAAATGCGCGATGTTCATCGCGGTGGGCAGCAGATAGATGCCAATTGCCGGAACAAGCAGGTAGCTGGCAAACACCGCCGCCAGCAGTGCAATCGGGCTGAATGCCGCGATCCAGCGCGGGTACAGGGTGCGCCCGCTGAGCACCGCGCCAACGAACAGCAGTGACGCGGCCCCGATTGCTGCGCGCACCACCTGAATCAACGGCTCGTTGTGGGCGGCGGCGCTCGCCAGCAGCGCGGTCAGCAGATCGCCATTCATGGCGGCCGTTTGCGTGTGCACGATCAAGCCCAGGTATACGCGCGAACCGAGCCAGACCGCGCCAATCACAAAGCCGTAGCTGCCCAGTAGCAATACGCTGATACGCAACCACGGCGGCGCCGGGCGCATCGCCAGAAAGATGTGCAGATAACCGGCAAGGTACAACGGCGCGGCCAGCACCCCGAGAAAATGCCCGGCGCTGAGCCGCCACCCGGGCACCTGCGCGAAATAACCATAGTCTGCCGCTTCATAACCGCCCGCCGGCGAAAACTGCATTGCAAACTCCGCGATACCGACCAGCAAAGCCGCGAGCGCGCCCAGCGCGCCGGTGAGCAACAGCAAGCGACGGGACACCGCATCATTGCTCGCGGTCATGGCGTATCGGCCGCAGCGGTGGACGACGGAAAGTCCACGTGCAACACGCTGCGCGGCGGCAGGTGCGGGTAATGCTGGCGGCGGCCATCGCCAAACTCGACCTGCACATTGACCACGCCGGCGTTTTCGCCAAGGCCAAATTGCAAGCGCCGGGATTGCTCCGAGGCCAGACCTTCACCGCTGAGCCATTGCTCGTGCAACACCACACCATCGGCGCGGGTCACCGACACCCGCGCGGTGAGAGCGGCCGGGGCGTTGGGCAGCAGCACCTGCAGCCAGTCCGCCTTGCCGCCGGCACTGATGAAGGCACGCGCCGGCTGGGTGAGGTTGGCGAACAGCACATCCGGCCAGCCATCGCCATTGAAGTCCGACACCAGCGGCGCGATGCCGAAGTTGGCGTTTTGCAAGCGGGCCGATTTTTCCGCTGCGGCGAACCGGCCCGCTTGGATCTGACGCAAAAAATGGCCCCGGTACAGGCGCAGCATTTTCACCCCCGGGAAGCGCGCGTAGTTCTGTGCAATCAGCAGGTCCTGGCGGCCATCGTTGTCCATGTCGTGCATCACCGTGCCCCAGCCAAAGCCGAGCTTGGCGGCATTGGCGGCCGCCGCCTGATCGCTGAAGCGCAGGCTGCCTTCGTTGTGCAGCAGGATGTAGTTCTTGTTCAGCACTTGCTCCGGGCGCAGATCGCCACGCAGCATCAGGTCGGGCAGGGTGGTGCCAACGTTGCTGAAATAAAAATCCAGACGGCCATCGTTGTCGTAGTCGCCGGCGCCGATGCCCATCGGGTAACTGAAATAGCCGCTGGTCGGATTGCTGAGCGAGCCGAAGGTCAGATCGCCGTTGTTGCGCTGGATTTCCACCATGCCGGTGTCCTGGGCAATCACCAGGTCGGCCCAGCCATCGTTGTCGATGTCGGCAAACACCGCCATGAAGGTGTTGTGCTGCCGGCGCAGGCCGGCGGCCGCGGTGATGTCGGTGAAGGTGTTGTCGCCATTGTTGTGCAGCAGATAGCTGTAGCCGCCATAGGCTTGATTGAAGATCGTTTCACCCTGCACCTGATCGTGACGAATGTAACCGGCGACATACAGGTCCACCGCACCATCGTGATCGATATCGGCCAGCGTGATCGCCAGCGGCGAGGTGGTGTCGTCCAGGGTGAAGGCGATCCGCTCGCCAGCGAAGCGCGTTGCCGCATCGGCACCGAGGTTGCGATAGAAATACACCCCACCACTGCGCGCAATGAACAGATCGCTCAGGCCATCGCCGGTGGCATCCACCGCTGCCATTCCGAATGTTGCCTCGCCGGCCGGCTTGTCCAGACCACTGTCGCCGATCGCGACGAAGCCCGTGCCGTCAAAGCGCAGCACGGCGTCGGCCTGATCGCCACCGCCACCAAGGATTACCTCGTCACGGCCATCGCCATCGATATCGATAGCGGCTGAACCCATGAACGGCAGGTCGTTGTCCAGATCGCTCCGGTGGCTGAACGCCACCGGCACCTCGTTGAACTGCACCGCCGATGCGACCTGTTCCGGCGCCGGCCCCTGCATGCGCACGATGGCGATACCGGCAGCGATCACAATCAACGCCACACACAGCAGCGTTACCCAAAGCCAGCGTTTCATGCACATCCCCGATCGCATCGACCCAGTGCCGATCATGCGGTGTGTGCGGGTGTGTGGCAAGACAGTTCATCGCGTGGGAGACACCTGAATGGGCGCGCTGGTGCCATCAAGAAGCTGTTCAAGCCGATGCGCCAGCCAGTGAAAACCGATGTGCTCCTGCTCAAGCCGCAGCCCAGCCTGAATGCGGTTGTCGCGCAGATCGCGGTAGAGCGCCCGCTCTTCGGGCGTCAGCCGGTGCAAATCCAGCACCAGCGGCTTGTCCTCGCGGCCCCAGAAGGCGGCATGCGCATCGAGGGTTGCGCTGTCCATCAGCAACGACTCGACGTGGCCGAAGTAGCTCCGCAACCGAGCCAGAATGGCGAAGCCATGGGTGTCGATATCGCCCCCGTAATACAGCGCGCATGCGCGCAACCACTGGCTGCGCGCCAATCCGTCCCAGCCGTAGCCGGCACCAAAAATCACGATGGCATCCGATACCTGCGGGAATGCCAGAAAGTTGGTTTCGTTCTCGGTGATGAATACTCGGCGCACGGCAAGTTGCAGGCGACTGAAATTGTCGGCAGCAAGGGTCAGGTCGGGACATGCCAACCCCGGCACGGTCGGAATCGCCGGATCAAGCACCCGCAAGCGAATGCGTGTCGGTTTTTCCAGAAACCCGTAGCGACCGGAAAACCGGCTGTTACCGGTTTTGCTGCCGTCGATGGCGGCGACGGGCAAGATCAGATCGAGCAGTTCGGCCAGCACGCCGCGGTGGGTTTCGATGAACTTGCTGTGCCCGACAGGATGCTGGTTCTACTGTGTTACTAAACATTCATAGCCCTGCCTGCCGTGCGCCCGCAATACCGGCATCGTCGCAATCCGTGTGTAATCGCGTACGCCAGGCGCAAGCGCAACGAGGCGATCGAATCCGGCATGTGGCGTTGCATCGGTCGCGGCCCCGCGCGGGCGGAAACCGTCGGGTAGGGCAGGTTTCTTGAATTGAGCGCCGTTTTTTTTCTGCCCGACAGGCGCTCGCGCATCAAGAACCCATACGCCGCGATACACCGGCTCGCATGATGATGGAAACCGCGCCAGTTGCGCCCTTCGTAGTGGCCCAGTCCGAACTCCTGTTTGAGTTCCTGATAGTCGCATTCGATCCACCAGCGGGCTTTGCTGGATTCGACCAGCTCGGCGAAGGACATGTCTTTGCGGTGCGTCGAGAGCCAGTAGCGGCTCGCTTCTGTTTCGTCTTTCGGCCATTCGATGACCAGCCATTCCTCCGCGCGTGGGACGTCGCGGTGGGCGGCGCGTACGCAGACTCTGGCAAAACGCGAACGCAGCGGTTGCTGCTCACCCCACCACACCGGGGTGCCGGGGCGCACCCCGAGCGCATAGATGAGCTGGTTCTCGGTGAGCCAGTCGCGCAGGTCGCAATCGTCGCCGTAGGCAGCATCCCACAGCACCGTGCCACGTGGTTTGCCCGCCTGCAACGCGGCTTCAATCTGCGTGCGGGCAATCGCGTTCTTGGTCGCAAACGCGGTCCCCTACGGCACACCTGCCGCGCGGCAGCGTTCGGCATCGTTCGTCCACTCGCGCGGCAAATACAGGCGCTAGCTCAACCGCAAGCTCCCGGCTTGGCTGCGCAAGGACAGGCTGACGGCGACGCGACAATTGTCGGTTTTGCCCACCTGTTCTCAGTATTGCCGTGCTACGGCCACCGAATGCGTACCTTTCCTGGGAAAACCGGTGTCGTCAATGATCCCGGTGCACACGGCGTCATCGCTCCATTCGGCGTGGGCAACCAGATGATGCATCGACTGATGCGCCGAACGCACCTCCTCGGGATGCACTCGCGCCGCCATCGGCTCAACGTCCTTCCGGCTGCCAGGCAACATCAGCCCCTTCAGATACCAGCGCGCGGGCTGGCTGCGATCCGCGTTCGACAACACCTTGACCAGTGCGTCGCAATAGGCATCAAATCGCCACTCCATGCGCTCAATCACGGGCGTTTCGATAGGCGACCACTCTCTCCATGGCTGGCCGGAACCCCGCGTGGCGTGGGGATTTCAGGCAAGAAAAAGGGCTCGGAGATTATCCGAGCCCTTTGATTTGGTGGAGCGGATGGGGATCGAACCCACGACCTTCGCATTGCGAACGCGACGCTCTCCCAGCTGAGCTACCGCCCCACGAAAGCGACAATGATACCGGGCAAACGACCAGTGCGCCAGTAGTTTGTTGCGCGCTTGCTACGTCGTCGGCTTGCTTCAGCGCGTGGTGCGGGTCTTGTTGGCGGCGGCGGATTTGCCCAGTGGGTCGGTCTTGATCGAGCCGAGCAGCGTTTGCTGGAATTGCTTCCATAAATCCATGTTGCGCTCGGTGAGCTGGTTGAGCATCGACCACGGTGCCTGGCCCAGCATGTTGTTGAGCTGGCTGCGGAACTGCTGCTGTTGTTCGAGAAACGTTTGCATGCTGCGTTCGAGATAACTGCCCATGAAGCCCTGCAGCGAGTCACCATAGAAACGGATGATCTGGCTGAGCAGTTCGGTAGACAGGATCGGCTGACCGTCCTGCTCCTGGTCGGCGATGATCTGCAGCAACACCGAGCGGGTGATGTCCTCGCTGGTCTTGGCGTCGCGCACTTCAAACGGCTCGTTGTCGACGATCAGTTGACGTACGTCCTCAAGCGTGATGTAGCTGGAAATGTCGGTGTCATACAAACGCCGGTTCGGATATTTTTTGATGATTCGAGTTTGGGCCATGTGTTGCGAGTTCCGATCGGATGATGCAGTGCAAGAAAGTGCAGCATGACGCAGCAAGTAACCCGGTGCAAGTGTCGCTGACGATGCGGCCGTGCAGGCGATTGCCGCCGCATCGGTGCGGCTGTTGCCGACCGTGTTTGCTGCACCGTGTGGCGCTGTGCCGGGCGCAGCAAACCCGCTGTTCACCAGCCCATGTAATGGCCGCCGTTGACCGACAGGTTGGCGCCGGTGATCCAGGCTGCTTCATCGGGAACGAAAAACGCCACCGCGTAGGCGATCTCTTCCGGGGTGCCGAGGCGGCCGGTGGGAATCTGCGCGACGATCTTGGCACGCACTTCTTCAGGTACCGCCATCACCATGTCGGTACCGATGTAACCGGGTGAGATGGTGTTGACGGTAATTCCCTGGCGCGCATTCTCCTGCGCCAGCGAGATGGTGAAACCGTGCATGCCGGCTTTGGACGCGGCGTAATTCGCCTGCCCGTACTGGCCTTTCTGGCCATTGATCGAACTGATCTGGATGATCCGGCCCCAGCGCCGCTCACGCATGCCTTCGATCACCGGGCGAGTGACGTTGAAGCAGGAGTTGAGGTTGGTATTGATCACTTCCTGCCATTGCAGAGCACTCATGCGGTGGAACGTCGAGTCGTGGGTGATGCCGGCGTTGTTGATCAGGATATCGATCGGGCCAACGTCGGCGGTGATCGTCTCGACCAGCGTGCGGGCGGAATCGACATCGCTGACATCACCGGGAAAGACCGCTATATCGAGGCCTTCGCTTTTGAGCTTGGCCTGCCATTGCTGGCCACGCTCCAGATTGCGGCTGTTGGTGGCCACGGTGTGCCCCATCGCCACCAGGCGTTTGCAGATGGCGGTGCCGATACCGCCGGTGCCGCCAGTAACCAGCGCGACTCGTGAGCGCATGTTCATCCCTCCCAGGATTGTGGACATTGTCGATCGATTCTACGCAACCACAGTGCGCGCTTGCAGCAGGCTGCAAGCGCATCGCAGGCAGATTACGCAGGTATTGCGCTGAAAGCCATCGCGGCACTGGACGGCACTGCCTCGGGGCGAAACGCGGCTGCGGCGGTGGTCAACCAGGCGCTGACGCTGGCCGCATCGGCGCATGGCAGCGGTGCTTGCCCGAGCAATGCCCAGAGTCTATTCAGCACCGCGAGTGGATCGCCGCTATCGAAGCCGTCACTGCGGCGGGATTTGCTCAGCTTCTGGCCATCGGCGCCGAGCAGCACCGGCACGTGCGCATAGTGCGGTGTCGGCAAACCCAGCGCGCGTTGCAGGGCAACTTGACGCGGCGTTGAATCCAACAGGTCGCAACCGCGCACGACATGGCTGATGCCCTGTGCAGCATCATCCACCACCACCGCCAGTTGGTACGCCCACAGGCCATCGGCGCGGCGCAGCACGAAATCGCCGGCGACCTCGGCCAGCGACTGCCGATAGCCGCCTTGAATGGCATCGTGCACGCTGATCACGTCGGCATCGCTGACCCGCAGGCGGATTGCCGGTGTCGCGCGCGTGCGTTTCGCCCGGCACGTGCGATGCACGCCGCCGGCAGCGGCCAGATCCGTGCGCGAACAATGGCAGGCGAATGCCTGCCCGTTCGCCAGCAGACGATCCAGTGCGGCCTGATAGGCGTGATGACGCTGGCTTTGCCACAGCACCGGCAGGTCTGAGCTCAGCCCGAGCCGGCTCAAGGTGTCGATCTGCGCCGCGCTGGCGCCGGCCACTTCACGTGGTGGGTCGAGGTCTTCGATGCGGATCAGCCATTCGCCACCGGCGTGCCGGGCCAGCAGCCAGCTCGCCAATGCCGTGTAGGCCGAGCCCAGGTGCAGCGGGCCGGTTGGCGAGGGGGCAAAGCGGCCACGGTAGGCGAGGGTGGGCATGGGCGAATCGTTCAGGTGCGGGTTGGCATAGTGAGCCGCAGGCAGTGCAGTCTATCCAACAATACCCCCGTTGCTGCGGCTTGAATCCAGGCAGTTAGGCCGCAGATGGTGGGGATCGTGCGGTAAATCGCCGTTCGTTGCTTCTCTATCCCTCTCGAATTTCCGGAGCTTGGCACTCATGAAGCGCATCCTCCTTCTGATAGCAACCAATTTTGCCGTGGTGGTATTGCTCGGCGTGGTGTTGTCGATCCTGCAAAACGTGTTCGGCATTCGCCTCGGCGAGAACGGCACCTTGCTGCTGTTCGCCTCGATTTTCGGGTTTGGCGGCGCGTTCGTGTCGCTGGCCATTTCCAAGTGGATGGCCAAACGCGCCACTGGTGCGCAGGTGATCACGCAGCCGCGCAATGAGCTGGAAATGTGGCTACTCGGCACCGTGCGCCGGCAGGCCGACGCGGCCGGCATCGGCATGCCGGAAGTCGCCATCTACGACGCACCGGAAATCAACGCCTTCGCAACCGGCATGCGCCGCGATGCGTCACTGGTGGCGGTGTCCACCGGCTTGCTGCGGGCGATGAGCCGCGACGAAGCCGAGGCGGTGCTGGCGCACGAAATCAGCCACGTGGCCAACGGCGACATGGTCACCATGACCCTGCTGCAAGGCGTGCTCAACACCTTCGTGATCTTCTTTGCGCGGGTGGTTGGGCGCGCGATCGATGCCTGGATCAGCGGCAACCGCGACAGCAGTGGCCCCAGCTTTGCCTACTACATCATTGTGTTCGTGCTCGACATGATCTTCGGCCTGGTGGCCTCGGTGATCGTGATGGCGTTCTCGCGCTGGCGCGAGTTCCGTGCCGATTCCGGTGGTGCGCGGCTGGCCGGCCGAGGAAAGATGATCGCGGCACTGGAACGCTTGGCGCAGACCTATGGCGTCAGCACCCTGCCCAACGAAGTGCGTGCATTTGGCATTTCCGGTGGCGTGGGCAGCGGCCTCAAGCGTCTGTTCATGAGCCACCCGCCGCTGGCCGAGCGCATCGCCGCGCTGCGTAACGGCTGATTGATAGTCCGCAGCCGCCACGGGGATGATGTCGGCTCCGGCGCAAGCGCCTTGAGCCGACCTACGACAGCCGCGCATTGAACGTTGCCGCACGCGCATGTAGGTCGGATCAAGCGCCACAGGCGCGGACCCGACAAGAGTTCGGACGGCGCATCAATCGCGGTGCGCGGCGCTGCGGTCGCGGCCGGCACCGAAGCGGCGATCAAGAAAGCCGGCGAGTCGCTTGACCAGCCGCGACAGGCGCCCGCGCCGGGTCTTGCGCAACTTTTCCTGCTCGCTGGTCAACCACGCCACCTGGATCACCCGGCGCTCGCCTTCGTACGGAAGGTGGCCGTGAAACGAATTGTCGGCGCGGCGAAAGGCGGCCACCGTGCCGTACAGCGGGCGAATCTCCGGCGCCACCAGCGCATCGATATCATCGCCGCGATCAAGAAAACGCAGACAGCCCTCGCTGATTGGTGGCCAGTCGCGGTTGAGGTAGAGCAGCGCGGTGACTACTTTGGAGCGGCTGTCGGTATGGATCGTGCCGTGGCGCTTGTTGAGCGAGCGGCATAGAGTGATCAGCGTCGGGTACTGGCCGAGGTCGGCAACGCCGAGGTGCTGACCAATGCGATCGGCGAATGCTGGCGCGGTCAATTCGGCCACCAGTTGCTGCACGCGCGCGCCACAGTCGGCCGGGTCGTAGGGAAAAAAACCGGCGCCGTGGTAGGTCGGAAAATCGGCCTCCAACGCAGCGTACTCGGCTTCGGGCAACTGCTTTTCAGCCACCAGAAACGCAAACGGCGACGCAAATACCCGGGTATCGTCGCTATCCAGTCGGCTGAGCGTGAGCAAAGGCATGGCGGGGTTCCACGGGTGCGTGATTGAACGGTGGGCGTGCCCACAAGGATACCGTTGTTGGCGCGATCACGTCACCGCAGCCTTGCAGCATATGAGGCGGTGCAATCGGCACTCCAGGGTGCTCAGGAAGAACACTCGCGCGCGGACTACAGTAAGGACGGTACCGTCAAACTACGTGGGCTTCATGAGTTGGCTACGCTCGGGCGAGGGATTGGGCCCCGCTGAGTCCATGCAACGCAAGGCGCTCATAAATCGTGCGCAGACACTAATTGAAGCCATGGTGTTTGGCTACTTTTCATACAGCAGCCGACCCGCTGTATTGGCCTGGTGGGTTTGCCAGGTCACGTGCTTAACTGCGCATCTCTTGGCCTCCGCACACACCGCATCGATCGGAGCGCGACCGACACCTTGACCTCTCGCCTCAGGTGCGGTGAACAAGGGGTTGTGAGTTCGACCCTCGTGGTGCTGCCGTGATGCAGGAAGTGGGTGAGGACGGGGTGTCCCGGGCTTCTGCCGGGCTTCTGGATGTAGGAAATTTCGGAATCGTGGGTATCTGGGGCTTTTTCTGGTGCTTTTCTTTCCTTGGATTATGGGTGTCCCGGGCTTCTCTGTCTCGGGCTTCTCTGCGGGGTTCTCCTTGAATTATGGGTGTCCCTGGTTTTCAGCTTGAATTATGGGTGTCCCTGGTTTTCTGGCTTTCTCGCCACTTGCAGCGTGAAGCCTGCATCAAACACTCTACGTTTCTTGCTCATTGGATGCTCCTCTTCGGGTGGATGATCCACCTATCGAGGTGTCCGAGGGAAGTAGACCACGACATCATGGGCTGCTAGTTTGCGAAGGGGGGTTGGCCAGGAATCTGAACAGCCCGATATCCTCAAAGACTTGTTTCAACACATCGCTAAGCGCGCCATTGATCCATTGCTCGTTGGTCGAGGCGGTAGGCACCACCACTACGCGCTCCTCCTTTTCCGAGCGATACATGCGTTCGTAATTATCCGTCCCACTTGCTGCCTGAAATTTCAATGCACTTTCGATTTTCACGCCGCCTGTCCAGAACCCTTGCGATGTCGAGTATTCAAGACTGCGCACTTCCACGGTGAGCCGCGGGTTTGCGTTGGACGAATAGTCAACGACGCTGAACCCCTTCTTTTGCAGGCCCGCTACCAGCTGATCATGAACTACCACCGCGACATCCTGCGCTGCGGTAATTTCCGCTGCGGCGCCATATGCCGTGCCACGGTGGCCGAGCGACTTTGAAGATCGGTCGTCAACGACCCGCAGTGCAACCGATACGCCGCGACCCTCGTCGGAGCTTTGCACATCGACGGTTGGCGCTAGCCGTGCGGTTTGGGAATTGAATGCACACCCGGAAAGCAGCAGTAATGACACGACAATGCTCGCGATCTTGCCCATGACGCCCCCTTTCGATTAATCGTGCGTCAATTTGACGACTACCGAGCTTGTTGTCAATGGGGGCAATTTGCGGTTAAGAATAATCCCTCTGTTGAACCGTCAGAGAAGCCAACTGCGCGAGTGACCAAGCGCCATGCGCCCGCGTTACCAAGCCCCTCAATCCGCCGGCACGGTGCGCGCCAGCGCCCATGTGCGCAGTGCCTGCACCTTTTCCGCCATCAACACCGACAGTGGCCGGGTGGCGCTCAGTTCGTGCAGCAGTTGTGCTTCGTTGAGCGCTGCGCCTTCGGCGTGTGCGGCATACATTGCACCGACCACCGCCTGTTCGATTTCGGCGCCGGAAAAACCGTCCGATGCGTCAGCAAGGGTGATCAGCGAGAACGCGCCCCAGTCGATGTGGCGTTTGTCGAGGTGGATGCGGAAGATCTCGGCGCGCACGGCCGCGTCCGGCAGATCGACGAAGAAAATCTCGTCGAAGCGGCCCTTGCGCAGCAGCTCCGGTGGCAGTTCGTGCACCTGGTTGGCGGTGGCGACGATGAATACCGTACTGTGGCGCTCAGCCATCCAGGTGAGCAGGTAGCCGAGCACGCGGCGCGACACGCCGCCATCGCTGTCGGAACTGGCGATCCCTTTCTCGATTTCGTCCATCCACAACACGCACGGTTGCAGTTGTTCGGCCGATTGCAGCGCTTCGCGCAGATTCTTTTCGGTTTCGCCGTGGTATTTGTTGTACAGGCTGCCGAAATCCAGCCGCACCAGTGGCACCCCGAAGCCCCCGGCAACCGCCTTGGCAGCAAGGCTCTTGCCGCAGCCCTGCACGCCGAGCAGCAGCATGCCCTTGGGTGGGTCGAGGCGAATGCCGCTGCCATTGTCGGCGGTGGGTGTTGGCCCGAACGCCGCACGGCGATGGCTCACCCAGGTCTTCAGACGGGCCAGGCCGGCAACATCAGCGAAGCGCGCGGTGTCGTATTCAAAACGCAAGTGGCCGCTGCGATTGAGCAGTTCGAACTTGAGCTTGTTCAGCTCGGGCAAGTCGTCCTGACCAATCGCGCCGTCGCGGAAAATCAGGTGTCTGGCAATGCGTCGTGCTTCGGTCAGGTTGAGGCCGCGCAGATTGCGCACCAGCGCGCGCAGGGCGTCGGCGTCCACCTGCACGCGCTTGCCGGCGTTCTCGCGGGCATAGACCTGCGCTTCATCGCGCACCAGTTTGAGCAGTGCGTTTTCGTCGGGCAGACGCAATGAAAAGGTGACGGCGTGGCTTTGCAGTGCTTCGGGCAGTTCGATCTTGGCGCCAACCAGCACCAGGGTATGCGGCTGGCACTCGCGCCGCTGCACGATCTCACGCAGCAGGCGCTCGGTGGTGGCGTAGCGCAGGTAGGGATGGAAATCGAGCAGCAGGTAGATGCCGCGTTGCTCGGCTTCCTTGATGGTGCGCAGCGTGTTGCCGGCATCCGGTGCGCTGGTACTGGCATCCTCGCCGTCGATGTCGACGCGGCGCAGGCCTTCGGTGATCGACCAGCGATACAGGGCGCGCCAGACGTGCATCAGCACATAACGAAACAGGTCGACCACACGGCCTTCGTCCGGCGTCTGGATCACGATCAGCGCGGTGTTCGAGCGCACCAGCGCGGCCAGGTCTTGCAGTTCACTCATGAAGTTTGCCGCCAGTGGGGGTGTGGGAACGATAGCAGAGCCGCGCCGGTGCGCGGTTGCCTGCGCACTCGCGCCCGACCTTCTACAATAGGCAGTCAGTCACCAGCGAGTCCGCCATGCCTTTTTGCCCGATTCCCGAACTGCTCGCCGAGATCCGCGCCGGACGCATGGTGGTAATCGTCGATGACGAAGACCGCGAGAACGAGGGTGACCTGATCATGGCGGCGGAGCTGGTGAAACCGACCGATATCAATTTCATGGTTACCCACGCGCGTGGCCTGGTGTGTCTGTCGCTGACCCGCGAGCGTTGCCGACAGCTCGATCTGGCGCCGATGGTGAGCGACAACCAATCCGCCTACCACACCAATTTCACGGTCAGCATCGAGGCCGCTGAAGGCGTCACTACCGGGATTTCGGCCTACGATCGGGCGCATACCATCCGTACTGCGGTGCGCCCCGACGCCAAGCCCCGCGATCTTACCCAGCCGGGCCACATCTTTCCGCTGATGGCGCAGCCCGGTGGCGTGCTCACCCGCTCCGGGCACACCGAAGCGGCGTCCGATCTGGCGCTGCTCGCAGGGCTGGAGCCGGCCGGGGTGCTGGTGGAAATCCTCAACCCTGATGGCGGCATGGCGCGGCGCCCCGAGCTGGAGCGATTTGCTGCCGAGCACGGGCTGAAAATCGGTTCGATCGAAGCACTGATTCGCTATCGTCTGGCTACCGAACACACCGTGGAGCGTGTCGATGAGCGCGAGATCGACACCGCGTTCGGCCGCTTTCGGTTGTTGACCTACCGCGATCGCATTGCCCACGACCTGCACTTCGCGCTGGTGCGTGGCCCGCTCGACCCGGATACGGCAACGCTGGTGCGGGTACATGTGAAGAATATCCTGGCCGACGTGCTGCAATGGCAACGCGCCGATTTCGGGGTGCCACTGGGCGACGCGCTGGCTGCGATCGCCGCCGAAAATGGCGTGCTGGTGGTGCTGGCCGATCCGGTGACGCCCGAAGCGCTGCTCGAACGCCTGCGCATGCCGGTGGCGGTACACGAAGCCGAAAACGATGGCCACGACGGCGTTGGTCAGGGCAGTGCGCATTGGCGCCGCAATGGCGCCGGCGCGCAAATTCTCGCCGATCTGGGCTTGCGCCGCCTGCGCGTACTCGGCACCCCGCGGCGGCAGGTTGGGCTGGCCGGGTTCGGCCTTGAGGTGGTCGAGTTTGTCGATGTCGGGCAGGCCGGCAGCACCTGACCGCAATCCCCGCAAGGGGCGCACAACCGCTAAACTGCGCGCTGTGATTTCAGTTGTGAGCGAATCATGACCCACTACGAAGGCGAACTGCGCGTGTCATCGACGATGCGCTTTGCCATCATTGCCAGTCGCTGGAACCCGAAAATCACCGATGTGTTGCTGGACGGCGCGCGGGTGGCGTTGACCATCCACGGCGTGCATCCGGCGCAGGTGGATGTGGTGCGGGTAGCGGGTGCCTGGGAGATCGCGCAGGCCTGTGAAATGCTGGCGCTCAGCGGCCGTTATGCGGCGCTGATGGCGTTGGGTTGTGTGATTCGCGGCGATACCCGCCATTTCGAGCATGTTGCTGACCAGTGCGCGCACGGGCTGATGCAGGTGTCGCTGCGCCATAACCTGCCGATTGCCAACGGCGTGTTGGCAGTGGAATGCCATGCCGATGCCGCCGCGCGCGCCGGCGGCAGCCACGGCAACAAGGGTGAAGAAGTGGCACTGGTGGCGATCGAGATGGCCGATTTGGCCACCCGTCTGGCCAGCGATGAGTTTTCGCCGTAACGGCTCAGGAGTCGATGCAATGAAACATTCCCGTAGCGATGGCATCGACCCGGCGGCGCGTTCGCGCTCGCGGCGGCGGGCCTTGCAGGCCATCTATGCCTGGCAGTTGGCGGGGGCGCCGATCGAGTCGCTGCTCGCGCAGTTTCGCAGCGAGCAGGATATGGAAATCGCCGATCTGGCGTATTTCGAGGAATTGGTCAGTGGCGTGATTCGCCATTGCGCGCAGCTTGATGAAGCCTTCCAGGGTTACCTTGATCGCACCGTTGCCGAGGTCGATCCGATCGAGCGCGCGGTGTTGCGCATCGCCACCTTCGAGCTGATTTATCGGCTCGATGTGCCGTATCGGGTGGTGATCAACGAGGCGATTGAAATCACCAAGCGCTTTGGTGCCGATCACGGCCACAGCTACATCAATGGCGTGCTCGACAAGGCCGCCGCACAGTATCGCGCCGCCGAAGCGCAGTCGCCGCGTGGGCGGTGATGCGCATCACGCTCGTGCCGAGTCCCTAGTCGCAGGTCGGCTCAAGGCGCTTGATCCGACCTACGAGAGCGTCGCAAGCTTGTCGTCCCGAGTCCCGAGTCCGTAGGATGGGTAGAGCGCTGCGAAACCCATCAATGCCCGCGTCCCGCGTCCAGAGCCCAGAGTCCTGAGTCCCGACCCATCATGCTCGAATTTGATCTGATCGCCCGCATCCGTGAGCGGGCATCGCTGCGCGCCGATGTGCTGCTCGGCATCGGTGATGATGCCGCGTTGTTGCGGATGCCAGCCGGGCAGGTGTTGGCGGTGAGCTGCGACACCCTCAATGCCGGTGTGCACTTCGCCGCCGATGCGGTGGCAACGGACATCGGCCACAAGGCGCTGGCAGTGAACCTCAGCGATCTGGCGGCGATGGCGGCACAGCCGGCGTGGTGCATGCTGTCATTGTCGCTGCCGGCCGCCGATGGCAATTGGCTCGATGCTTTTCTGGATGGCTTTCTGGCGCTGGCACAGAGCCACGATATTGTGCTGGTTGGCGGCGACACCACGCGCGGGCCGTTGTCGATCAGCGTCACCGTGCATGGCTGGGTGCCCGAAGCGCTGGCCTTGCGCCGCGCCGGTGCCCAGGCCGGCGACGAACTGTGGCTGACCGGCAGTGTTGGCGACGCCGCTGCTGCGCTGGCGTTGCGTACCACGCTGCGTACGGTTGACCCGTTCCTGGCGGCACGCCTGGATCGGCCCACGCCACGGGTGGCGGTGGGGCTGGCGTTGCGCGGTCTGGCGCATGCCGCGATCGATGTCTCCGATGGCCTGCTCGCCGATCTGGGCCATGTGCTGGCCGCGAGCGGAGTGGGTGCGCAAGTCGATCTCGCCGGTCTGCCGACCTCAACGGCATTGGCCGCAGCCACCAGCGAATCCGAGCGTTGGCCGCTGCAACTGGGCGGCGGCGATGATTACGAGCTGTGTTTCACCGCTGCGCCCGCGCAGCACGACGCGATCAGCGCCGCGCTGGCCGCCACTGCCACGCCGGCGCAGGTGATCGGCTGCATCACGGCACAATCAGGGGTGCGCGTGCTGGCCGCTGATGGCAGTGTGTACCGCCCGCCACAACGCGGCTATCAGCACTTCCGTGGGCACGCCCATGGTTAGTCGGGCAGCGACGCCATGGCACCTGCTGCGCAGCCCTGCTGGCCTCATTGCCACCGGCTTCGGTGCTGGCCTGGCGCCGCGTGCGCCGGGCACTGCGGGTACGGCGCTGGCATTGCTGCCGTGGCTGGCCCTGCGCGAGTTGCCGCTCGCCGGCTATCTGTTGGCGCTGGCACTGGCATTTGCGCTCGGGGTGTGGGCCGCCAACCGGGTGATTGCCAAAATCCGGATCGAGGATCCGGGGCTGGTGGTGTGGGATGAGTTCGTTGGGCTGTGGATCACCCTGATCGCGGCGCCGCCGGGGTGGCCGTGGATGCTGGCCGGTTTCGTGTTGTTTCGCGTGTTCGATATCGCCAAGCCGTGGCCAGTGGCGTGGGCCGATCGCACCATCAAGGGTGGCTTCGGTGCGATGTTCGACGATGCGCTGGCGGGCCTGTATGCGTTGGTGGTGATGCAGGGGTTGCGCTGGTGGTTGGTCTGACACGCTGCTCCGTTCAGGGAGCGAACACGCCTTCGAGTTCGATATCCAGTTCGCGCCGGCAGATATCGCCGCGCAAAAACAGCACCCGCTCGCGGTGTGGCATGTGCCGCGCCACGGCCGCTTGCGTGGCAGCCAAGTCATCGCGTTGACGCACATACACGCGCAGGCTTTCGCAGCCATCCAGGGTAAACACGTGGCCGCTGCGCGTGCTGGCGATATCCAGCAACGCACGCAGGTTGGCAAAGGTTTCATCGACTTGCGCGCTGATATCGCCGCGATGCAGCGAGACATGGCCGACAATGCTGGCGGTGCCGGACACCAGCAGCCGCTGCGCGTTGCCAGCGCCGATCAGTGCCGCGCGCGAAAACCCCGGCGACACCGGGCCGAACGCGCGCGGGTATTGCCAGGCGGGGGTCTGGCGCGGGTTCTCCAGCGCAATCCCAGCCCGGTGCGAGCACAGCGCGATCACATCGAGCCAGTGTGGTTCGCCATCGCTACCGATGGCGGTGGCGGCCGGTGGCGGCGAATTGAACGCGGCATCCACCGCCCGCGCGCGACCCACGCAGAACCGGCGATAGCGCTCGTCGTCGCCGTCGCCAGCGTTGATCCGGGCAAAATAATTCCAGATGCGCAGGATGTAGGGCTCGCGCGATTCGCGCACGGCGCTCAGCAGGGTGCGATAGGCGCTCTGGGTAGCGGCCTCGATGCCAAGCGCACGCTCATCCACGCGCACATGCAGCGCGGCCATGCCGCCGCTACGGCGCAGGTGCAACGTGTCGGAACGGGTGTCGCTGACGTCATCGCCGACCCGCCAGCTTTCGGCGGCAACCGGGCCGGCGAGGCGGGCGCAGGCGACATGACACAGACCCGGTGCCGGTTGCTCGAAGCCGAAGCGCAGCAATGGCTCGGCGTCACTGCACCAGTTCACTCGCAAATGCGAACGCGTCACCGCCGTCCTCGCCGCGAATGCGAATGGGTGCAAACGTTCGTAAGGTGGCGGCTGGGGGCGGGCATGGTCAAGGGAAGAAAGTATATCGTGCGCGGTCATGGTTCGCCCGCGTAATCGCCACTATGATGCCGCTTTGCCGTGAGAAATCGAATCGTCATGAGCCATATCCCTGCGGTACGCGACTACCTGCATGCGTTGCAGGATCGCATTTGTCTTGCCATTGAACAGGCTGACGGCGGCGCCCGCTTCCATGAAGATGCTTGGCAGCGTCCCGAGGGCGGCGGTGGCCGTTCGCGGGTGCTCAAAAGCGGCGCGGTGTTTGAACAGGCCGGCATCGGCTTTTCGGAAGTCGCCGGCGCCGCTCTGCCGGCGTCAGCCAGCGCCCAGCGGCCACAAATTGCCGGTGCCCCGTGGCGCGCCATGGGGGTGTCGCTGGTATTCCATCCGCGCAATCCGTACCTGCCGACCACGCACATGAACGTGCGCTATTTCGAGGCACAGCCAGTGCACGGCGACGCCGTATGGTGGTTTGGTGGTGGCTTTGATCTGACCCCGTTCTATCCGTTCGCCGAGGATGTGCGCCATTGGCATCAGGTGGCACGCGATCTGTGTGCGCCGTTCGGTGGTGAGGGGCGGTACCAGGCGCACAAGCGCTGGTGCGATGAGTATTTTTTCCTCAAGCACCGCAATGAGACCCGTGGCGTCGGTGGGTTGTTTTTCGATGATTTGAATGCGGATGGTTTTGACCAATGCTTTGCCTATCAGCGCGCTGTCGGTGACGGTTTTCTCGATGCCTATCTGCCGTTGCTGGCGCGGCGCAAGGATCATCCCTACGGCGATGCGCAGCGGCAATTCCAGCTTTACCGGCGCGGCCGCTATGTCGAGTTCAATCTGGTCTACGATCGCGGCACCCTGTTCGGCCTGCAATCGGGCGGGCGAACGGAAAGCATTTTGATGAGCCTGCCGCCGTTGGTGCGCTGGGAATACGACTGGCAACCGCAACCCGGTTCCGCCGAGGCGGCGCTGGCCGATTACCTGCGGCCGCGCGATTGGCTTTGAGGCGAACACCCCGGAACAAAGAAAACCCCGCAGACCGGGGAAAGTCTGCGGGGTTTAGGGGAGGGGCCGAACCTGGGGAGGGGTTCGGCCCGGGTGCAACGCTCCGGGGGAACGAAGCGTTACACACGACGGGCGTTGCGCCTGTCACAAGATCAGACAAGGTCTTTCAAGATTAGTTCAATCCGGAGCTGCCGTTTCGCTGTCGGCGGGCCTGGGCAAGGTTTCGGGTGACAGTTTGATGATGGTATGACGCACTTCGCGGCCAAGGATGACCTTGGCATCGTTGGCCCATTCATGCAGCCGTTCATCAAAATCCAGGCGCGCGTTCTGATCCAGCCAGACAATGCCAAGTGCGCGCAGGCGTTGAATAAATCCGCGAAACAGGGTGCGGTCGAAGAACTCGGGCGCGGCCGGCGCGTACAGCAGCGACAGCCGCTGCGCAGTCAACTGGCACAACGATTCCAATTCCGCCGAAGTGACGGTCCCCGGGCCGTTCTTGACCAGAATGGCAATGGCGATGTAGTAGCGCTCAAATGCCTGTTGCAGGCTTTGCGCGACCACGCGCAGGCGATACACCTCGTCGGTCTGGCCCGGGCCACGGCACAAAATGGCGTTATCGGCCTCGGCTTCGAGCAGATTCTCGGCCAGCATCGCGGTGATGGTTTCTTCCAACTGGGCGGCGAACTCGGCTTCGTTCCACGGTAAAAACAGCTCGTCCTGAATGAACGGGTACAGCATGCGGCCAAGCCGGACCACGCCCTTGCGGGTCATTCGCCGGTTGTGCTGGAAGCAGCAGGCAACCCAGGCCGAGGCCACGAACAGGTGCAGCACGTTGTTGCGGTAGTACGACTGCAAGATCGCAGTCTCGCCTTCCATCGACACCACATCGCCGAGCGGGTGACGGGTGCGGGTGAGAATGCCGATCGCCTCGCCATAGCCAATGATTTGCTCGGGGCTCATCGCGGTGAGCGTGGTGCGCGGCGAAAACGG
>PFJA01000091.1 GCA_002782905.1 Lysobacterales bacterium CG_4_10_14_3_um_filter_64_11
TCACTGCCGGCGGCAACAGCGCGCAGGGTGTGGTCAGCTTCGTGCCCGATGTGCGCGACATGCTGGCGGTGGGCCTGCTCGAGGGCATCATCAATTTGCGCGACAAAAAGCCGGGCCTGATTTCGCCGACCCGCAACGGCGATGGTTTCGAGCAGGAAATCCGCCGTTGGGAGCGCAGCTTCAACGGTGGCAAAGCCAGCGGTGCCGGTCGCGCCGCGTTCTTCCTCAAGGGCAAGGTCAAGGGTGATGCCCTGCTCACCGCGGCCTACGATTCGGACAAGCAAACCCGCGCGCGGCTGTTGCGCGACATCCGCCCGGAGGAGTTCTATCCGGTCTACGGCGATGCCTCGATCCGTGGCTTCGATGCCCGCTCGGCCGAGCGCGTGTACTTGCGCATCGATCAGGACCGCAGTTACCTGCTGTACGGCGATTTCCAGACCGGCGATGCGGTGAGTGCACGTTCGGGCACGCTCGGCGAAGGCGCGCCGCGCGCACGCAGCCTCGGCACCTACAATCGCACCGTTACCGGTTTCAACTGGCATCCGGAGAGCGAGCGGGTGCGCGGCAATGTGTTTGCGTTCCGCGATTCGCTGCGGCAGGTGGTCGAAGAACTGCCGAGCCAGGGCAGCGGCCCGTACGGCCTGCGCAACAACGCGGTACTGGAAGGCAGCGAGCGGGTAGAAGTGGTGGTGCGTGATCGCAACCAGCCCTCGCGTATCCTCAGTGTGCGCGCCATGCAGCGCTTTGCCGATTACACCTTTGAGCCGTTCTCCGGGCGGGTGTTGTTGACCCAGTTCCTGCCCGGCTTCGATGCCGAGCTCAACCCGGTGTCGCTGCGCATCACCTACGAGGTCGATCAGGGCAGCGAGCAAGCGTGGGTGTACGGCGGCGATGCGCAGGTGAAGCTGCTGTCGTGGCTGGAAGTCGGCGGTTCGTACGTCAAGGATGAAAACCCGTTCGCCGGGTTCGAGATGGGCAGCGTCAATGCCAGCGTGCGCTTGGCCGAGAACACGCAGCTGGTTGGCGAGTGGGCACGGGCCACGTCCGAGATCAACACCAATCCGGTCAATCAGACGTTTGGCAACCTGGCCAATCGCAGCGGCAACGTTACTGGCGATGCCTGGCGCATGGCGTTCGATCACGCCGGCGAGGTGTTCGATGCGCGGCTGTATGCCGGGCGTTCCGACCCGGAGTTCAACAACCCGTCCTCGCCATTGTATGGCGGCCGCGCCGAGTACAGCGCCAATTTCGGTGTGCAGGCCAGCGAGCGGCTGCGCCTGTACGCCGAGGGGCTGCGCTCCGAGGATCGCAACCCGCAAGGCGGCCACCGCACTGCTGCCGGTGTTGGCGCGCGCTTGCAAGCCAGCGAAAGGCTGAGCTTCGACCTGGGCTTGCGTGCGCTCAACGAAACCGTCGGCGCCACGTCGTCGTTCCTCGGTGCGTCGCCGTTCTCCGACCGCAACGGCGGTCTGGGCAGCGTTGCCACCGGTGCGGCCGGCGGCGCGCTCGGCTTCGGCCAGCAACCACTCGACCCGTTGACCGGCTTGCCGATCATCAGCAACGGCTTGCCGGGCAATACCGCCAGCAATCTGCCGATCGGTACTCGGCTGAGCAGCGACAGCGTGCATCTGGGTGCCGGTTATCGGGTTACCGACAAGCTGGGCCTGACCGGCGAGCTGGAAACCGAGGTCAACGGCGAGGATCGTGATCGCTTCGCGCTCGGTGCCGATTACCAGCTGCGCGAACGCCAGCGTGTGTATACGCGTTACGAGCAGCAAACCGGCCTGTCCAGCCCGCTCGGCATCACCACCACCGGGCGCAAGGCCAACACCTTTGTCTTTGGTACTGAGCAGACTTACCTGCGCGATACCAACGTGTACGGCGAATACCGCTTGCGCGATGCGATCAGCGGCCGCGATATCCAGGCCGCATCCGGGGTGCGCACAGGTTGGGACATCGCCGAAGGGGTGCGCATCACGACCGGCGCCGAACACGTCAACGTGATCTCCGGCAATAGCGGCGACGCCACGGCGGTATTTTTCGGCATCGATTACGCGGCGCATCCGCTGTGGCGCGGCTCGACCCGCATCGAGCTGCGCCGCAGCGGCGATGTCGCCGGTACGCCATCCGACGAGCAGTTCGACACCGCGCTGTGGCAAGTCACGGTCGCGCGCAAGCTCGATCGCGACTGGACGTTGCTCGGCCGCAACTACCTGTTGTTGACCGACTACGCGGCGCGCGGCGATGTGCTGCAAAACCGCTTTCAAGTGGGCCTGGCCTATCGCGACAACGACCATAATCGGGTCAACGCACTGCTGCGTTACGAGTACAAGCTCGAATCCGACGAGAGTGGCCTCACCCTCGGCAGCATCCCGCCGCTGGCTGGCGATTCCACGGCCGGCAACGATCTGCGCGTGCGTGCGCACATCATCTCGGCGCATTCGGACTGGCATCCGTCGCGGCCGTGGTGGTTCACCGGCCGCATCGCCGGCAAGTGGCAGCATGATCGCTTCGCCAGCCCGGGGCTGAGTACCGTCGACAGCAACTTCCGCGGCGTGCTGCTGTCTGGTCGCGCGGTCTACGACATCACCGAGAACTGGGACATCGGCGCGCTCGGCAGCATCTTCACCGGCGATCAAGGCGCGCGGCAGTATGCCTACGGTGCCGAAGTGGGTCGTTTGTTGCGGCAGAATCTGTGGTTGAGCGTGGGCTACAACTGGAGCGGCTTCGACGGCGACAGCGACCTCAGTGGCTACGAGTACACCCAGCGCGGCGCGTTCCTGCGCATCCGCTTCAAGTTCGATGAAAACGTGTTCAAGTCAAACCCGTACGCCAACGCCAAGTAATGGGAACCATTATGTCGATACACCTTCGCAATGCTCTCGCCGGCTCGCTTTCGCTGGCTGTGTTCGCGGCATCGGCGTTCGCTGCCGAGCCAGCGCTGACCGCGCCGGATCAGCGGATCAGTGATGAGGCGATCTACGCCGATCACGCGCGCTATCAGGCGCAACAGGATCGTCTGGAAGCGATCAATGCTGCCGGCCGGCCGCTCGCCGATTACCATCTGGCCAAGGCGCAGTGCTGGCTCGATGTGTCGTTCCACGAATATTCGCGCAATGATCGCAGCGATTTTCCGCAGGCTGCACTCGATCAGTCCGCACGGCTCGCCGAGGCGATGGAGAATGGCGTCGATCCGGGTACCGATACGCCGCTGGTGAACGGTGCCAAACGCCTGCGCCCGGATCTGTGGCAGCGCCTTGGCGCGTTGCAGCAAGCGCCGGGTTTCGCCTGCGCCGCCGCTCTCGCCGCCTGCGGTGAAGTGGAGTTGGTGCACGCCGGCAACGAATACAATCAGCAGCAGTGGCGCCATGCGCAGCCCTACGTGCAGATCGCCGAAGAGCTGATTGCCCGCGCCGATGTCGCCAGCAGCGAATGCGCACCGGCGACGGCATCAACGCCGGCACCTGCGGCCGCACCGGCAGCACCGCCGCAGATCGCCGCTGCGGTGCATTTCGTGTTCGATCGCACGGCGCAGGCCGACATCACCGACATCGGCGCGCTCGATGTGTTGCTCGCCGAGTTGCATCGCGTGCAGGCGGAGGGTTGGCAGTTGCGCAGGGTTATGCTTGCCGGCCACGCCGATCAGCTGCGCGGTCGCGGTGGCGCTTACAACCTGGAACTCTCACAGCGCCGCGCCGACAGCGTGCGCGAATGGCTGATCGACGCTGGCATCGACGCCGCGCTGATCGATACCGACGCGCGCGGCGACGGCAACCCCACGCTGAGCTGTCCGCCCGGCGACGCGATCCGCCTGCGCGATTGTCTGGCGCCCAACCGGCGCGTGCAGATCAGCGTGGAACTGCTGCCGCTTGCGGTCGACTGAGCGCGACGCGATCGGGTGGGTATCAATCGATCACGCCACTTTGGTTTTCACCATCGGCTGGCAGGAGGTCGCCAGCTTCGCGCAATGGCAAGTCGTGGTCGAGCACTACATCAACCGCTTCGGCCCGGTACCAATGCGAGGCGAAAGCCGAGCGCGGCGGCCACTTTCGCCACCGTCGCAAAACTCGGGTTGCCGCCATCGGCGAGCGCCTTGTAGAGGCCCTGGCGGGTAAGCCCAGCTGCTTCGGCCAGCTTGCTCATGTTGCGTGCGCGGGCCACATCGTTCAACGCAGCCAGCATCAATGCAGGGTCGTTTTCCTCACCGATGGCGGCGAGGTAAGCAACGATGTCGTCCTCGTCGCGCAGGTCATTGGCTGCATCCCAACGCTTGAGTGTAATGGTGCTCACGGGTTACTCCACTTGCGCAGCAATGGCCTGCGCTGCCTTGATGCCCTGTGCCTCGGTGGATTTGTTGCCGCCGCCCAGCAAGACGATGACTGCAAAACCGCGCCGCGTGAAATACAGTCGGTAGCCCGGGCCGTAGTCGACGCGCAACTCAGACACGCCGCCGCCAACGCTCTTGGCGTGGCCCACGTTGCCATGCTCAACCCGTTTCAAACGAGCCGTGATGCGCATGCGTGCCTGTCGGTCCCGCAACGTCGCTCGCCAACGGTCGAACGTGGCGGTGGTGAGGATGGTAAACGCGGGCAAAATGTAAACCGTGGTTGACACGCATGTCAACTGCCGCTACGGGGTCCACTGGGTTCCGTGTTGCCTACTGCCGCGCAGTGCGCGGGTTGCCCGGATCGACCCCGCGCCGGTTGCTGCGCCAGGGGTTGATGTCGAGGCCGCCGCGACGGGTGTAGCGGGCATACACGCTGAGTTGGGCCGGGGCGCAGCGTTGCAATACATCGACAAAGATGCGCTCGACGCAGTGCTCGTGGAATGCGCTGTGCTGGCGGAAACTGACCAGATAGCGCAACAGACCGGCGCGGTCGATGCGCGGGCCGCGATAGCTGATCTGCACGCTGCCCCAATCCGGTTGCCCGGTGACCGGGCAGTTCGAGCGCAGCAGGTGCGAGACCAGCGATTCTTCGACCACGGTTTCGGCGTCGTGCTGCAAAAACTCGCGGCGCGGCGGGCCGTAGTGCTCGATGCTGCACGGCAGGTCGTCGATCACCTCACCGGGCAGCGCGGCGAATTGCAGGGTGGACGCGGTGACCGGGGTCAGTACCACACTGACCGGCGTGCCGGCCGCCTGCGACAAATCGCCGGTGAGCAGGGCGCGCAGCGCATCGCTGCTGGCGATGCGGTGTTGCGCCAGGCTGCCCAGATACAGCTTGAAGCTTTTCGATTCGATCAGATGGGGCGAATCGGCCGGCACCCGGAACTCGGCCATCGCCACCCGCGGTTTGCCGCGGGCATCAAGCCAGCCCAGTTCGTAGGCGTTCCAGATATCGACGCCGTGGAATGGCAGCGCATCGGCAAGGCCGAGTTCGGCGCGGTTGCCGGCGCGGGCAATGGCAAACAACAGCGATGGATCGTAAGCGATGGGGTAGTCGATCGCTTTTCCCAGCAGTGAGTGTTCGGGCGTGTTCATGGCGATGATTGTACCGACGCCAGGCGAAACCACAGCAGCAGCACGGCCAGCACCGTCGCTTGCACCAGCCAGATCAGATAGCGGAACTCGGCGCTGGGCGCGATTACCAGCAACGGCAAGGTGTACAGGCACGCCGATCCGAGCAGCACCAGCACCAGCCGCGCTTGCGGCTGTGTCCGTCGCCGCCACGCGGCCATCGCCAGTGCCAGGCTCAGCAGCAGATACAACCAGCCAGCGAACAACGGCGTGTCGATCAGGGCATTCAAGCGGCCTTGCAGCACACGGTTGAGCGTGCTGTGATTGGCGCTGATCGGCGGATTGTCGGCGAGTGGTTCGATGCCCGGCATCAGCACCATGCGATCGGGCAATGCCGCAGGGTGAATGCCCAGCAGCAGCGCACTCAGGCGGGCGCGGTGGGCAACGTACGCGCGTGGGTGATCCAGTGGCAGGCGCAGCCAGGCATTGCGCAGGCGTGCACGCTCATCGTCGGAATACGGCACAAACAGGCTGTGACGGAATGCATCGTCGATAAACAGGCTGGTGTTGCTGTACGGCGAAAAGCGCTCGCGCAGCAGGGCGAGATCGACATCGGCGCGGGCAAGGCCGGATGGAAACAGCAATTGCCGCTCGGCAATGGAGACGGCGGCAATATCCCACAGCGCCACCACCGACCACGGGCTGTCGACCGGCATCACCGAGGGCGCACGCGCGGGCAAGCCAGCGAGCCATTGCAACGCGGCGCTGAGCAATACAGTGACCAGCAGCTTGCGTGGCGTGGAAACCGGCCATTGGCGCACGGCCATTTCGCGCCAGACCAGCCAGCCAGCCAGCGACAGTATCGCCAGCACCGCGTTGTGGCGCAGCGCGCAGATCAGGGCAAGACCAAGCCACGCGGCGATGCGTGTGCGCAGCGCCGGTCGCTGCACATCGCGCAGCAACAACGCGGTTGCCAGCAGCAGCAGCACCGCCATCGCCACATCTTTCCACAGGTGCGGCAACAACCCGAACAGCGGCGGCCACAGCCCGAGCGCCACCACCAGCGCCGCGCGCACGCTTGCCGATGCCTGCAAGCGTGCAATCAGCAGCGCCAGCGCGGCCCAGTACAGCGTGGCCTGCATTGCGAACATGCCACCCGGCCCCGGCCACACGCGATCGAGGTAATGCCACGCCATCGCCAGCAACGGTGGATGCAGGCTGTTGTAAGCGCCATGCCGCGCCTGCTGCCACTGATCGGCGGCATCGAAGCTCAGATAACCGGGATAGAACGCCAGCACGGTGACGATCAGGCCGGCGGCGGCTGCCAGCCAGGGTGCCCACCGCGCTGGCGATGACTTCATTTGACGCCGTACAAATAATCGATGGCGACCTGCAACATCGCGCGCGTCGCCAGCGGCAGAGCCGCTTCATCGACGAAGAAATCCGGTGAGTGGTTGCTGGCGACGGTCTTCATGTCGCGCTCGGGCGGGGTGGCACCGACGAAGAAAAATACCGCTGGCACTTGGTTGGCGTAATAGGCGAAATCTTCGGCGCCCGTGATCGGGTCGATTTCGATCACCTTGCCCGCGCCGGCGGCGCGCAGCAGGCTGCCATGCGCACGCGCGGTAAGCGCCGGGTCGTTGACCACCACCGGGTTGCCTTCTTCGGCGGGAATTTGCAATTGCACCGTTGCACCGTTGGCGGCGGCGATGTGTTCGGCCAGGTTGCGCAGGCCGGCAAGCACGTCATCGCGCATGTCCGGCTTGAAGGTGCGGATGGTGCCTTCCAGTTGCACGTTGTCGGGGATGATGTTGTAGCGGATGCCGCCGTTGATCGCGCCAAAGCTCAGCACCAGCGGCGCGCGGGTCAACTCGGCGCGGCGGCTGACCAGGGTTTGCGCCGAGCTGACGATCTGCGCGGCGGTGACGATCGGATCGATGCCACCCCAGGGTTTGGCGCCATGGGTCTGGCGGCCGAGCACCGTGATGGTGAACCGATCCGAGCCCGCCATGAACGGCCCGGGGCGCACCGCGATGGTGTCGGACGGAATGCCGGCGATCACATGCAGGCCGAACATCGCCTCGGGCTTGAAGTCGGCAAACAGCCCCTCGGCCAGCATCCGCGAGGCGCCGCCTTGCTCGCCCTCGGGCGCGCCTTCCTCGGCGGGCTGGAACACGAACATCACCTCGCCCGGTAGATCCTTGCGCATTCCGGCCAATGCCTTGGCCACGCCCATCAGCACAGCGGTATGGGTGTCGTGGCCGCAGGCGTGCATCACGCCGGTGGTCTGGCCACGGTATTGGGTGGTGATTTTCGATGCGAATGGCAGGTCGCCGCGCTCGGTTACCGGCAGCGCATCCATGTCGGCACGCAGGGCAATGCGCGGGCCGGGCTTGCCGCCGCGCAGGATGCCGACCACGCCGGTGCCGCCGATGCCGGTGCGCACGTCCATCGCCAGTTTGCGCAGATGGTCGGCGACCAGTTTGCTGGTGCGGGTTTCGCGGTTGCCCAGTTCCGGGTGCTGATGGATATCGCGCCGCCACACCAAAACCTCGTTGGCAACGGCGGAGGCGGCGGCTTGGGTATCGGGTGCGGTTTGCGCGGCAAGCGAGCCGCTGGCCA
>PFJA01000083.1 GCA_002782905.1 Lysobacterales bacterium CG_4_10_14_3_um_filter_64_11
CCACCGCGGAACAGGGTGCGGCACTGCTGCTGGTAGCCAATGCCTCGCCGTTCGAGCGCGACAAGCATGCCGAGCGCGAGGCCATGATGCGTCAACGCGCCGCTGAATCCGGTTGTGCCATAGCCTATCTCAATCGGGTCGGTGGCCAGGATGAACTGGTGTTCGACGGCAGTTCGTTGCTGATTGCTGCTGACGGCACGCTGCAGCCACCGGCACGGGCGTTCGAAACGGCATGGTTGAGTGTCGATTTTGATGCCGATGCGCGCCGCTTCAGCCCGCGCCTGTGGCCCGCGGAAAGTGAGCGCGATGTTTCCGCCCTTGCGTATCGCGCCATCGTCTGTGGCCTGCGTGATTACGTGCATCACAACGGCTTCAAGGATGTGCTGCTCGGGCTGTCCGGCGGTGTCGATTCGGCGCTGACCCTGGCGATGGCGGTGGATGCGCTTGGCGCGCCGCATGTCACTGCCGTGCGTCTGCCCTCGTGTTACACCGCCGATCTGAGCAACGATCTGGCGGCACAACAGGCGCAACGCCTGGGCGTACGCTTGCACACCTTGCCGATCAGCGCTGCTTTCGACGGTTTTCTCGATATCCTGGCGCCGCAGTTTGCCGATACATCAGCGGATGCAACCGAAGAAAACCTGCAATCGCGTTGCCGTGGTGCGTTGTTGATGGCGCTGGCCAACAAGTTCGGCGGCCTGTTGATCACCACCGGCAACAAGAGCGAGTACGCGGTGGGTTACGCCACCATCTACGGTGACATGTGCGGCGGTTACGCGCCGCTCAAGGACCTCTACAAGACCGAAGTCTATGCCCTGTGCCGCTACCGCAACGCGCAGGTGGGCGAGGGCGAAGTCGCGGTGATTCCGCAGGCGGTGATCGAGCGTCCGCCGTCGGCCGAGTTGCGTGAGAACCAGACCGATCAGGATTCGTTGCCGCCGTACGCGGTGCTGGACGCCATTTTGCGGGCTTGGGTCGATCAGGAACGCTCGCGCGCGGAGATTGTGGCGGCGGGTTTTGACCGCGACACGGTTGAACGCATCGTGCGCCTGGTGACGATCAGCGAATGGAAACGGCGACAGTCGGCGCCGGGGCCGAAAGTATCGCGCCGCGCATTTGGCCGCGAACGGCGCTATCCGATTTCCAACGCCTGGCAATAGGCACTGTTGGGCATGCACACAAGCGCGCTGGTGCAGCTTGCGCGCGCCGCAGTCCCCTGCGTTCACCCGCACACCGGTACAATGGTGGGATGCTCTCTTTACGAAATTTCGCGCTGCGGCGCGGCCCCAACCTGTTGTTGTCGGGCGTCGATATCACCATTTATGACGGCTGGCGTGTCGGCGTGATCGGCCGCAATGGCTGCGGTAAATCATCCTTGTTTGCCGCCATCCGTGGTGAACTCGATGCCGATGTCGGCGGCCTGGACCTGCCGGCAAAGATGCGCCTGGCCAGTGTCGCGCAGGAAACACCGTCCTTGCCCGATCCGGCGCTGGAGTTCGTGATTGGTGGCGACGCGGCACTGGCGGCAGCGATCAAGGCCGAAGCTGATGCCTGTGCGCGTGAGGATTGGCAAGCCGTTGCCGAGGCGCATCATCAGCTTGAGGCACTCAACGGCTACGATGCCGAGGCGCGTGCCGGGCGCTTGTTGCATGGCCTGGGTTTTCCGGCAGCAACCCACCGCCGCCCGGTGGCCGAGTTCTCGGGTGGTTGGCGAGTGCGGCTGAATCTGGCGCGTGCGTTGATGACGCCGAGCGACATGTTGCTGCTCGATGAACCGACCAATCACCTCGATCTGGATGCGGTGTTGTGGCTGGAGCAGTGGCTGCTCAAATACCCCGGCACCTTGCTGCTGATTTCGCACGATCGTGAGTTTCTCGATGGCATCAGCACGCACACACTGCACCTGCACGAGGGCCGCGCCAAGCTGTACACCGGTGATTACACCGCGTTCGAACGGCAGCGCGCCGAACACTTGCGCCAGCAACAGATCGCTTTCGAGAAGGAGCAGGCTGAGCGCGAGCACCTGCAGAAGTTCATCGATCGTTTTCGCGCCCAGGCCACCAAGGCCACCCAGGCGCAATCGCGGATCAAGCGGCTGGCCAAGCTGGCCGGCACCGAGGCGGTGCGCGCCGAGCGCGCATTGCATATCAATTTTCAGGTTCCCGCGCGACTGCCGTTCTCGCTGCTGCGCCTCAACGAGGTGGACGCGGGTTATCGCGCCAGCGCCCGCCATGACGACCCGGCCGAAGAGTTGCCCGATGCCCGCGACGGCGCGGCAGGTAGCGACGCGGTAATCTTGCATCAGGTCGGTTTTGGCTTGGAGGCGGGCGATCGGGTTGGCCTGCTGGGCCCGAACGGTGCCGGCAAATCGACCCTGGTCAAGACGCTGGTCGGTGCGCTGGCGCCGTTGAGCGGCGAGCGCATGATCCACAACGACACCCGGATCGGCTATTTTGCGCAGCACACGGTGGAGAGTCTGGATGCCGGCCGCAGCCCGATCGATCATCTGCGCGATTTGGCGCCGGATGCCTCGACCCAGGACATGCGCAATTTTCTCGGCCGCTGGTACTTCGCCGGCGATCGCGCGTTCGAATCGGTTGATGGCTTTTCTGGCGGCGAGCGCGCGCGTTTGGCGCTGGCGCTGATCGCCTGGCGCAAGCCCAATGTGCTGCTGCTCGATGAGCCCACCAACCATCTCGATCTGGATATGCGCGAGGCCTTGGCCGAAGCACTGTCCGATTTTGACGGCGCCATTGTGCTGGTTTCGCATGATCGCCACCTGATCGGCCTGGTCTGTGACCGTTACATCCGGGTTGCCGATGGCTGTGTGGATGCCTTCGATGGCGACCTGGACGATTACGCCACTTGGCTGCGTTCGCGCAACAACCGGCCGATGGAAACGGAATCGAACAAACCGACGGCCAAAGCGGTGGCACCGGCAGCGAGGCCGGTCGACGACAAGGCCACGCGCCGGCAACGCAGCCGTTTGCAGCAGGTTGAGGCGCGTCTGGCGCAGATCGATGCCGGCAGCGCCGAGATCGCAACCCAACTGACCGACCCGGCGATCTACCGCGGCGACAGCGCGCAGGCGGCGCGGCTTGCGCAGCAGCAACGGCTGCTCTCGACAGAACGCGAAGCGTTGGAGGCGGAGTGGCTTGGTTTGTACGACGCCCTGGCGGCGAGTTGATAGCAAGCTTGAAGCGGCGGCGGTTTGCCCCCATTGTCTGTTCACCCGTGACTGAGACCTAATCGAACGATGCCTCTGTACGCATTTGCCTGCATCACCTGTGGCCACACCTTCGAGCGTTTGCAAAAGCTCGCTGATGCCGACCCGTCGATCTGCCCCGCCTGTTCGGCGGCCACGGTGCAGCGGCAACTGACGGCGCCGCAGTTTCGTTTGTCCGGCAGCGGCTGGTACGAGACCGACTTCAAGAAGGACGGCGAGACCCGGCGCAACCTCGCCGATACGGGCGATGGCGCGGGTCACCCTGCTGCCAAGCCCGACGGCAAAGGCGACAAAGGCGACGCATCGGCGGCCGCTGCAGCGCCGGTCAGCAAGCCGGAGTCAAAGCCGGCTTCAACACCGACAGCCAGCAGCAGCGACAGCGCCTGACCCGTTTGCTGGTTTGTGCTTGGCGGCCCATCAGCGCTCGCCGCACTGGCCCTAACCGCGGCGAGCGTGGCCGCGTGCAACGACGCCGCGACGATCGGGTTCGCCGCATGTTTAACACCGGTTTAATGCAAGGCGCCCTAAGATCGGCTGGCGGGGCGGTACCACCCGCGATGCGTGATATGCGACGCTCGACTCTCAGGTGTTCGGGGCTTCATGTTGGGGCCCAGGCTCGGTGATTTCCCCTTTGTTGCCGGGTTTGGGCCCGCGTTTTTTCGCCGGCATGACCACATAGCGCGCATATCTGTCTTGCTTGACCACTCCGGCGGTTGTTGCGCTCGTGTCAGTCGGGGCTGTTGCTCGGCCGCACGCTCGGATACAGTTGTGGGCGCTGTGGCATCACGGCATGGTCGTTGCCGGAGCGCAACGCAATTCCGCTTTTGGAGCGAAGCATAGATGCGAATCTTGGTGGTTGAGGACAATCGCGACATCGCCGCCAATCTTGGCGACTACCTTGAAGAACGCGGCCACACGGTCGATTTTGCGGCCGATGGAATCGCCGGCCTGCACTTGGCAGTGAGCAACCCTTTTGATGCAATCGTGCTGGATTTGAACCTTCCTGGCATGGATGGCCTGGAGGTTTGTCGCCGGCTTCGACGCGACGCGCACAAGCAGACGCCGGTGTTGATGCTCACCGCGCGCGATTCGCTCGATCAAAAACTCTCGGGGTTTGAATCGGGTGCCGATGATTATCTGATCAAGCCGTTCGCCTTGCAGGAAGTGGAGGCACGGCTGGCGGTGCTGGTGCGGCGCGGGCGCAAGGCGCAGCCACGCGTGTTGCAGGTCGCGGATCTGGAGTTCAACCTCGATACGCTGGAAGCCAAACGGCAAGGCAAGGCTGTGCCGCTCAACCCGACCGGCCTGAAGATTCTGCAAGCGCTGATGGAAGCATCACCGTCGGTAGTAACGCGGCAGGAACTGGAAACCTGTGTCTGGGGCGAGGAACTGCCCGATTCGGACAGCCTGCGTGTGCACATCCATGGACTGCGCGCGGTCGTCGACAAGCCGTTCGAAAAGCCGCTGATCCATACCCGCCATGGCATCGGTTACCGGATTGCCGACCCCGATGCAGTATCGGCGTAGGCTGCGCAGCCGCATCATTCTGAGCTTCGCGCTGCTTGGCACTGGGCTCACCGCGTCGTTCGCACTGGCGACGGTGTTTTTGCGCGCGCACCTGGAAAACCAGCTCATCGGCGAGGCGCTGGAAAACAATCTGGAGGGGTACGCCAGCTCGTTCTACCGCTCGCCGGATATCGAGGGGGTTCCGTTCGAGCAGATCGAGGGCCGCGTTTTCAGCAAACGCCGCTTCGGCAACGTGCCGTTGCAGTGGCGTGATCTGGACAGCGGTCTGCATGATCTGGTTGAGCGCGACCAAAGCGGCAAGCTGGTGGTTTACAAGCTGGCGGTGCGCAAGGATGCCGATTACTGGTTTTTCCTGAAATACGACACCAGCCAGACCAAGCGCAGCCAGCAACAACTGGTTTATGCGCTGGTCGGTGCGGTGCTGGCGTTCTCGTTGCTTTCGCTGTTGCTCGGCTACTGGTCGTCGCGACGGGTGATTCGACCGGTGGCGGAACTGGCGCGGCGGGTGCGTGCCTTCCGCGGCAGCGACAAGCCTGAGCCACTGGCACAGTGGTTTGCCGACGACGAGGTCGGTGAACTGGCTGCCGCGCTGGACGATTACGCCGCCCAGTTGACCCAGGTGGTGCGGCGTGACCGCGAGTTCAACGCCGATGTCAGCCACGAACTGCGCACGCCACTGGCGGTGATCCGTGGCGCCACCGAGTTGCTGATGGTCAGCCCGCAATTGACCGATAAAATGCGCGAGCGCCTGCAACGCGTCGAGCGTGCCGAGCAGCAATGCACGCATCTGATCAGCGCGCTGTTGATGCTGTCGCGCAATGAGCGCGGCAGCGGCCAGACCGATGTACGCAAACTTGCGGAGGTGCTGGTGGATGCCAATCGCCTGCAACTGGTTGGCAAGCCGGTTACCTTGCGGGTTACCGGTGATGAGGGCCATATCGTCAACGTGCCGGAAGCGGTTTTGTCGGTGGCGCTGGGCAACCTGCTGGGCAACGCCTGCAAGTACACCGCGCACGGCGAGGTGGTCGTCCACGTCGAAGCCGGGCGGGTGCGGATCGAGGATACCGGCCCCGGCCTCAGTGCCGAAGACGCCGCCAATCTGTTCGAACGCGGCTACCGTGGCAGCAGCGCTGGGGCCACCAAAGGCGCGGGCATCGGTCTGTCGATCGTGCGCCGTTTGTGCGATCTGTATCAGTGGCAGGTGCACGTAGAGCCGCGCAGCGATCGGGTCGGTGCGGTGGCGATACTGGATTTCACTACGGGCAAAGCCTCTGCCTCTTGGTAGCTTGGTTCACACGCAGCGGCCACCTGGCGCGCAGGCTGCGCCGTTGAGCGCTGCGTGTGCGTGTTTGCGCCAGGCTTCGCTCCGCCGCTGCACCGCTATTTGGCTCGCTGGTCGCCAACAGGGTGGGTCTGCAAGGGACGTTCACCGCTCGTGGGAGCGTGCCTGCGCACGCAGCCGATTCGCCAGATTGTGCGCCGTCAGGCCAGCTCCCACCGACGTGCTGGCTCGCACCGGCGGGCAACACAGTTGCGCCAAACAGTGGTCTTGGCGCAGCAGATCACGCCCAGATCAGGTTTGGGGCAGGCTCTGTGAGCAGCATGTGGGTACCCATCGGGGGTCACACCGCGACCTGCGAATACACCGCAACGAAGTGGCAACTGCTGCCAGCGAGCACGAACAGATGCCAGATCGCATGTGCGTAGGGGATGCGTCGGCTACTGTAGAACAGCGTGCCAAGGGTATAGGCAAGGCCGCCGGCAAGCAGCCAAAGCAGGCTTGCGGCCGACAGGGCGCGCATCATCGGCGCCGCCGCCAGCACGGCAATCCAGCCCATGCCGAGATAAAGCAAGGTGGAGGTGCGTTCAAAACGGCCGGTGTAGAACAATTTGAACACCACCCCGGCTACCGCCAGCGTCCAGATCACCGCAAACAGGCTCCAGCCCGTGGGGCCGCGCAGCGAAACCAGCATGAATGGCGTGTAGGTGGCGGCGATCAGCACATAAATGGCCGCGTGGTCGAGAATCTTCAGGCGTCGCTTGGTCGCCGTTTGCTTGCTGGCGTGGTAGGCGGTAGATGCGCTGTACAGCAGTACCAGTGCGCTACTGAACACGATCGCGCTGGCCAATTGCCAGCCATCGCCGCGCAGGGAGGCCAGCGCGACCAGAATCAGCCCGGCCGCCAGGCTGGCGGCGGCGCCCAGGCCGTGGGTGAGGGTGTTGGCGATTTCTTCGCGTGACAGGCTGCTGCGGTACATGCTCGGGTTCCACGGGCACAGGGGTATACCGTGCCGGGTTTTGCTGCACTGCGCAAGTAGGCTGGGGTGGTTACTGCGCGCAGCCCAAGTCGTTCAGCAGTGCCGCCAGAAAGCGCGCCGCTTCGCCGCCGGTGCAGGCGCGGTGATCGAAACTCAACGACAGCGGCAACCGGCGGTGTACTTCGATACCGCCGATGACGGCCACCACGTCGTGTGACAGCTTGCCAGCGCCGATGATCGCCACCGTCGGCGGCACCACCACCGGGGTGGCATAGCGGCCGGCAAACATGCCGAAGTTCGATAGCGAAATGGTGTAGCCGGATAGTTCGCTGGCAGCGATGGAGCGATCCGTGACCTGCGCACGCAGGCGCTGGATCGCGGTGCGCACACCGCTGGCATCGAGCATGTCGGCATTGCGCAACGCGGGCACGAACAGGCCATCGTCGGTATCCACCGCAATGCCGATATCGACATGCGGATGCTCGGTGCGCACCAGTTTGTCGCCATCGAACCAGGCATTGAGCGCAGGCACTGCCTTGCACGCCACGACGATGGCGCGCACCAAACGGGCGGTGATGTCCGGTTTGCCGACCCATGCGTGCAGGTCGGCGTCATCGCAAATCGTGGTCAATGCCACCTTGCTGTGGGCATCGGCCATCACCCGCGCCATGTTTCGGCGCACCCCTTTGAGTGGTTCGGGTTGGCCGCTGGCGCTCACGCCGGGCGGCAGGGTCCGCATCGGTCGGCCCGACGCCGAGGTCGCGGTGCGCGGACGCTCTTGCGTTTGCGCTGTGGCCACCGCCGCCACCGCGGTGCCGGCAGGAGTGGGGAGCCGTGGCGCTGTTCCAGCCGTCGCCGCATCCTTGACATCCTTGAGGGTGATCACGCCTTCGCTACCGCTGGCGGTGACCATTGCCAGATCGATATGCAGCTTCTTCGCCAGCGCGCGTACCGCCGGCATTGCCTTGATGCCACCGACCT
>PFJA01000189.1:0-5078 GCA_002782905.1 Lysobacterales bacterium CG_4_10_14_3_um_filter_64_11
TGAGCGACATCGCCGATTTCATGTTGCCATCGACATCATCGATGGCGGTGCGCAGCGCCTGGCCAAAATCGACAGCGGGCTTGCCCACCTCAGCCAGCGGACCACTGGCATCCAGCCCTGACTGCGCCGCCAGGCTGCGCATCTGCGACAGCAGTCCGTTGATATCGATTTGGCTCATGTCGGGCTCCGGCAGTGGTCGATGAAATGGCGAGCGTGCACTGCGTCATGCACAGATCGTGCCGGCACTGCCAATGGCACCGGCGTCGACCGGCAAACCCAGCTCCCGCAAGCGTGCCACTTTGTAGCGCAAGGTGCGCTCGGAGATTCCCAGGCGCCGCGCGGCATCCTTGCGGCTGCCATCGCCCTGACGCAGCGCCGACAAAATGGCGGCGCGCTCGCTCTCGCGTGTGGCGTGGTCGAGGCTGCCGCATTCGCTCGCGTCGATGCCGACGGCGCGCTCGCTGAGGGCGGGTTGCACAAGCGCCGGCGGCGTGCCCGCCTCGAAGCGCAGCTCGGCGACATCCAGCACCGGGCCAGCACACAGGATCAGGGCCCGTTGCAGCAGATTCTCCAGCTCGCGCACATTACCCGGCCAGCCATAGCCACACAGCGCCGCCTCGGCTGCCGCCGTCACGGTCGGTGCTGGCCGCTGGCCACGGCAATGGCGTGCCAGCAACGCCCGCGCAAGCGGCAGGATATCGCCGGGGCGCTCGCGCAGGGCCGGAACATGCAACGGAAAGACATTGAGGCGGTAGTAAAGGTCTTCACGAAACTGCCCCGCCATTACCTGCTCGCGCAGACGGCGGTTGCTGGTCGCCAGCACCCGTACGTCGAGTGCAATCGCCCGTCGTGAGCCCAGTCGCTCGACTTCACGCTCCTGCAACACGCGCAGCAACTTTGCCTGCAAGGCGAGGTCGAGTTCACTGACTTCGTCCAGCAGCAGGGTGCCGCCCTGGGCTTGCTCGAACTTGCCCGGATGGGCGTTGGCGGCACCGGTAAAGGCGCCCTTCTCGTGGCCAAACAGCACGGCCTCGATCATGCTTTCGGGAATCGCAGCGCAGTTGATGGCAACAAATGGCCCGTTGGCGCGCGGCGAACTGGCATGCACGTAACGCGCTACCACTTCCTTGCCGGTACCGCTCTCGCCACTGATCAGCACGGTTGCATCGCTGGCCGCCACGCGGCGCGCCAAATCCATCACCGCCAGCATTTTTGGATCGGCAATTGCGCTGCCATCGTCGGCCGGGCTCGCGACATGAGCCTTGGCCATGTCGACCAGCACCGCTGCCGCAAACGGTTTGACCAGATAATCGCTGGCGCCCTCGCGCATTGCATCCACGGCCTGCTGGATGGTGCCGTAAGCCGTCATCATCACCACCGGAAGATCGGGGTGATGCTCGCGAATGCGGTGCAGCAAGGTGCGGCCATCCATCGGCTGCATCTGCACATCGCTGACCACCAGCGCAAATGCCGTGCGCTCGATCATCCGCAAGGCCTGCTCGCCATCGCTGGCTCCGGCCGCCACGATGCCAGCCAGATCCAGCGTCTCACACAGTGCTTCACGCAAGCAGGTGTCATCTTCAACAACCAATACCCGGGGATCGTTCATTTCAGGCAAACTCCCTTGTCATGGTCTGCGTACGTCGATCGTGACTCGATGCAGATTCGGCCACTGCTTGCTGCAAGCGCACCGAACCGCCCGCCGGCAACGCATTCGCAGCGCGTGCCTCGGGCAGGCGAATCTCGAAAACCGCACCGCGGGTGGATGTTGCTGTCAGCGCGACCCGTCCGCCGTGCGCGCAAATGACGCTGCGTACCACCGCCAGCCCCAGCCCGGTGCCATCGCTGCGGGTCGTGAAAAATGGCTCGAATACCCGCTCGCGCAGGGGCTCCGGCACCCCCGGACCATCATCGGCGACGGCAAAAATCACTTCGCCGCCAAGCCGCCGCGCGCTCACGCGCACCAGCGCATCGGGCGGACTGAAGCGCAGCGCGTTGTCGATCAGATTGCCGAGCGCCGCAACCAGCAAGCCGGCATTGCCAAGCAACTGCGCGTCGCCACAACCATCGCTGACCACCACCTGCGCGATGCCCGATTGCGTTGCGCCGCTGTTGTCCAATGCCCGCTGCATCAGCGATGACGCCAATACCCGCTCACCGGTGCCATCATGTTCGGCGCGCGCGTAACGCAACATGTCGTTGATCAGGCGATCGAGGTGGCGCAGCCGTTCGCAGATGCGGCCAGCCAGGCGCGTAACGATATCCGATGGCAAAACGCCCTCGCCCAGACGCGACGCATAAAGCATCGCGGCACTGAGCGGAGTGCGCAACTGGTGCGCCAGTCGTGCGCTCATCTCGCCCAAGGCCGACAGCCGCTGCTGATGTCCCAACTGCGCTTGCAGCGTTCGTGCTTGCGTGACATCGGTCAACAGCAGCACGCGGCCGGCGTCGGCAAGCTGTTGTTGCGACAGCGCGAACTCACGCCCGTCGGCCAGTTTCAAACTACCGTTGTCGCCCATGCTCGCAAATGCACGTCGCGCCGCATCGGGCCATGTCTGTTCCAGCAAGGGCTGCCCGAACAAGGCGCGTGCCGCGGCATTGGTTTGCACCACCCGCTGTTTGCCATCGAGCACCACCACCCCACCGGGAAGGGCCTCGATCAGCGCCTGCATGCGATCGGCAAGACGTTCCTTTTCCGCCAGTTCGCGCAGGCGGGCGCTGTGCGCCGCAGCCAACTGCTGGCTCAGGTCGGCGGCACGGCGCTCCAGCTCCTGGTACGAGTCCGCCAGTGCGCGCGAGGTGTCGTTGAACAGCGCGAACGCCTGCGACAGCTGCAACACGCGCGGATCGGTCGATGGTTGCATGCGCTTCTCCGGTTACCCGGGAAGAGCACTGCGAAAATCGTGCCAGTACTTGTTTTGATTTAACATCAATGGGTTGGATAGAAACACGGCGTGGCGTGTCAATTTTTCGACAGCCCATTCGCTGGCAGCGCCTGCTCTGACGTGATCTGGGGCCGGCTGCCCCGAGCACTGGCTCGCACCCGCGTGCGACTCAAAAATGCATGTCCGCCGTGGTCATTTCGTACTTGCGCAGCTTTTCGACCAAGGTGGTGCGTTTGACGTGCAGCAGCTTGGCGGCGCCAGCAACGATGCCGTCAGACAGCGACAACGCCTGGCGGATGAGATTCACCTCGACCTGCGCAAGATGATCGCGCAGATCGATGCCATCGTTGGGCAACAGCATGGCGCGCTCTTCAAGGCTGACTCCCTCGCATTCACCCACCGCCAACGATGCCGCGACCGCCGCTACCATCGCCTGATCATCACCGCAGCGATAGCGCTGTGGCAGGTCGCGCACGTGCACCGGTGTTGCCGGCGACATGATCGCCATGCGTTCAACCAGATTTGCCAGCTCGCGCACGTTGCCCGGCCAGTCGTAGGCGGACAAGGCACGCAACGCCGTCGCGCTGAACATCGCCGGCAGCAAGCCACGGCCACGCAGGCGATTGCTGAACTCGGCGATCAGCTCGGGCAGATCGGCGATACGCTCGCGCAGCGATGGCATCTCAATCGGAAACACATTGAGCCGGTAAAAGAGGTCCTCGCGGAAGCGGCCATCGCCGATCGCCGATTCCAGATCGCGATGAGTCGCCGCGACAATGCGCACGTTGCAGCGTTGCGACTGGTTGCCTCCGACACGTTCGAACACGCGCTCCTGCAACACCCGCAGCAGCTTGACCTGCATCGGCAAGCTCATGTCGCCGATTTCATCGAGAAACAGGGTACCGCCCTCGGCCAACTCGAACCGGCCCTTGCGGGCGCTGACGGCGCCGGTGAACGCGCCTTTTTCGTGGCCAAACAATTCGCTCTCCAGCAGCTCCGCCGGAATCGCACCGCAGTTGATCGCGACGAAGGGCTTGTCGCGACGGCTCGAGCCCTGGTGCAGGGCGCGCGCAACCAACTCCTTGCCGGTGCCCGAAGCACCGAGGATCAGCACGCTGGTATCGAAGTCCGCGACGCGAGCGATCAGATCGCGGATTGTGCGCATCGCTGGCGAACTGCCAACCTGCCGCAAGCCGTTGCCGGCTTCGCAGGGCTTGCCGACACCGGCTTGCGCCACGATCTCGGCCAGTGGTTGGTGCAAGGGATAGCGCACCGAGATACCGCCGCCAAAACGCAGCATCAGCGCCCGTGCGGTAGCCGATTGCTGTGCCGCGACCAGCACCGCACCCGCCGCGTGCTCGGACATGACCTGATGCCAGGCATCGAGATCGGCATCGGCCGCCAGGTCGCCAATCACGACGATCTGCACAGCGCGACGAAGCGGCGGTTGCACGTTGCCATCGCATGACAGCACATGCGTCGAATAACCCTGTTCGGCCAGCGCACCGGCTACCCCGCGCGCCCCGACTGTATCCACCACACACACAACTGTCCGATCCATCGCACACCCCCGAAAACGCCCCTGGAATTGCCCAACCCGAATGGGTTGTCAGAACCCCGGTTATCCAGCGCTCATTGGTTTCAGCGCAGGGGCATCATCTGGCGCGATCGCCAGCAAACGTGTGCGCTGCTGCACAAAATGCAGCCGCGCTTTACGGTTCGCTGCGAAACTGCGAACTGCGTGGCGATGTGCGACGGTGTGTGCATCACAGTTTTTGGCCAGTGCGCAACTGGCCATGCAAACCGAGAAAGAACCAAGTGATAACTGCATCACACGGCCAGCGGAACGCGATCACTCTTCGCGCAAAGTGCGCCGATCGATTGCCACCTGGCGCCGGTGATAGCGAAACACCAAACGATCCAGTGCTTCCTCGATCGCGGGGCCGATGTCGACAAAGGCCAGCAGTACCTGCGCTCGATCCGGCAATGCCAGCACCTGTGCCGGTAGTTCGAGCGGCATTGCCCGACAGGCATCCAGGTGCATATAGACCGTCACCTGCGTCTTGCCGGCCAAACGCGCCGATTGCGCAATGCTCACGCCATGCGCGTTGAAGCGTGCTGGCACTGCGGCCGGTGGCAACTGGTCGCGCGCCAGCAGCCGCTGCACCAGCTCCAGCAACAGATTGACCTTGG
>PFJA01000189.1:5096-8086 GCA_002782905.1 Lysobacterales bacterium CG_4_10_14_3_um_filter_64_11
CGTCCACACTGTCGTCATCGGCCGCATCGACGCGATGCTCTTCCACGGCGGAAACCAGATTGAGCACGGTCAAGTTGGCATCGCGCAGTCGCATCAATGCCTCACCGGTGGGCAGCACAGCCAGATCCCGCCACTCGATACGCAACTCGCCCTCGTAGGCCAGTTGTTGGGCAAAACGCTCGATAATGGTCTCAGTCATGGATCACCTCGTTCGCGGATCATGCATCATGATGCACCCAGGGATGGTATGAACAAGTCCATCCTGGACTTTTCAGACTCGCCGAGTCCGGCACATGTCCGGACTCGGCTCCGCCGGATCAATCACTTGCGTAATTGATCCGCGTGCAGGCCATCCCTGGCCTGCGGAAACTCTGACTTGATCAGAGTTCCCCTAGATCGCGTGCGACACGCTGGTAATTGCGCAGCGCACTCTGGCTTTTCCGGCTGTGCTGCCACTCGCCCGTCAACCGCTCGCGACGCGCCCTGACCAAGGCGATCAACGCGTCATTGCCCGCGCGCAACTCGGCCAGTGCATCTACATCCACGTGCGGCTGCGCGCAGGCTTGCTGCAACAATACCAAGCGCTGCGCATCGAGCGTGGCCAATGTTGCCCAATCATCGCGCGCGGCGGCATCGCTCATCGCATCGGTCAGCGCCAATGCCGCAGCCAGCGCCTTGGCGGCGGCATCGCTCACCGGCTGGCCGCACCCGGGTCGCGCGCCGGCATCGGAATGGCATGCCAGGCCTCGTAAATGCCACCCAGCAAGCCCGCCACTTCGGCGAATATCGCGGCATCATTGCGCAGGTTGGCTTCCAACAAACGCCGCGCCATGTAGTCATACAGCGCGTCGAGATTGCCTGCAATCGGCGCGTCATGGCGGTGATCAAGGCTGGCACGCAAGCCTTCGATCAGATTGATCGCCTTGGACACGTTTTCGCCCTTGCTCGCCACCACGCCACGCTGCAACGCACTTTGCGCCTGTGCAATGCGATCCAGTGCGCCTTGCATCATCAACTCGATCAAACGATGCGGGCTGGCCGCCTCAACGTCGCCCATTACCGCGACGCTGCGATAACTGGCCAATGCATTGTATCCACTCATGGCTGTGACTTCCTTGGCGTGATCGGGTTTTACGCGTTGCTGTTGGCGGTGCCAGCCAACTGCTGGCTCAGGAACGTGCTGGTCGACTGCAACCCGGCCAGCAGGCTGTCCAGCGCGCTGAACTGCGCACGCAGGCGCGCCTCGGTTGCGTCGATGCGCAGGTCTAGCTGTTGTTGTTGGCGATCGAGCGCGCGCTGCGCGGCATTCAGGCTGGCGCTGCGACTGACCAAGGTGCCGTCGCTGCCGAGAAAGCGGTCGAATACCGTGTTCAACGCCTTGCCCAGTGCACCGTCCGCGCTCACCAGGGTGGCAACCGATTCCTGATTATTGTCCAACGCCTGGGTAAGTACCGTGCTGTCAACGCTCAGGCTGCCATCCAGCGCTACCCGCACGCCGATGGCGCTGAGCGACTCCAGAGAAGTCCCACCATCGCGCGTCGCCAACGCCCGGCTCAAGTCGCTGCGCACCGCGCGCAGCGTGGAATCGCCCAGCAATGGCCCCGCCGATCCGGTCGTGGCATTGAAACTGGCAAGCTCCAGCGAGGTTTTCACCAACGCGTTGTAACTGGAAACGAAGCTGCCGATGGCGGATGCCGCTGCCGCCGTGTCGCGTGCGACACGAACCTCGATCGGGCTGCCCGGCGTGGCACTGAGCAAATCCAGGGTCACACCCTCGATGGCATCGACAATGCGGTTGCCAGCACTGGCAACGGCAATGCCGTCGATCGTTACCTGCGCGTTCTGAGCCGCGGTGATTTGCGTCAAACCGTTGCTGGGGCCGCCGTCAACATAGGTGAGTGCAGCGAGCCCGCCGTCGCCACCGCTGGCGGTTAGCGAAATCGCGCCGGCCGCCCCGCTGTTGCGCGCATTGAGGATGAGGTGCGCGCCATCGGTACCGGTAACGATGCTGGCATCGACACCCGGGTTATCGGGCGCGGCGTTGATCGCGTCGCGAATCGCCGCAAGCGACTGACCGCTGGCGTCGATGTTCAGTACCGACACGGCGCTGTCTACCGTTATGGTCAAAGATCCCGTGCCGACGCTGCTGTCAGCGCTGGCAAATGCGCCCGAAGAAAGCTTGTGCGAGGTGGCCAATGCTGTCACCTCGACCGCATAGCGGCCCGCCACCGCAGCACTGCTGGCCGTGGCGGTGAGCACAGCGGTATCGGCAGAAGTGGCGCTGCGGCGGTTGAATGCACTGCCGTCGGACACTGCGGAAAACGTGTTCTTGACCGCATCGAGTGCCGAGTTCAGCTTGCCCAACGCCGATATCGTCGACAGCGCGCGCGCGCGCTGGCTATCGATCTGCTGCTGCGCCGGCGCGCGTTCCACCGCCACCAACTGCGTCACCAGACCGTTGATATCCAAACCCGAGCCGATACCAGGAACCGAAATACCTTCCACGTCCGTTCTCCAACGCCGCTGCTACCAAGCGCTCTGAAAAAACTGCTGGACAAGCTGCCTTCGTTTGCCGTCATGGCGAGCGCAGCAAAGCAATCCAGTGCCGTGATCTTCCAGAAACTTCTGGATGGCTACGTCGCTTCGCTCCGCGCAATGGCGCCTTGTTCAGAGCATCCCTAATCACCCGTATTGAATGCACAGTCCGTGCCAACAGCGTTTTGCTGCCTGCCCTGCCGCCAATCGGCAACACCGCACCAACCATCGCGAGCACACCGGCAAAAAACAAGAAGGGGCGGCAATGTCTTGCCGCCCCGCGTCCCTGCTGACGACACTCCTGGGAGAGTCTTGACGGCTTGTTGCTTATCGCAGCAACTGCAATACCGCCTGCGGTGATGCATTGGCCTGCGACAGCACCGTGATGCCCGCAGTTTGCAGGATTTGTGCCCGGCTCAGCGCCGCCGTTTCTGCCGCGAAGTCGGTATCCTGAA
>PFJA01000165.1 GCA_002782905.1 Lysobacterales bacterium CG_4_10_14_3_um_filter_64_11
GCCAGCCGCGACGGTGATCCGTTTTTGGTCATCAATGGCATTCAGGTGCAAGGCCGTGAGGTCTGCGATCTGGCGCCGGAAATGGCGCAAATGCGCGCGCTCGGTGCCAGCGTGTTGCGCCTGTATCCGCAGGCCGACGGCATGGCCGAGGTGGTGCAGTATTTTCGCGCTGCACTCGCCAGCGAAAGCCCGTTGCCGCGCCGTGGCGACGACAATGGCTACTGGCACGGCCGTGCCGGTATGGCGGTGTAGTTTTGTTGCTACCAATCGCTGCCGCGATGTGCGGTACGTGCGGCGCGGGCAAAGCGCGCGCTGCGGTTGAGTGCGATGCGCAAGGCCAGCGGCACGTCTTCCCAGGACAGCCGGTCGAGCAGGTTGCGCGCGGTCAGGCCCAGTTCGGTATCGCCGGTCAGCTCCAGCCGGCGTTGGAAGAACAAGGTATCGGCATCCTCCAGCCGGCTTGCCAGCAACAATAGATCGGTTGCGCTGCCGCACACGGTGGCTTCCGCTTCGACCCCAGGCTCGCACACGCATAACCGGTCACCGCGCCGTTCGATCACCCACTGCATACCAAGGTCGGACACGTGGATGCCGAGCCGTCGGCCCGCCATGAAATCGAGGCTGCCGTCGGCCATGGTCGGTGCCAGCACCCGCGCCATCGCCAGTTCCAGCACGCGCCGTTGCAGCGCTGGCGGCAGCACGCGCAGCAGCGGCGCTACGCGCTGCGGTGGTGGCAGCGCGCGCAATGCGGCATGGCCGATGCGCTCGCGCAGCGAGCGCAAGCGTGGCTGGGTCGGTGACGCTGGCGTGTAGGTGGTGGTCATGGCGGTGCTTCCCTGAGTCGGCGGGGCGGTAGACAAGGTAACGGTGATGCCTTGCTGCGTGCGGGCATCGGCGATCAACAGATCCATCAACGCGTGCGCCAGCGGCGCGGGCAGGCCGAGGCGCGCGCTCAGGCTGCCGGCACGGCGATGCACGGCGTGTTCGCGCGCCGGGTCGTGGTGTCGCATGCGCAGTCGTCGCTTCATCCTGCTCACGCCATCGACCAGATGCCGGCGCATGGCGATGAGCACCAGCAAGGCGTCATCGATGCGGTCGATCACCAGTCGCGCGGGTTGCAGCGGCAACGGCACAAGCGAATGATTGTCTGCGGTCATGGGTAGCGGCCAAGCTCGGGCAGGGTGTCATGACACGCTATTTTTACTGCGCTCGTCATGATCTGGATCAATGTGTGCAACATCCGATGACATGAGACTGATTCGCATGAACCTATCCCGCGAACTGAACCCGCAGCGGCTTGCCGACGCGCCCCACCGCCTGTTGTTTTTTGTCGGCGCATTCAATGTGTTGGCGATGATGGCGTGGTGGACGGCGTGGTTGATCGGGCAGCACTGGCCAGCCTTGGCATTGCCGCAGCCGCCGATCCCGGCCGGTTGGGCGCATGCACTGATGATGCCGTTGCAGGTGCTGGCGCCATTCATGTTCGGATTTTTGCTGACCGTGTTTCCGCGCTGGATGAACCAGCCCGAGCTCAGCCGCTGGCATTACCTGCCGGTTGGCCTCGGCCTGTTTGGTGGCCAGATACTGATGCTGTTCGGCTTGTCGGGGTTCCCGCATCT
>PFJA01000185.1 GCA_002782905.1 Lysobacterales bacterium CG_4_10_14_3_um_filter_64_11
GCATCGTTGCCAAGGGCCTGCTCAACCGTGCCCATGCCTACAAGGCGGCGGTCGATCGCAATACCCAGGAACACCAGGACCCCGATGCCGGCATCAATGCCGGGCTGTACATGTACCCGGTGCTGATGGCGGCCGATATCCTGATGTTCAAGGCGCATTCCGTGCCGGTGGGGCGCGATCAGGTGCAGCACATCGAGATGGCGCGCGATATCGCGATGCGCTTCAATCATTTGTATGGTGGCGAATATTTCGTGCTGCCCGAGGCGGCGATCGAGGCGCATGTGGCCACATTGCCCGGCCTCGATGGCCGCAAGATGAGCAAGAGCTACGACAACACCATCGCCTTGTTCGCGCCGGCCGACCAACTGAAAAAGCAGATCGCCGGCATCGTCACCGATTCGCGCCTGCCGGGTGAACCCAAGGAGTGCGACAACTCCACCGTATTCACCCTGTATCAGGCGTTTGCCAGTGCCGAGGAAACCACCGCCATGCGCGCTGCGTTCGCCGATGGCATTGGCTGGGGCGATGCCAAACAAACGCTGTTCGAGCGCATCGATGCCGAGCTGGCACCGGCGCGTGAGCGCTACCAGCAGTTGCTCGACCGGCCGGCGCACATCGAGGCCATCTTGCACGCCGGAGCGGCCAAGGCGCGTGCCCTGGCCAGCCCCTTCATGCGTGAGCTGCGTGCGGCGGTGGGCTTGCGCTCGTTGCTGACGAGCGCAAGCAGCGATGGCGATAACGGCAAGCGCAAAGCCGCCAAGCCGGGCTTCAAGCAATACCGCGAAAGTGATGGCCAGTTCTACTTCAAGCTGGTAAACGACGATGGCCGCGTGCTGCTGCACAGCGCGGCGCACGACAGCCCGCGCAGTGCCGGGCAATGCATCGCGCAATTGCGTAACCATGCCGGTACGGGGCTGCTCCAGGTTGACGCACGCACGGTAAAACGCGGGGGCGCGGTGATCGGCGAGCTGGGCGAGATGGCGACGCTGGATGACGTCGTTGCCGCATTGATGCGATTGGCAGAGTAAACGGCGATGGTCTTTGCTGCGAATCCCAACCTCGCCCTGATCGGGTTGCTGCCGTTGTGTGGCGTGCTGGCATGGCTGTATTGGACGTTTCCGCGTTCGCTTACCCGCCGCGGTACGCGCCGCCGTTTCGATGGCGCGGTGTTGCTGCTGGCGCTCAGTGCCGGTTTTCTCGGCATGCGTTGGAGCCTGTTGCGCGCCAGTCTCGACGCCGGCGCAATCGCGAAGCCGGCGCTGGTTGCTGCGATCGCCTGTGGCACGTTCGTGGCAGTGCTTGCGCTGGGGGCTTGGTTGCGTGCGCTGCTGTTCCGCGATGCCAACGGCAAAGGCTGATCGCGATGCCCTTCCTTGAACTTTCGCTTTATGTGCGGCAGGCGGATCATGGCCGCTACGAGTCCGCGCTGGAGGATATCGGCGCGCTGTCGGTGACCCTGATGGACGCGCATGCAGATGCCGCCAACGAGCAGGCCATACTCGAGCCTGGTGTCGGTGAAACGCCGCTGTGGGCGGATCTGCTGGTAACGGCGTTGTTTCCGGCCGGGCACGACCCGGATCTGATCCTCGCTGCCATGGAAGCATTCGATGCCGGGCTGGATTTGCGCTCGGTGCGCATCCGCGACGTGCCCGATCAGGATTGGGAACGCGTGTGGATGGCTGACTACCACCCGCTGGCATTCGGCAAGCGCACCTTCATCGTGCCGTGGAACCGCGACCTGCCTGACGCGGCCAGCGGCGCCGATGCCGCCGTGGTGCGGCTCGACCCGGGCCTGGCATTTGGTTCCGGTACCCATCCCACGACTGCCTTGTGTCTGGAATGGCTCGATGGCCTCGATCTGGCCGGCAAGGCGGTACTCGATTTTGGCAGCGGCTCGGGCATTCTCGCGCTGGCGGCGCTGAAGCTGGGCGCGGCCGAAGCGGTGGCGGTGGACAACGACCCGCAGGCACTGCTGGCCACCGCCGACAACGCCGAACGCAACGCCGTGGCCGACCGCCTGCGCGTGTATCTGCCGGCCGACGAACCGGTGCGGCGTTACCCAGTGGTGGTGGCCAACATTCTGGCCTCGGCGCTGGCGGCACTGGCCGAGCACCTCGCTGCGCGCACGCAACCCGGCGGCGTCATCGCCTTGTCCGGCATCCTCGACGGCCAGCAACCGGAGTTATTGCAGATCTATGCGCAATGGTTCGATGACCTCGCGATTGCGCAGCAGGACGACTGGTTGCGCATCAGCGGGCGGCGGCGAGTTTCCGGGGATTGAGGTATCGTCCATGATGGCGCGCTCGCTCGTGCAATGGCTCGATTACCAGCAACAACTGCATCCGCAGGCCATTGCCATGGGGTTGGAGCGGGTGCGTGTTGTTGCTGAATCGATGACGTTGGCGCGCCCGGCGCGTTACGTCATCAGCGTGGCCGGCACCAACGGCAAGGGTTCGACGGTGGCCTTCATCGAAGCCATCGCTGCCGCAGCGGGCTTGCGCGTGGGCGCTTACAGCTCGCCGCATCTGCTGCGCTACAACGAGCGCCTGCGCATCGATGGGGCGGACGTGGCCGATGGCGAGTGGATCGCTGCGTTCGAGCGGGTGGAAGCCGCGCGTGGCGAGGTGGCGTTGACGTATTTCGAGTTTGGCACGCTGGCGGCGCTGGATATCCTGGCGCGTACTGGCCTCGATCTGGCGGTGCTGGAAGTGGGCCTCGGCGGGCGACTGGATGCGGTCAATCTGATTGATGCCGACGTGGCCGTGATCACCAGTGTCGCGCTCGACCATCAGGCCTTGCTGGGCGCCGATCGCGAACGCATTGGCCATGAAAAGGCCGGGATCATGCGCGCCGGCCGGCCGGTGGTACTGGCCGAGGCCGATCCGCCAAGCAGCGTGTTGCGGCATGCCTACGCCATCGGTGCCTTTGCCATTCGCGCCGGTTGCGATTATCGGATAGAGCGTACCGCCGAGCACTGGCGCTGGCTGGAACTCAACGAAACGCTGACGTTGCCGCACCCGGCGATGCTGGCGCCAGCGCAGCTCGACAACGCGGCGGCAGCCATCGCGGCACTGCGCGCGCTGGATCTGCCGGTATCCAGAGAAGCCATCGCGCAGGGTGTGGCGGCGATGCGGCTGCCCGGCCGTTTGCAGCGCATGGTCATTGCCGTCGCCGGTGGCGAAGCCGAGGTGGTGCTCGATGTCGGCCACAACCCGCAGGCGGCCGCGCAGATCGCGCTGTGGTTGCAGCACGCCACGGAGCGCCGCACGCTGGCGCTGTTTGCCGCGTTGGGCGACAAGGACATCGCCGGCATCGTCGCACCGCTCACCGGCGCGGTGGCGCATTGGTGGCTGGCCGGCTTGCACGGCCTGACCGAGCGCGGGCTGGAGGCTTCCGCGCTGGCGGCACGGGTGGCGTGCGAACTGCCGCAAGGCGCAATCACCGAGACGGACGACGTGGCTGCGGCATTGGCGATGGCGCGCTCGGCCCTGCGCCAGGGTGATCGCTTGCTGGTGTTTGGCTCGTTTTACACCGTGGCAGCGGCGCTGCGCGAGCTGCCCGCGTGGTGTCAACGCGCCCCGGTTTGAGGCCTGCGGCCGCACCCCGGGCTGCAACGGAAACTTGTGTGGGAGCGTGCCTGCACGCGAAGCTTTTCGCGAGATTGATGCATCGGCAGGCCGGCTCCCACAAAGGCATGGCCGAACCGACATCAACACCTTGCCAGTCACGCCTCAGCGTACTGCTGTGGTTGGCCCATGCCCGCGTTATAATTCTTGCCTTGCCGTCGTCGGGTCGTGCGCCATGCATTCCACGTTGAAACAGCGTCTCATCGGCGCCGCCGTGTTGATCGCGTTGGCGGTGATCTTTGTGCCCATGCTGGTGCAAAGCCCCGGGCCTGAAACCGGTGTTGGCGATCTGTCGCTGAGCATTCCCGAGCAACCGCCGCGTGCCGTGCAAACGCAAGAGCTGGCGTTGCAGTTGCCAACCACCACGCCGCAGCCAGCGCTCGATCCACTGCCGGACGATCCGGGCCGGGTGGTTACCGTCGATGCCGATGCCAGCACGCGCAGTGATGCGTTGGCCGGTAACGAGCCGCTGCCAGCGCCGGAGCCCGCGACAGCACCGCCGGCCGTTGCTGTCGACCCGCCTGCGGTGAAACCTGCTGTGCCAACCAAGCCTGCAACGCCGCTGCCGGTGGTGCCCAAGCCCGCGCCTGCCACCCCCAGTGTGCCCAAGCCGGTGCCAGCGCTGCGCGCTGCGAGCGGCACGTATGTGGTCAATCTGGGTACCTATGCCAATCTCGACAATGCCGGAAAACTGCTGGCTGCGCTGAAGGCGGCGGGCCTTGCGGCAACCAGCGAACCGCTGACGGTGGCCGGCAAGCCGGCGTTGCGTTTGCGCTTGGGCCCCTATGCCCGGCAGGCAGATGCGCAAAGCGCGCGCATCAGCGCCCTTGCGATTCGTTCGGATCTGCCGGCGAGCGTGATCGCTTTGGATGGCGCCGCAGCGAGCGCGGCACCATTGCCGCCAGCGGCTGCGGCGAAGGCGACGGTGGGCTACGCGGTGCAGGTCGGCGCGTTCACCGACAAGGCGGATGCGGTGACCTTGGTTGAACGCCTGAAAAAGGCCGGTTTCATCGGCTTTTTCGAGCCGGTAAAAACTGCTGGCGGCACCCTGTATCGGGTCCGTGTCGGGCCGGAAATCAGCCGCGCCGAGGCAGAAACGCTGCGCGCCAGCGTGGCGGAAAAGCTCAGGCTCGATGGCATCGTGGTTGGCCACCCATGAGCCACGGGTTGGCACCTTGAATTGGGTGGATTGGCTGCTGGTCGGGATCATTGCCGGATCGGCGCTGATCGGCCTGTGGCGTGGCTTTGTAGTGGAAGTGTTGTCGTTGCTGGTTTGGGTTGCGGCGTTCTGGCTGGCGCTGCATTACGGTAGCGATGTGGCGGCGCTGTTTGCCGATCGCGTCGATACGCCATCGGCGCGCATGGCGCTCGGGCATCTGCTGTTGTTCGTGCTGGCGATCATTGTTGGTGGCTTGCTGACCTGGCTGATCGGCAAGCTGGTTCGCGCGACCGGGTTGTCGCTCATCGACCGCCTGCTGGGTCTGAGCTTCGGCCTGCTGCGCGGTGCTGGGCTGGCGGTGGTGCTGGTGCTGGTGCTGGGGTTTACGCCGTTGCCGAGCGATCCGTGGTGGCAGCGCTCGCAACTGCTGCCCAGCTTTGAACATGGCGCACAGTGGCTGCGCGGCTGGCTGCCAGAAGCAGCAGCGCGTGAGGTGCATTTTCCGCAGCGCTGGCTGTTGCAGATGCCGGTGATTCCGGGTAGCCAATTGCAGGACGATAGCGCGGGCAAGCCCGTGTCGAATCAGGAGTAGGGCATGTGCGGCATCATTGGAATCGTGGCAACCAGCGACGTCAGCGCCGCCTTGTATGACGGCCTCACCGTACTTCAGCATCGCGGCCAGGATGCCGCCGGCATTGCCACCGCCGAGGGCCGCTGCCTGCATCTGCACAAGGGCAACGGGCTGGTGAAAGACGTGTTTGGCGAAGCGCAGATGCGCCTGCTCGGCGGCCGCATCGGCATTGGCCATTGCCGCTATCCCACCGCCGGCTCGGAGGGCTCCGACGAAGCGCAACCGTTCTATGTCAACTCGCCGTACGGCATCGCGCTGGCGCACAACGGCAATCTGATCAATACCGAGGCACTGCGGCAACTGGTGTTCGAGCGTGATCGCCGCAACATCAACACCCAGTCCGATTCGGAAGTGCTGCTCAATGTGTTTGCGCACGAGCTGGCGCAGCAGCCGGTGCTGAATCCCGATGCGGTGATGAACGCGGTGGCGGGCGTGCATCAGCGCTGTCGCGGTGGCTACGCGGTGGTTGGCCTGGTGCTGGGCCTGGGTCTGGTTGCGTTTCGTGATGCCAACGGCATTCGTCCGCTGGTGCTGGGCCGGCGCGAAAGTGGCGATGGCGTGGAATATGCCATCGCGTCGGAGAGCGTGGCGTTCGACATCCTTGGTTTCACCCGGGTGCGCGATGTGCTGCCCGGTGAATGCGTGGTGGTTACCGCCAACGGCGAACTGCATGCCAGGGTATGTGCGCCGGAACAGGCACACACGCCGTGCATTTTCGAGTTCGTGTACTTCGCACGCCCGGATTCGATGATCGAGGACGTGTCGGTACACAAGGCGCGTATGCGCATGGGCGTGAAGCTGGGCGAAAAGATATTGCGCCTGCGCCCCGAACACGATATCGATACCGTGGTGCCGATCCCCGACACCTCGCGCACCTCGGCGCTGGAGCTGGCCAATGTGCTGGGCGTGAAGTACCGCGAGGGATTCATCAAGAACCGCTACATCGGCCGCACCTTCATCATGCCCGGCCAGGGTGAGCGCGTGAAATCGGTGCGTCGCAAGCTCAACCCGATCTCGCTGGAGTTCAAGGGCCGCGTGGTGCTGCTGGTCGATGATTCGATCGTGCGTGGCACCACCTCGCGCCAGATCGTGCAGATGGCGCGCGATGCCGGCGCGCGCAAGGTGTATCTGGCCTCGGCCGCACCGCCGGTGCGCTATCCCAATATTTACGGCATCGACATGCCGGCACCGGAAGAACTGATTGCCCACGGGCGCAGCGAGGAGGAGGTGCAGCAGTTGATCGGCTGCGATTGGCTGGTGTATCAGGACATCGCCGATCTGGAAGCTGCTTGCGCCAGCCCGAACCAGCGCAAGCACGGCTTCGATTCGTCTTGCTTTACCGGCGAGTACGTTACCGGCATCGAACCGGGCTATTTCGAGGGGCTCTCGCAGCTACGCTCGGATGCCGCCAAACAGATTCGGCGCAAGGCCATTTGAGTGGAGCTGGCAAACGACTTGTTCAGCGCCGCACGCGATTGTCTGCTGCAAGCCGACCCGGAACAAAAGCGCGCGCTCACCGCCGCCAGCGCGCAGGCCTTTCGTGCCGGCCAGCTCAGCCTGCGCGGGCACGATGCGCCAATGCCGGCGCTGGTGCAGCCCGGCCGGCCCGAGCGGCCGTACCTGATTGCCGCACGCGATCTGCCGCAGCGCGGCCTCGGCAGTGCCGAGGGCAGGGCGGCGTTCGTGCATGCGATTGCCCATATCGAGTTCAACGCGATCAACCTGGCCTGGGACGCGGTGTATCGCTTCCGTGGCATGCCTGACGCGTTTTACGCCGACTGGGTGGCGGTTGCCGATGACGAGGCACGGCATTTTTGCCTGCTGCGCGAGCGCTTGCGCAGCCTTGGTTTTGATTATGGCGATTTCGCCGCCCACGATGGCCTTTGGGAGATGGCACGCAAGACGGCCAGTCAGTGTCTGGCGCGGATGGCGCTGGTGCCGCGTGTGCTCGAAGCGCGCGGGCTGGATGTCACGCCGGGCATGATCGTGCGCCTGCGTGGGCTCGGCGACCATGCCACCGCCGATATTCTGGACGTGATTTTGCGCGAGGAAGTGGCGCACGTGGCCGCCGGTACCCGCTGGTATATCTGGTGTTGCCAGCGCGCGGGCGTCGATCCGCACACCACCTTCGCGAACCTGCTGCGTGAGCATGCGCGGGGCGCGTTGCGCGGCCCGTTCAATCGCCCGGCGCGGCAGGCTGCCGGTTTCAGTGACGACGAGATGGAACTGCTGGATCGCCTTTCGGCATCGGAGCGACCATGAACTACCGGCTATCGATCGTGATCGTGCTGCTGCTCGCCGCCTGCGGGCCGTCGGTGGAGGAACAGCGTGCCCCGGGTTTCGCCGCTTCGCGGCTATAACCCGGGCTACCACGGCAATGTGTTGATGTGGGTGTAGCCCGGGTTGAAGGCCCGCAGGGCCGAACCCGGGATTGTGCGGGGCTGCGGGTTTCGCTGGCATCGC
>PFJA01000084.1 GCA_002782905.1 Lysobacterales bacterium CG_4_10_14_3_um_filter_64_11
TGTATTGAAATCTGGACGCAAAATCGGAATTGGCTTGCGCGTGACCCGATTGCAACGTGATCGGCACCGCGCACACGGCCCGACTACTCCACTGTTGGCATCTGCCCTTCCGTCACGGCCTTCAAACGCGCCAGCAGTACTGGCCAATCCACCCGCCGGGAAAACCCTACCACGGTAATGCGCGGCAGGCCCGAACCCTCGACAATGGTATAGCCTTGCCCGGCTGAACCGACCCCATCCATCTGGCAAACATTTTCCCGCAAGATGCACTTCAAGCCCAGGCGTGAGTACGAAAACGTGCTGAACATCTGCAACGCGGTATTTTGCAAACCAGCGGCGATTCCACCACCACCGACGCTGGTCAGGTCACGTACCGCGCGCTGACTGATCTTCTTTTTGCCTCTGTAACCTGGGCTGGAATGGAAGTCGGCATCAAATTGCACCGGCGCCCAGTCGAGCAGGCGCAGATTGCCGACCTTGCCATCGAGCCGGCCGGTGATTTCACCGAAGCCAAAAGCGGCCGTCAACGGCTGCAGGTCGAGTTGGTCGTAGACGATGTCGGCCGCCAGCATGGGCGCCACGCCAAATGGCCGTTCCATCGCCAGATCGTCGATCCGCACCTGACCATCAAACATGGCGATGGTGATGCCGCCCTTGAATGTGAGCCGATTATCGGCGTATTGCGCATCGGGCAAGGTTCCGCCCACGCTGCCGGTGAACGGTGGCCAGCCCAGTCGCTGCGAGAGTTTGCCCAGATCCAGATCGCTGAGATTCATGCCCAGGCGAATACGCGCGCCGTGCTCACTCTGTCTGGGGCTGAGTGCGAAATGGCTGAGCTCGAAGCGGCCGCCGAGCAGCGGCACCGCCACTGGCGCCAGCAACGCGATCTCGCCCGCCTTGCTTTGCAACGATGCCGAGCCGCCACCAAAACCCAGGCCATAGATCGCCGCCGCACCCCAGCGCAGCGTGCCCGGCACGGTGTCGCCAACTCGTGCCCAGGCAATTTCGCCCGACACCTCGGCCAATGCGAAACGGCCGTCGGCAGCAATGGCGTTGACCTTGTCCAGCACCACGCTGACCGTGCGCGTACCTTGTTCACTCCAATCGAGGTTGGCGCGCAAGCCACCGGTCAACTGCAAGCCTTCGAGGCCAGCCATCGTTATCGGTGCGCTCAGGTAGCGCAGCGCAGCGTCATGCAACGAGGCACTGGCGATATTCAGCTTGGCTTGCACGGGCGCGAACGCCGGATCGAGTTGTACCTCGCCGTCAACACGCAGTGCGCCCAGGTCATCCCAGTGCAGATTGCGCAACCACCAACCCTGATTGCCTCGCCGCTCGGCCACCATCGCCACGTGCACCGGCGGTTTGGGCAACACCACGTAAACGCTCGATGCCAGCAGTTCGCCACCACGCAGCGCACCGCTGATGGCGATGCGGCTGGCAGCATCACTGATCGATGCATCCAGTTGCAGTTGCCCCGAGAGTGCATCAGTTGCGATCATGCCGTCGGCAGTATCCAGTGCCAGCCCGGCCACGCTGATCGGGCCGGTCACCCGCAACGGCCGTGCCTCGGGCACGACCACGGTGAAATCAGCATCGACCCGACCCTGGTTGTAACGCGCATCGGCCCAGAGCGTGCGCATGAATGCCTGCAGCCACGCTACCGGCACCTGCTTCAACAGCAGCCGGGTGGCATCGGGCGAAGCGGCGAGCCGCTCGACCTCAACCCGCGCCCGCCCCGATAGCAATAGCGCATTGGTATGTGCCAGCGACAGGCTTACGCGCAGCGTTGGCAACGCCCCCTGCGCCGAGCGCACCGGTCCGGCGCAGGCAAACCCCTCACCGTCGCGCCGCAACTCGCATTGCCAGCGCAATGTATCGAAGCGATAGCCGAACATCGGCGCATCGAGCCGCTCGACCTCGATGCTCAGCCGGCCACTGGCGGCGCCGTCTGGCCAATCCAGAGCCGCCTGCACGACGCGCGCCTCGGCAATCGCGGTGCGCAGCACGGCAACCTTAGCACTCACCCGGGTGGCGCTGACTGCGGTGCTATTGAGCAACCCTGCGATGACCATCAGGGCGATCATCAAACCGCGCTGCGAACAGTGCATTGGCCACCGCGGCGGTACACTGCACACGCCCCGGCTGGCGTCGTTGCGAGCGCAGCGAAGCAATCCAACGCCCTGGTCTTTTGCAACGTTCTGGATTGCCACGTCGCTTCACTCCTCACAACAACGGCTTGTTCAGAGCATCCCGGCCAATCAAGCACGCGGCACAGGCTGCGTCTTGTGTCAGGATAGCGCGCACCACCCTACAGCGCATCTGAACGCCGATGCCACACCTGCTGCTGCTGGAAGATGACCCACCCACCCGCCTGTTTGTGCGCGAAGTACTGCTGACAATACCGGCGCAGGTGCAATGTGTCGCCACACTGGCGCAAGCCGAGGCGGCCATCATGGGCAGTGCATTCGATTTGTGGCTGTTTGACGCCAACGTGCCGGACGGCCACAGCGCAGGTTTATTGACGCGTCTGCGCATCGCCGACGTGTGTACCCCGGCCATCGCCCTGACCGCTGACAACCAGACCCACGTCGGCGCGGCGCTACTGGCTGGCGGCTTTGCGCACGTGCTGGTCAAGCCGGTGCGGGGTGCCGACCTGCTTGCTGTGGTGCGCAGGCAGCTGATGCGGGTATCGGAGCCGGCTGCGCACCCGACATTATGGAATCGGCAGCACGCGCTGGCCGCAGCCGGCGGTGTGGAAAATACCAGCGCTGCCCTGCATGCCCTGTTCTTGCAGGAATTGCCGGATCTGCAACGACAGATCATCGACGCCCTTCAACAGGGGCAAGATGCCCTTGCCCAGAGCTTGCTGCATCGGCTCAAGGGCAGTTGCGCACTGGTCGGTGCCGAAGCGCTGCGCGATGCGGTATTTGCGCTCGCCCGCAACCCGGAGCCGCGCGTGCTGCGCGATCGGTTCATCAGCGCGTGCCAGCGCACATTGCGCGAAAGGCAATGACCTACTTGCGATTGAGCTCGCCCAGCAGATCCCACGAACGCAAGGGTCGGCCATCGAGCAGCCGCTCGATCAGCCGACGCAACACACGCCGCAAGGCACGCAAGGTATCGGCATCTGGCTCCTGATCACCCGCCAACGCCAGCCACTGTGCGCCGCTGATGGCGCTGCGATCGGATGGCAATGCCCGCACCGCGCCCAGCTCGGGATCGATGCGATAACGGGCATCTGGGTCAACTGCCGCACCATCGGCATCGTGCGCAAACGCCAGCGCGTAGCCCAACTGATCGAGCAGGTCGCGTTCGAAGCAACGCAGCGTCCACGCCAGGGTGACGCCGCCGGCCAGCGCATCGAGCAACGTGCAATAGCGCGCAAACAATGCGCGTGGCGGATCATCGCGCGGGGTCAAACGCAATAACAGTTCATTGACATAGAACCCCGCCAGCACCGAATCTCCGGTCAGCGCCAGCGGTGCTGCGGTGGGCTCCACTGCACCGAGGTTGGCGAGCTCGCCGCGCTGCTGAAAATCGATGCGCAATGGCGTGAACGGCTGCAGCACCGCACGCATCCATTGTCGTCTGGGGCCGCGTACCGCGCGCGACAAGGCGCCGATACGGCCATGATCGGGCGTGAACAACTCGACCAGCACACTGGTTTCACGCCACGGCCGCACATGCAGCACCCAGGCCGGTTGCCCGCTTATCCGCATGGCCGCGAGCCAATACCGCGTGCGCCAGGCGTCAGCATCGATGCGACATCACGCCAACCAAGCCGCAGGATGGCCGGTTGCGCGGCACGCTGCGCTTGCCAAATTACTCGCTATATCCGAATCGGCGTAACGCAGCATCATCGTCGGCCCATCCCTCGCGCACCTTGCACCAGACTTCCAGAAACACCTTGCGTCCAAACAGTTTTTCCATGTTGCCGCGCGCTACGCTGGCGACTGCCTTCATCCGCTCGCCACCCTTGCCGATGATGATCGGCTTGTGATTTTCGCGTTCTACCCAAACGATAACCGCGATGCGCAACATCGCGCCATCCACTTCGAAGCGCTCAACCTGCACCGTCAGCGCATAAGGCACTTCGTCGCCAACCCGGCGCATCAGTTGCTCGCGAACCAGTTCGGCAGCCAGAAAGCGCTCGCTGCGGTCGGTGATTTCATCCTCGGCAAACAATGGCGCGGATGGCGGCATCAACTGCAACAGTGTGCTGCGCAGCGCATCGAGGCCCTTGCTGCGCAGCGCCGATATTGGATGTACTGCGGCAAAATTGCGGCTTTGCACATGCGCGGCTATGAACGGCAACAACGCCGCCTTGTCCTTGAGCAGGTCGATCTTGTTGATCGCCAGCACGCACGGCACATCGGCCTCGGCCAGCGCGTCATACGCCAGCGTGTCCTCGTCGTGCCAGCGCCCGGCTGCCACCACCAGCAGCGCCGCGTTGACGTCGGCCACAGAGCCACGCGCCGCGCGGTTGAGATAACGGCTCATGGCACTACCCTGACCCTGGTGCAAGCCAGGCGTATCGACCAGTGCCAACTGCCCGGCGTTGTTGGTTGCGATACCCAGCACCCGATGCCGCGTCGTTTGCGGCTTGGATGAAACGATACTGATATCGACCCCGACCAGGGCGTTGACCAGGGTTGATTTGCCGACGTTGGGCCGCCCCACCACGGCGACATATCCAGCGCGATATGGCTCACTCATGCCGCTTCTCCAATTGCAGCAACAGCGCCTCGGCGGCTTCCTGCTCGGCCTGGCGACGCGAGCCCGCTTCGCCGATGGCAGTCAGATCGCCGTCTGGCAACGTGCAGCGCACCGAAAACACCTTGGCATGTTCGGCACCACGCGTTTCCAGCAGGACATATTCCGGCAGCGGGCGCGAATGCCCTTGCAACCATTCCTGCAAACGCGTCTTGGCGTCTTTTTTTACCTTGCCTACCGGTAGTGCGGCGATGTCGGGTTCCAGCCAGCGCAGCACGATCTCACGGCAGACAGCAAAGCCAGCGTCCAGGTACAACGCAGCGATGATTGCCTCCACGGCGTCGGCCAATACCGAATCACGGCGGTGGCCGCCCGACTTCATCTCGCCCGGCCCCATCGTCAGCAGCGGTCCCAGGTCGAGGCGGCGAGCCACCCCAGCCAGCGCCGATTCGCGCACCAACTCGGCACGCGCGCGAGTCAGCGCGCCCTCGTCGGCGCGTGGCCAACGCCGATACAGGGCCTCGGCAACGATGCAGTTGAGCAAGGCATCACCGAGAAATTCCTGCCGTTCGTTGTGCTGGCTGCCGGCGCTGCGATGGGTCAGCGCCCGCGTCAGCAGCGACGGGTCGGAAAACCGGTGGCCGGTGAGCGGATCAGTAACTGGCACCGCGATTCAGTGCTTGGGTATGCGAGAACACCACCACCACATCGACATTGGAAATGAACGGCTTGCGCACTTCATAGGCGATGGTGATGCTGGGATTGCGATCACGGCTGATGCGGATGTCGTTGGGACGCACCGAGGTGACGTAGCTCACATCAAAACGCTTGATCAGCCGGTTGCGGATCTCGCCGGGCTGAAGTTCCGCCGAACCACTCTCGGCGGCAACCGCCGTCATCGCACTCTTGACCGCAAAATATTCGATATAGATCGGCACCAGTCGCATCGCGACGTAGGCGAAAAAGCCCACGATCGCGAGCACCATCACGAAGCCGACAAAGGTGATGCCTTTTTGCCTGTTCATCGTCCCGCTCCCCGCCTATGGCTATTTGATTACCGTACCGAGACGCGAAAAATCCACGCCTCCGGCCTGATTGTCCCAATTCATCCAGATCGCAAACGCCCGCCCGACCAGATGATCCTCCGGCACGAAGCCCCAGAACCGTCCGTCCTCGCTATTATCGCGATTATCACCCATAACAAAATAATGGCCAGGCGGAACCTCAAACTCACCGTCACCGCGCGAGCGCTGGTCGCGGTGCAGCAACAAATGCTCATGGTCTGCGAGGGTCTCGCGCAACATCTTCGCGCCGGTATGATCGCGCCCCTGGCCGACGCCGATGTAAATGCCAACCGGCTGCATCGGCACCGGCTCGCCGTTCACGGTGATCTGCTTGTTGTGATAGCCGATTCGATCACCAGGCAGGCCGATGACGCGCTTGATCCAGTCCTGGTCGGGATGATGCGGCGGCCGGAACACCACCACATCACCGCGTTTGGGCTCGCCCAGCGCGATGAACTTGGTGTTGAGCACCGGCAAACGCAAGCCGTAGGTAAACTTGTTGACCAGGATGAAATCGCCAATCAGCAAGGTTGGCATCATCGAACTGGACGGAATGCGAAACGGCTCACCCAGAAACGAGCGGATCAGCAACACCGCAAAAATCACCGGAAAGAACGAGCGCGCATATTCCACGATCACCGGTTCAGCCGGCGCATTGTCCGCCATTGCGATCGCGGCGCGCTGGCGCCGGGGCTTGGCAAAAAACAGATGGTCAAGCAGCCAGATCAGGCCGGTCAGTACCGACAACAGCACCAGTATCAGAGCAAAATCCACTCTCACGCGCAATTCCTCGCAGGTTGTTGAGGCTTATTTGTTGTCGACTTGCAAAACCGCAAGGAACGCTTCCTGCGGGATCGATACCCGGCCGACCTGTTTCATCCGCTTCTTGCCGGCCTTCTGTTTTTCCAGCAATTTCTTCTTGCGCGTTGCATCGCCACCGTAGCACTTGGCCAGCACGTTTTTGCGCATCGCCTTGACCGTGGTGCGGGCGATCACCTGCGAACCCACCGCCGCCTGAATGGCGACATCGAACATCTGCCGCGGAATCAGTTCACGCATCTTCTCGGCAATCTCACGGCCGCGGCGATCGGCCTGCGCGCGATGCACGATCAGGCTCATCGCATCGACTCGATCGCCGTTGATCAGCGTATCCACGCGCACGAACGGGCCGGCGTCAAAACGCAGCAGATGATAATCGAGTGAGGCATAACCGCGGCTGATGGATTTGAGCCGATCGAAGAAATCAAGCACCACCTCAGCCATCGGCAACTCATAGGAAATCTGCACCTGACTGCCCAGATAATGGATGCCTTGCTGCGCACCGCGCTTTTCTTCGCACAGGGTGATGATGTTGCCGACGTAGTCCGGCGGCGTGAGGATGGTGGCAAGAATGACCGGCTCGCGGATTTCAACCAGCTTGTTCGCGGGCGGCAACTTGGCCGGATTGTCCAGGCTGATCACCGTACCGTCGGTCAATAGCACCTCATAGACCACGGTCGGCGCGGTGGTGACCAGATCGAGGTCGTATTCGCGCTCCAGGCGCTCCTGCACGATTTCCAGGTGCAACATGCCAAGAAAACCGCAGCGAAAGCCAAAGCCCATCGCTTCCGAACTCTCCGGTTCAAAGCGCAGCGCGGCGTCGTTCAGGCGCAGCTTTTCCAGCGCCTCGCGCAGCGCCGGGTAATCGTCCGACTCCACCGGAAACAGGCCGGCAAACACACGCGGCTTCATTTCCTGAAAGCCTGGCAAAGGCTTGCTTGCTGGCAACGCCGCCGAGGTCAGGGTGTCGCCGACTGGGGCGCCATGCACATCCTTGATCGAGGCGTTGATCCAGCCGACTTCGCCGGCGCCGAGCTTGAGCAGATCCTTGCGCTTGGGGGTAAACACGCCGACCTTGTCGACCAGATGCACGCGCTCGGTGGACATCACCAGAATCTTGTCGCCGGGTTTGATCTCGCCCTGCATCACCCGCACCAGCGAAACCACGCCCAGATAGTTGTCGAACCACGAATCGATGATCAGTGCCTGCAAGCGGTCGGTGTCGCGCGGCTTGGGCGGGGGGATGCGCGCGACGATGGCTTCCAGCACCTCGACCACATTCAAGCCGGTCTT
>PFJA01000152.1 GCA_002782905.1 Lysobacterales bacterium CG_4_10_14_3_um_filter_64_11
CCCTCGGCCTGCGCGCGCAGCGTACCAAAACCGACATCGCGGCCACTGTATTCGCCGTTCAGCGTGTAGGCACGCAGCGCAGTACCGACGCTGCGATCCTCCTCGGCGATCAGGATGCGCTGATGAAACGCGTCCACCGTGATCGACTCGACCTTGCGCAGCGCACCCGCCGCCGTGGTGTCGCCAAACACCTGCTGCAATTGCACGCCGACATAAGCGCCATCGGCTTCCAGCCGATATCGCTTCACCCGCGCATCGAGCTGCGTCAACGGCGGCACCACATTGAAATGCAGCTCTGTCATGTAACTGTCGGTAACCAGCAACTAGTACTCGCCGGCTGCCAATGCGCGCACGGTAATCCCGTACGGGCTGCGCAAATCAGGCTCACCGAACATCGCCAATGGCAGAAAGTCGGGCAGCCGCAGCACATGCACACGGCGATTGTCGCGTTCCACCACAAACAGCAAATCATCGATCACCGCAAGCCCATTGGGATAGCTGAACTCGCCTGGCCGCGCGCCCGGGCCGCCGAATGAACGCAGCGGCGCGCCGCTTTCGCCATCGAACACGCGCAGCCGATTGCCGCGTTTGTCGGAAACAATCACCCATTGCGTAGCGTCCGGCGCCGCCCAGCCAGCGATGCTGTCGAGCTCATCGCCGGGCGCTGCGGGCGACAGCCAGGCCAGCGCAACCCGCTTGTACTGGCCATCGGCCGCACGCGGCAGCGCATCCGTCGCTCGCTCAGATCCGCGCCAGAAGCACGCGCCCAGCATCACGCACACCGCGGTAACCACACCACGCCTGCAAAACATATTCATCGCGCCAGTATTCCACAGCCCGGCACCAGTGCAACACCGCCGCGGCGGACTTGATAGCATCCACCGCATGCCCGACCAGCCCCAACCCGACCCTTTGCTGGCACTTGCCGATGCCTGCGTGCAATGCGGGTTGTGCCTGCCGCATTGCCCCACCTATGCGCTGAGCGGCGACGAATCGGAATCGCCGCGTGGCCGCATCGCCATCGCCCGCGCGCTGGCCGATGGCCGGCTGGCGCCAGAACCCAGCGCCGATGCGGCGCTGGATCATTGCCTGGGCTGCCGCCGCTGTGAGGCGGTGTGCCCGGCGCATGTGGCGTTTGCGCCGCTGCTGCTGGAAACCCGCAGCCGGCAACGACGACGACGCGGGGCGTCGCTGCGCCAGCATGTATTGGAGTGGCTCACGGCACATCCGGCCCTGCTGAACCGGTTGCTGCGCATACCTGGGATGATGCGCATGTCCGGGCTCACCCGTCGGGCCGGCGCCACATCTTGGGTATCGCCTGACCCAAGTGCTGCGCAACCTCGATCACGCGAGCAACGGCAAGACTCGGCCTCAGCCCCGGAACCGATCGCCATTTTCACCGGCTGCATTGCCCGCGCTCTTGATGACGAACTGGCACAGGCACTGGATCGCCTGCTGAGTGCCGTCGGTTACGCAGCGCAGCGGCCTTCTGCGCAGACCTGTTGCGGCACCCTGCATCTGCATGCCGGCAACACAGCACAAGCCGCCGTGTTGGCGAAGATCAATGCGCGCGCGTTTGCGGGTTGCAACACCGTACTGAGCACCGCATCGGGCTGTCATGCCGCGGTGTCCGACGCGCTGGCGCCCATCACCCGGGTGCGCGATGCGCTTGACGTGTTGGCCGAGCGCGCCGAGCAACTGCATTTTCGCGCGGCAACGGTACCGGTGGCACTGCACCTGCCATGCAGCCAGCAAACCGTGGTCGGCAGCGAGCCGGCGTTGCGCCGCCTGTTGGCCCGCATTCCCGATCTGACCCTGGTTGAATTGCGTGGCATGGGCTGCTGCGGTGCCGCCGGCACCCACCTGCTCGATCAGCCGGCACGCGCCGCCGCACTGCGTGCGCCATTGCGGCAAGCCGCCCACGATGGCGGTGCGGGTATCATGGTATCGGCCAATATCGGCTGTCGCCTGCACCTCGCCGCCGGCTCCGATATCGAGGTGATCCACCCGATCGTTTTTCTGGCAAGGCATCTGCAATGAACAGCCCACGGCATTACCGCGCGCTCGACCGCCTGTTGATCGAAGCCAATCATGCGCTGGCCACGATCTTCGCGCCGGCCCAGGCAGCGCGCGCCAACCCGGCCGGCGACATCGCCGACGGTGCGCTCGAGTCCGGCGAGCGACGGCACGCCGCTGGCCTGATGCGGATCAACCACAGCGGCGAAATCTGCGCGCAGGCGTTGTACATGGGCCAGGCCGCAGTGGCCCGCGATCACACCACCCGCTCGCAGCTGCTGCACGCCGCACAGGAGGAAACCGATCACCTGGCCTGGTGCGGACAACGGCTGGCCGAACTCGACAGCCATCCCAGCGTGCTCAACCCGTTGTGGTACATCGGCAGCCACGCCATCGGCGTGCTTGCGGGCCTGCGCGGCGATGGCTGGAACCTGGGTTTCGTGGTCGAAACCGAGCGCCAGGTAGAAGCGCATCTGGCCGAGCATCTGCACACCCTGCCTGCTGACGACACGCGCAGCCGGGCGATCCTGGCCGTGATGAAAACGGACGAAGCGCGCCACGGCAACACTGCGCAAGCAGCGGGCGCACGCACGCTGCCGACACCGATCCCGCAGGCGATGGCGATGGCATCGAAGCTGATGAAGTGGATCGCCTACCGGGTCTGATCCACTCGGCACAACGCCGGTCGGCCACCCTCACACCAGGTTGCGGCCGTGGAACAGCTCCTCGATTTCCTGCTTTACCTGCGCCTCAACCCGGATGCGATCCTTGAAACCGAGGTTTCTGGCTTTTTCCTCGAACAGGTAGGTATCGAGATCGAACTCTTTGAGGTGCATCTTGGTGTGGAAGATGTTTTCCTGGTACACGTTGACATCGAACGTCTCGTAACGCGAACGGATCCCCTTCGACAGAAACTCCTGAATCGAGTTGATCTTGTGGTCGATGTAGTGCTTTTTACCCTTGATGTCACGGGTGAAGCCGCGCACCCGGTAATCCATGATGACGATATCCGACTCGAAGCTCTCGATCAGGTAATTGAGGGCTTTTAGCGGCGAAATGACGCCGCAGGTGGAAACGTCGATATCGGCACGGAAAGTGGCGATACCGTTGTGAGGATGGGTTTCCGGATAGGTGTGTACGGTGATGTGGCTTTTGTCCAGGTGTGCCACCACCGCATCCGTCAGCAGTTGTTTGCCCGCTGCTTTCTTGTCGATCACCGGCTCTTCCGAGATCAACATGGTCACCGATGCGCCCTGTGGGTCGTAGTCCTGGCGTGCCACATTGAGCACGTTGGCACCAATGATGCCGGCAACCTCGGTCAGTATCTCGGTCAGACGATCGGCGTTGTAGGCCTCATCGATGTACTCGATGTAGCGGCGGCGGTGGTCTTCGTTGACGGCGTAACACACGTCGTAGATATTGAAGCTCAGCGACTTGGTCAGGTTGTTGAAGCCTTGCAGCTTCAGACGTGGAATGGGCTTGACCACTTCGGCACAACTCCCGGCAGGGGACAGGGGCGCGCATTATCGAGCATTTTGGCGCGCCACACCAACACGGTAGCGCAGCGTGACTGAACGCGCGTGACGATCGAGCATTGTCCGTTGCCTTCAGTCTTCCGCGTTTGTCGACATGCAAGGGGTTTTGCTGGCTGCAACCCCACTTGGACAGCAACGCGCACGCACACGGCATTGATAGATTGATCAATGACGCCTAAGCTAAAACTGGATTAACCACTTGAGTGCCCATCATGGCTGCACGACCGACCTTGTTGCAACCACACGCCCAGCGTTCCGGGCTGTTCAGCCCGCTGGCCCCCGACCGCTCGGTGTTCGACAAATTCCTCGCGCACTGCCACTGCCGCCGCTACCCGAATCGCACCGAAATCTTTCGTCCCGGCGACCCGGCCAACACCCTGTATTTCGTGATCAGTGGCTCGCTGAGCGTAATCAGTGAAGAGGCCGATGGCCGCGAACTGGTGCTCAGCTACATCAACCCCGGCGAGTTTGTCGGCGAGTTGGGCCTGTTCGTGGATGCCGAGCGGCGCGAAGTGCAATTGCGCACGCGCAGCCCCTGCGAGCTGGCCGAGATCAGTTACGAACGCCTGCTGGCCCTGTTCAACGGCCCGTTGATGCTGGAATGCCCACGCATCCTGTATGCCATCGGCGCGCAGATTTCCAAGCGCCTGCTCGATACCAGCCGCAAGGCCAGCAGCCTCGCGTTCCTCGATGTCAGTGGCCGGATCATGCGCACGCTGATCGATCTGTGTCAGGAACCGGACGCCATGACGCACCCGCAGGGTACCCAGATCAAGGTGTCGCGGCAGGAACTGGCGCGCATCGTGGGCTGCTCGCGCGAAATGGCCGGGCGCGTGCTCAAGCAGATGGAAGATGAAGGCCTGCTCACCGCACACGGCAAGACGGTAGTGGTGTTCGGCACCCGCTGACACGGCACTTCGCAAAACCTGCTGCGCTGCCCAATTGCGGCGTTGCGCGGTGTTCGAAATCCTCATGGACGGGAGCGTACACTGCGGCCCTGCGCTCCGAGCGCCTTGCAATTGGGCCGCTCGCGACGGTTGTTCGAGGGACCTTGGACACCTCGCTCAGTCGCGGATCACCTCGATTGCACCCAGCGCGCGGCGGACACTTCGCTCACTGCGCGCCGATGGCTCCACCAGCACGCGCTGCCGGGCCGCACCCAGCATCGGCAGATCACGGCAGCTGTCGCTGTACGCCACCGCGAACGGTGGCTGCACCCCGGCCTGTGCCAGTGCGAGCAGTTTGCGCGGGCCGAAGCAGTGGAACGCCCACAGCCAGCCGGCAAAACCACGGCGCAGCCGCGAGCCGATGATCGCGCTCACCGGCGGCCCGTCGATGGCGGCCCACAACGCCTGCGCCAATGATTCGTTTGCTGCGGTGACGATATACACCCGATCACCCGCTGCCAGATGCGCGCGCAACCGTTGCATCGCCACCCGCATGATGCGCCGCTGAGGATCGCGGGTGAAATCGACGACAAAAGCGGCGCACGCCTGCCGCCAAGCCGCCTCGCTGCGCCCGACCGTGGCCAGCCACAGGTAGAACGTGGCCGGCAAACGTGCCGTGCGCCAGTGCAGAAATCCCAGCACCAGCGGCAGCGCCAACAGCGCCAGCACGCGACGCCAATGACTGGCGTACAGCAGCCGACGCAACAAGGCCGACACGCAGTCGCCACGGATCAGGGTGCCGTCGAAATCGAACAGCACGACCCGGCTCACGCGAACAATCGCGCCAGCTCGGCGCCCGGATCGGGAGCGCGCATGAACGCCTCGCCGACCAGAAACGCGTGTACCCCGGCCGCACGCATGCGTTGTACATCGGCGCGTGCGTGGATGCCGCTCTCGGTGACCAGCAAGCGATCACTCGGCACCGCATCTTTCATCGCCAACGTGGTATCGAGCGACACCGCAAAGCTGCGCAGATTGCGATTGTTGATACCGATCAGTGGCACTGGCACCTGCAAGGCGCGCTCCAGTTCATCCAGATCATGCACCTCCACCAGCACATCCATGCCCAGTTCCATCGCCAGGCTCGACAGCATTACCAGTGCATCATCGTCGAGCGCGGCAACGATCAGCAAAATGCAGTCGGCGCCCAGCACCCGCGCCTCGACTACCTGATAGGCATCGATGGTGAAATCCTTGCGCAGCACCGGCAGTGCACAGGCGGCGCGCGCCATGCGCAGGTAGTCGTCGGCGCCCTGAAAATAATCGATATCGGTGAGTACTGACAAACATGCGGCGCCAGCGTCCGCGTAGCTGCGGGCAATCGCATCGGGCTGGAAATCGGCGCGGATTACGCCCTGCGATGGCGAGGCTTTCTTGATTTCGGCAATTACCGCCGCAGCGCCCGCACCGATACGCGCATGCAACGCATGGGCAAAGCCCCGACACGCCGGCAGATCGAGCGCGCGCGCGCGCAGCTCGGCCAGCGGCACCCGCGCCGAACGCTCCGCCACCTCCGCGTGTTTGCGCCGGCAAATCGTGGCAAGAATATCGCTCACGCGCTCAGCCCCCCGGCGTCAAGGCGGCACGCACAAAGTGCAGACGATCCTGACCCCAGAACATGGTATCGCCGACAAAAAACGTTGGCACCCCGAACGCACCGCGCGCCACCGCCTCGTCGGTGGCCTGGCGCAACGCATCCTTTACGTCGGCATCCTCCGCCAGAGCCAGCGCCTGCGCCGGATCGATTCCGGCCCGCGTGAGCACCTGTGCGATCAGCGCTGGGTCGCTGAGATTCAAACCCTCCACCCAGATTGCCTCGAACATCGCCTCGATGTAGCCGATGAAGGCTTCAGGCTGGCGCATCTGCAAACCGGTAGCGATACGTTGATGCAGCAGCGTGCTGAACGGAAAGTGCGGATTGAGCCGGAACGGCACCTGATAGCGGGCCGCGTAACGGGCCAGATCCGCCAGCAGATACTTGCCTTTCGCCGGCACCTCGATTGGCGCACGGTTGCCGGTGGCCTTGTGGATGGCCCCGACCAGCACCGGCCGCCAGTTGATGCGCGCACCGGTTTGCGCCGCAATTTTCGGCAACTGCGTATAGGCGAGGTAGGACGGTGGGCTGATCAGGTCAAAATAGAAATCAACGCTCTGGCTCATCGAACAACTCGCGGTAGGGGTCGAACCACCACTTTACCGGATCACGACGGCAACCGGCATGCGGCTTCAATCGCCGATCGTGCAGCGCGCACGTTCAGCATGGCCCTGGGTGAGCGCCACGAACGCGTGCAGCTTGGCCAGCGCCGCGCCGCTGGCCAGGGCTGCGCGCGCCTGCGCGATACCGTCGGCAATGGTTTCACCGTGCCCGGCCACATACAACGCCGCGCCGGCATTGAGCGCCACGATTTCGCGTGGCAAGCCATCGACGTTGTTCAATGCTTCCATCAGCATCGCTTTGGACTGCTCGACACCATCCACCTTGAGGTTGCGACTGGCCGCCATTGCAATGCCGAAATCTTCCGGGTGAATCTCGTACTCGCGCACCTGGCCATCACGCAACTCGCCGACCAAGGTGCCAGCCCCCAGCGTGATCTCATCCATGCCATCGCGGCCCCATACCACCAGCGCCCGCTGCGCACCCAGTTGCTGCAACACGCGTATCTGGATGCCGACCAGATCGGGATGGAATACGCCCATCAGGATATTCGGCGCGCCGGCGGGATTGGTGAGCGGCCCGAGAATGTTGAATAACGTGCGCACGCCCATTTCGCGCCGTACCGGCGCCACGTTCTTCATTGCCGGATGGTGGATCGGCGCATACATGAAACCGATGCCCGCCGCATCGATGCACTCGCCGACACAACGCGGCGTCAACTCGATCGCCACACCCAGTGCTTCCAGTACATCGGCGCTGCCCGACTTCGAGCTGACGCTGCGGTTGCCGTGCTTGGCCACCTTGGCGCCAGCTGCCGCCACCACGAACATCGACGCGGTGGAAATATTGAACGTGTTGGAGCCATCACCACCGGTACCGACGATATCAACCAGATTGCCCGGATCAGCAACGGTTACCTTTTCCGACAGCTCACGCATCACGCTCGCCGCGCCGGCGATTTCGCCCACCGTTTCCTTTTTTACGCGCAGGCCGGTGAGGATGGCCGCGCTCATCACCGGGCTGAGTTCGCCGCGCATGATGCAGCGCATGAGGTGCACCATCTCATCATGGAATATCTCGCGATGTTCGATGGTGCGCTGCAATGCTTGTTGCGGGGTAATCGACATGAGCTCCGTCTCCTGTGGT
>PFJA01000205.1 GCA_002782905.1 Lysobacterales bacterium CG_4_10_14_3_um_filter_64_11
GTTCAGCCGCACGACGGGGGTGCGGCCGATGGTGTCGAGAATGCTGTCGTGAATCATGGTCGGTACTCACAAAGGGGAGGGATTTCAGGCGGCGCTGGCAATCGCCGCTGCGCTGGCAACCCGTGGCGGTGCGCCAAACCAGTGCAGTTCGCTGGCCAGCGCCGCCACGTCGCCAACGAACAACAACGCTGGGGCCGCCACGCCATGCGAACGCGCAAATTCAGGCAGCTCGGCCAACGCCGCGAGCAGCACACGCTGATCCGCGCGGCTACCGTTTTCGACGATGGCGCATGGCGTTTGCGGCTTGCAGCCATGCGCCAGCAAGCGATCACGCACCTGCTCCAACTGCCCCACCGCCATGTAAAACGCCAGCGTCTGGCCATCAGCGGCCAACGAACGCCAATCCAGAGCGTCGATGGAATCGCGGCAGTGGGCGGTAACCAGACGCACCGATTGCGCATGCGCGCGGTGGGTCAGCGGCACCCCGGCATAGGCCGCACAGGCCAGCGCCGCGCTGATCCCGGGCACCACTTCGCAATCGATACCGTGACGACGCAAAAACGCCAGTTCCTCGCCGCCGCGCCCAAACACAAACGGATCGCCGCCCTTGAGCCGCACCACGCTGCGGCCGGCGCGCGCGTGCTGCAACATCAGGGCGTGGATCGCCGGTTGCGCGGTGCAGGCCTGGCCGGCGCGTTTGCCGGTTGCGATCAGATCGGCATCGCGGCGCGCCAGTGCAAGAATCGCCGGATCGACCAGCGCGTCATACAGCACCACATCGGCTTCCTGCAAACGCCGCTGTGCCTTCAGCGTGACCAGCCCCGGATCGCCCGGACCGGCACCGACCAGCGACACCCGCCCGGCAGGTTTCGGATCAGCACCCGACAGTGCGGCGGCCAGCGCCGCCTCGGCCCGTTCCGGCTGCCCCTGCGCCAGCAGGCGGCCGACCACACCATCGGCCAGCGATTCGAGGAACCGGCGCCGCGCCGATAGCTCAGGCAACTGGGCGCGGATGCGCAGCCGCCAGCGCCCGAGCAGCGTGGCGAGTGCACCGAGGGAATCGTCCAGCATGGCTTCAATACGGCCGCGAAGCTGCCGCGCCAGCACCGGCGCCATGCCGGCGCTGGACACCGCAATGCGCAGCGGCCCGCGCGCGATCACCGCCGGCACCTGAAAACTGGACAACGCGGCATCATCGACCACGTTGCAGAACACCCGCCGCGCATCGGCGGTGGCTTTGACCCGCGAATTGAGTGCGGCATCATCGCTGGCCGCGATCACCAGCCAGACCGCATCCAGATGTTCGGGCGCGAACGCGCTGCCGCAATGGCGCAGTTGGCCGGCATTGCGCCACGCACCAACGCGCTCGCCGAGTTCTGCCGCCACCACCGCCACCACCGCCTCAGCCGCCAGCAGCGCGGCAATCTTGCGCGCTGCGACCACGCCGCCGCCGACCACCAGCACTTGGCGATTGCGCAGGTCGGCGAACAAAGGATATAGCGATGGCTCGCTTCTGGCGGACACGGGTGGCTACGGCTCTTGACGGTGAGATCACGGCATTCCACCTTACTGCGGCGCAGCACAAAGCAAAAACAACGTCCACGCCGCTCGTTATAACCAAACCTCATGACGCCGGGCAGCGATACGCTTGCCCGGGATGTTGCGGCGCAGTATGGTTGATCGCGATGAATACGCTGTTACCCATGACGCGCTACTGTTGTTGTCGAAGACGCTGACCCCGCGCCGGTGGCGGGCTATTGCACAGTATCCCGATACGCACTGCCACGACCGGCAACTCGACAACGATTGGCAAAATCGTTCTTCAACGCCACCCCAGTCACCTCGAAGAACCGTAGCGAGCGGCGCGAGTGCAAGGCGCACGGAGCGCAGGAACCGCCGTTTACGTGCGGGCCCATGCGTATTCCGGGCACCGCGCAACGCAGCAATCGGGTCGCGCAGCAGGTTGTTCGAGGTGACTGAAACGGAACCTGCGCCATGACCCTCACCCAACTCCGCCAACTCGTCGCCATCGTTGATGCCGGCCTGAACATAACCCTCGCCGCTGGCCGTGTGCACGCCACCCAGTCGGGCCTGTCCAAACAACTCAAGCAACTCGAAACCGAACTCGGCACGCTGCTGTTCGTGCGCCGCGGCCGCAGCCTGGAAGCACTGACCGCCGACGGCGTGGAAATCGTCGAGCGCGCGCGCCGCCTGCTGGCCGAGGCGGAAAACATCCGCACCCACGCCGCCAACCAGCGCGGCGATGCCAGCGGCGTGCTCAGCATCGTCAGCACCCATACCCAGGCCCGTTTCATCCTGCCGCCGGCCGTAGCGGCGTTGCGCCGCACCTTCCCCAACGTGCAACTGCGGCTGGAGCCGGCCGGCGATGTCGAGGTGATGCAGCGGCTGCGCGATTGCACCGCCGACCTCGGACTGATCTCCAGCGTCGGCGCGGCACCCGCTGTCGGGCTGGCGGTGCCGTTGTTTCGCTGGTCGCGCAAGATTCTGGTACCGCTCGATCACCCGTTGGCGGCCAGCGGCGGCGCGCCCAGCCTGGCCGAACTGGCGCGCTATCCGCTGGTCAGCTACGAATCCTCGCGGCGCGCCCGCTCATCGCTGCGTCAGGCCTTTGCAAGCGAGGCGCTGCGCCCTGAAATCGCGGTCACCGCACGCGATGCCGACCTGATCAAGACCTATGTCCGCGCCGGCCTGGGCATCGGCGTGCTGGCACAAATGGCACTGCTGCCCGACGATCACACCGAGTTTCGCATTCTGCCGGCACCGGCGGCGCTGCCCGACTGCACCACCTGGGCCATCATCCCGGCCGAACGCGTGGCGCGCCAATACACCGTCGAACTGATCCAGTTGCTGGCGCCGTGGCTGGATCGCCATGACCTGCGCCGTGCCATCGACGGCGTGGCGACACCGCACTGGGGCACGCCGCCAGCGTGGCCGATCGAACGAGCCCCGTGAGCACGCAACTGGCAGCGACGCCGTAGGATGGGTAGAGCGTAGCGAAACCCATCAACCACACCATTGCAACTCCCATGATGGGTTTCGCTACGCTCTACCCATCCTACGGCTACAGCGACCGGCCGACGCACCGCGCCGCTGGATCACGGATCCGCGTGAATCCCACATTCGCGCTTGATGCCGAAAAAGCGGGTGTCTTCCGCGCGCATGCCCGGCTGCCACTGCTGGGTGGTCGGCACATCGCCGATCGAGACGTAACCCTTGTGCCACAACGGGTGATAGGGCAGATCGTGGCGGGCCAGATACTGGCCAACGTCGCGGTCGCTCCAGTCCACAATCGGGTGCAGCTTCCAGCGGCCCCAGCGCAATTCCAGCACCTGCGCGTCGACGCGGCTTTGCGACTGGCCGCGGCGCAGACCGGAAAACCAGGTGCGCGCATCCAGCTCGTCCAGCGCACGTTGCATCGGTTCCACCTTGACCAGGCGGTTGTAGCGTTCCAGCCCGGCGATGCCGTTCTCCCATAGCCGGCCATGGCGTGCTTCCAACCACGACGGGCTGAGCGCAGGCCGCACCACTTTCAGGTTCAGTGCCAGCCGCTCGCTCAGGTCATCGACAAAGGCGTAGGTCTCCGGAAACAGATAGCCGGTGTCGACCAGGATCACCGGCAGGTCCGGCCGCTGGCGGGTGGTCAGGTGCAGCGACACCGCCGACTGCGCGCCAAAGCTCGACGACAGCACATGGTTGCCGGCCAGGGTTGCCAGCGCCCAGGCGATGCGCTGCTCGGCATCTTGCGCCAGCAGCCAGCGGTTGAGTTCGGCCAGGGCGCGCGCATCGCCGGCCGCAGTGACGGGATCAGGTGGGCTCATGAGTGGCCTCGATGTCAGCAGCAGTCTGCGACGATTGCATCACCCCGGCACGCAGCAGAAAATCGCCAAAACCCTCGCCGCTTTCGCGCTCGCCGGCATAACGCGCCAGCAGCGGATCGAGCGCCGCGAGGATGCCGGCCTGATCGAGATTTTCCCGATACAGGCGATTCAGTCGCTGGCCGCGCGCATCGGCGGCCAGATGCAGGTTGTAGCGGCCCGGGCCCTTGCCGATCAGCGCGATCTCGCCCAGATACGGCCGCGAACAGCCGTTGGGGCAGCCGGAAATGCGCAGCAAAATCGGCGCGTCGAGCAAGCCATGACGCGCCAGCACCTGTTCCAGCGCGGCGCTGAATTCGGGTAGATAGCGCTCCGCTTCGGCCATCGCCAGGCTGCACGTAGGCAGTGCCACGCACGCCATCGCACGAACCGCCAGTGCGCTGTCGCGGCGATAGCGGTCGAGTCCATGCTCGGCCACCAGCGCATCGATGCGCGCCCGCAGCGCGGCCGGCACCTGCGCGACGATCAGGTTCTGGTTGGGCGTCAATCGAAAGCTGCCCGGATGCAGCACGGCAATCGCGCGCAAGCCACTCAGGTGCATCGCGCCAGGCTGATCGGCAATGCGCCCGGCGCGCAGACGCAGCGTCAAATTGCCCGCGCCATGCTCGCCCTCGACCCAACCGAAGCGGTCGCCGCTGTGCGCAAACACCACCGGCCGCGCCGGCGCCAGCGCAAAGCCGGCGCGCCGCTGCACTTCGGCGGCGAACACGTCCAGGCCACGATCATCGATCGTGTACTTGAGCCGTGCGCGCTTGCGCAGCACGCGGTTGCCCCAATCGCGCTGGCAGGTCAGCACCGCCTCGGCGAGCGCCTGCACCTGCGCCGGCTCGACAAAACCGATCACATCGGCCAGGCGCGGGTAGGTTTCCGGGTCGCCGTGGCTGGCGCCCATGCCACCACCGACGCTGACGTTGTAACCGCGCAACGTGCCACCCTCGATGATCGCGGTGAAACCCAGGTCGTGGGCGAACACATCGACATCGTTGATCGGTGGCACCGCAAACGCGATCTTGAACTTGCGCGGGAGGTAGGCGGGCCCGTACAGCGGCTCATCCTCGCTGCCGCTGTCGGCAAGCTTCTCGGCATCCAGCCAGATTTCGTAATAGGCGCGGCTGCGCGGCAGGAACTGTTCGGACAACGCCACCGCCTGCTGCTGCACCTTGGCATGCACCGCCGGCAGCAACGGGTTGGCAGCCACCAGCACGTTGCGATTGACATCGCCGCAAGCCGCCACGCTATCGATCAGCGCGGCATTGAGTGCCTGCAAGGTGGTCTTCAACTCGCGCTTGATCACGCCATGAAACTGAAATGCCTGGCGGGTGGTGAGGCGCAACGTGCCATTGCCGAAGGTGCGCGCAATGGCATCGAGCTTGAGCCATTGCCCGGCACTGACCACACCACCCGGGGTGCGAGTGCGAATCATGAACTGGTAGGCCGGCTCCAGCTTGCTGCGGCGGCGCTCGTCGCGCAGGTCGCGATCATCCTGCTGGTAACTGCCGTGGAACTTGAGCAGCACGGTGTCGGGTTCGGCCAACGCGCCGGTCACCGGATCAGCCAGGCTTTCGCGCAAGCTGCCGCGCAATCGTTGGCTGTCGCGCTTGAGTTGCTCGATCGCGCTCATCAGTACAGATCCCGGGCATAGCGGCCGTGCTGCTGCAAGTCGCGCAGATACGCTTCGGCCTGTTCCCCGCTGTGCCCGGCGTGCGCCGTGAGCAGCACCAGCAGTGCCTGATGCACATCCTTGCCCATCGCCACTGCACCGCAGACATACAGATGCGCACCGTTGTGCAGCCACTCGCAAACCGCCTGCCCGTGCTCAAGCAAACGCTGCTGCACATAGACGCGCTCGCCACCATCGCGGGAAAAGGCCAGATCCAGCCGATCCAGGTGCCCGTCTTGCAATGCCTGCTGCCATTCGCGCTGGTAGTAGAAATCATCGCGAAACCGGCGTGCGCCAAACAGCAACCAGTTGCGGCCTTGGCCGCCAGCCACCGCGCGCTGCTGCACGAAGCCACGAAACGGCGCGACGCCGGTACCGGGGCCGATCATGATCACGTCGCGATCCGGATCGGCGGGCAGGCGGAACCGCGCATTGGCTTCGATGAACACGCCAAGGCGCGCGCCCTCGGGCTGCTGCGCCAGATAATGCGAGGCGGCGCCGAAGCGGTCCTCGCCAGCGCGCTGTTCCTGCACCAAAGCCACGGTAAGGTGCGCCTCATCGCCGACCTCGGCCTGGCTCGATGCGATCGAATACAGGCGTGGGGTGAGCGCCGGCAGCGCCGCGACCAGTTCCTGCGCGCTCCACACGGCCGGCCAGCGCTGGATCAGGTCGAGCACCTGATGCTCGACCAACCAGCCGCGCACCGCTTCGCCATCGGCGAGCAGGGCATCGAGTTCGGCCGAACCAGCGCGTGCCGCATGCGCCGCGATCAGCCCGCGTGACAGCCGGGTTAGTTCACGCCGCTCACTCAGCCACTGCCGCAGCGGCAGGCTGTGCTCGCCGTGGCTCAGCACGCGCTCGCCATCGAGCGCGAGTGCATCAAGAATCCGTGTCACCAGGCCGGCATCGTTGTGCGGCCACACGCCGAGTGCGTCGCCGGGCTGGTAAGTCAATCCGGAGCCAGTCAGCGACAGCTCGATATGGCGCACATCGCGGCTGCTGTCGCGGCCGCTGATGCGCTGATTGGCGAGCAGTTCGACCAATGCAGGCTGTTCACGGCTGGCGATTGCTGCCACCGGCGGCGCACGCCGCAGCGGAGTGACGGTGGCCCGCTGCGATTCCTGGCGCAGCCGTTCTTCGGCTTTGGCCTGCGCCTGATCGAGCCATGGCACAGCGACGGCATCGCTATCCAGATCCGCCTCAGCGCAAGCGAACAGACGCGTGCCGCCGAGGTCAGCAAGGCGTTGATCGAGCAAACGGCCGACCGCGCAAAACTGTGGGTAGCTCGAATCGCCAAGGCCGAGCACGGCAAACGCAAGTTGATCGAGCTTCGGTGCCTTGCGTCCTTGTAAAAACTCGACAAAACCCAGTGCATCCTCGGGCGGGTCGCCATCGCCCTGGGTACTGATGACGACATACAGCAGGCGCTCGTCCTTTAGCTCACGCAGCGGATAGGCATCGGCGCGCAGCAGGCGCACCGGCACGCCGGCGGCTTCGGCGCGCGCAGCGAGCCTGTGCGCAATGCGCTGGGCGTTGCCGGTCTGGCTACCATACAGCACGGTCAGTCGCTGACCAATGGCTTCCAGCGGATGGGTAGTCAGCGCCGGCACGGCGTCACCGCGCGCATGCGCCAGCCCTGCGGCAAAGCCCGATGCCCAGAGCAGACCGGCGCTATCGAGTCCGGCGAGCAACTGCGCGAGCTGCTCGGTGTGCGCTGCCGACAACGGCGGTGCGGTTTTGGCAATGGCAAGGGCGGACATCAGTGCAGCTTCCAGAACGAACTGGAGGCCAGCTTAGGCGTGCACCGGTGGCCGGCGGAAAGGAATAACGCTCATGGCCTTATGCCATCGCGTGGGCAATGGCCGCGCGGGTTATAACCGCGCCACCGCAACCCGGCAGTCAGGCCGCAATCCATCACTGCGGGGCGTCACTCAAGACCCATTGCCGCGCCCATAAGCATCCTCGAAGCGCACGATGTCGTCCTCGCCCAGATAATCACCGGATTGCACTTCGATCAGTTCCAGCGGCCCGATGCCGATGTTCTCCAGACGGTGCTTCACCCCAACCGGGATATAGGTGGACTGATTGGCCTCCAGCACCAGCAGGTCTTCACCGCGCGTTACCCGCGCGCGGCCACTGACCACCACCCAATGCTCGGCGCGATGGTGGTGCAGTTGCAGGCTGAGCGCGGCGCCGGGTTTGACGCTGATGCGTTTGACCTGAAACCGTGCGCCGCTGT
>PFJA01000045.1 GCA_002782905.1 Lysobacterales bacterium CG_4_10_14_3_um_filter_64_11
GCGGCACCTCGTACAGCAATGCCGGCAATGGTGTGCCGGGGACGATCGGCATCAGTTGTCCGGCGTTGAGCCTGAGCAACAACCAGGTCGAGGCGATGGCGGTGACGATTCGCCCGAATTTCGCCAGCGGTGGCGCCACCCGCCAGTTCGACAACGTCGGCACGTTCAGCATCAGTGGCGGTGCCAGCGGCAGCGATGCGCTGGGCAGCTTCGAGTACAACGCCGATGCCAGCGCGGCGGACGATCAGAAGTCGGCGATGCTGCCGTTCGAGGCTGGCCAGGTCGATCTGATCACCAACAAGACCGATCTGGTCGATCCGGTCGGTTTCGATCCGGGCGATTTCACCCAGAACGCGATCACCTATCGCCTGCGCGTCACCAACAACGGCCCGTCGGTGGCGACCGCGCTGCATGTCAGCGACGTGATCGCGCCGCCGGCCGGCCGCAGCGTGCGCTTTGTTGGCGACAGCACCAGCAGCGCCGGTCCGTTTGCGCCATCGGCATGCAACATCAGCGCCGGCAGCAATCCGGTTGTCGGCCCGGCAACGCTTACCCTCGACTGCCTGATGCCCGGCGTTGGGTTCAGCCCGAACATCGAGGGCATCGTTGCTGCCGGCAGCACCAGCGAGCTGTTTTTGCGCGTGCAATACGAATCGCAACCGGCGGCCGGTGGCGACACCCTGGTCGATACCGCGACAGCGAGCGCCAACGAGGTTGACACCAACCCCGCCAACGACAGCGACGGCGAGAACACCTCGATCCGCGCCCGCGCCGATCTGGCGCTGGGCAAGATCGCCAGCAACGTGCTGCCCGATGCCGACCCGAATGTCGCTGCGCCGGCAGCGGTCGCCAGCGTCACCCTGTTCGAGCCGCATTGGTGGGTGCTCGACGCGGTCAACAACGGCCCCGGCGCCAGCCTGTCGATCGATCGCGCCGCCGCTTCGCAGTTGAACGGCACCGGCACCGTGATCGTCGATACCCTGCCGACCGGCACCGTGCTCAATGGCAGCGCCACCTGGCAGAAGGCCGGCCCGGCGTTTGCCGGTAGCACGCCCGATGGCAGCGGCACCTGTGCATTGACCGGCGTCACCCTGACCTGCAATGTCGGCGATGTGACACCGGGCGGCAAGGTGCGCATCCTGGTGCCGGTGCGCTGGACCACCTTGCCGTCTGGCGGCAGCGTCACCAACAACGCCGTGGTTTCCACTGAGCAGGTCGATCCCAATCCGGGCAACAACCCGGCGACGGCGGTGCTCGCGGTTACCCGCTCCTCGCTTACCGGCATTGTGTTCCAGGACCGCGACCGCGCCGGCACCAACGGCGGCACGCCGCAAGCGGCGGCCAGCGAGCCGCGCATCAATGGCGTCACGGTGCGCATCACCGGCACCGACCTGTACGGCAACGCGGTCAATCGCACCGCCACCAGCAATGCCTCGGGCGTCTACACGATCAACAATCTGGCGCCGTCGGACGTGGTCGGCTACACCCTCACCCAGACTCAGCCGGCCGGCTTCGCCAATGGCCCGGTCGATCCGCCGGCGGCCGGCGGCAGCGCGCCGACCTTGGGCGGCACTTACGCCGCCAGCAGCAATGCCGGTGGCGATTCGCAGTACGCCGCGATCGCGGTCGGCGGCAGCGATACCGGCAGCAACTACAACTTCCCGGAACTGCGTCAGCCATCGCTGTCCGGCTTCGTCTACGTTGATGTCAATGGCAACAGTGTGCGCGATGCCGCAACCGATCTGGCCATCGCCAGCGCCACTGTGCGTTTGCTCGATGCCAGCACCGGCAACCTGATCAACACCGCCAGCACCGACGCCAGCGGCGCCTACAGTTTCACCGGCCTCGATCCGCTGCTCGCCTACACCGTCGAGCAGCCGTTGCCGGCATCGCCAACGGGCATCGTCAATGGCCCGGTCAACCCTGGCCAGATCAACGCCCTGGCCTGTGCCAGCGGTTGTACCGCGCAGGCGAACACGCCGGTGGCCGACACCGACCGCATCGCCGACATCGACCTGAGCGCCGGCACCGACGGCACCGCATTCAACTTCGGCGAGATTCAGCTTGCCGATATCGCCGGCCTGGTCTATGTCGATGCCGATCGCAGCAACGCGCTCGATGCTGGCGACAGCGTGCGCATCTCCAGTGTCACCGTGCGTCTGGTGCAGGGCGCGAATTGTGCCACCGGTGCCGAACTGGCCAGCACCAGCAGCGATGCCAGCGGCGCGTTCAGCTTCAGCGGACAACTGGCCTTCCGCGATTACCTGCTGTGCCAGACCCAGCCGCTGGGGTATGGCAATGGCAACGCCAATGGCAGCCCCGGTAGCGATCAGATCGCCATCGTCAACCTGCCGGCGGTTGGCTCGCTGAACAACACGTTCGGCGAGTTGCTCGGCGCCATCGCCGGTTCGGTGTACATCGATCAGAACGACAACGGCTTGCGCGATGCCGGTGAACTGGGCATCGACACTGTGCCGGTCACCCTGAGCGGCAGCGACGTGCTGGGTAACGTCCTCAACCGCACCGTGACTACCGACATCAACGGCGATTATGTGTTCGCCGATCTGTTCACACCCACTGCCGGCGGCTACACGCTCAGCGAAGGCGCCATTCCGCCGGCCGCCGGGGTATTCAACGATGGTCAGGATACGCTCGGCAATGCCGCATCGCCGGGCACCCTGGGCAACGACGTGCTCAGCGTGATCGGCCTGGCTGCAGGGCAGCAGGCCACGGGTTATCTATTTGGCGAATTGCAGGCCACCGCGATCAGCGGCGTGGTCTATGTCGATGCCGACCGCAACAACGCGCTCGATGCCAGTGACACGCTGCGCATCAGCGCGGTGACGGTGCGTCTGCTCGAAGGCGCCAGTTGCGCCACCGGTGTGCAGATCGCCAGCACCAGCAGCAACGCCGCCGGTGCTTACCAGTTCCTCAGTGTCACTGTCGGCCGCGCCTATGCGATCTGCCAGACTCAGCCGGCCGGCTATGGCAACGGCAACGCGCTGGGTGTGCCCGGCAGCAATGAAATCCTGATCGCCAGCCTGCCGCTGGCCGGTGTCGCTGGCAACAATTTCGGCGAGCTGGTCGGTTCGCTTGGCGGGTCGGTGTATATCGACGGCAATGACAACGGTCTGCGCGATGGCGGTGAGGCCGGCATCGCCAATGTGCCGGTGACCCTGAACGGCAGCGATGCGCGCGGCAACGCGGTCAACCTCACTGTGCCCTCCGATGCCACTGGCAACTACCAGTTCGCCAACCTGCTGGCGCCGAATGCGGCTGGCTACACACTCAGCGAAGGCGCCATTCCGCCAGCCGCCGGTAGCTTCAACGATGGTCAGGACACGCTCGGCAATGCCAGCACGCCCGGGGTACTCGGCAATGACGTGCTCAGCGGCATTGGCCTGGCGCCGGCGCAGGACGCCAGCGGCTATCTGTTCGGCGAGTTGCAAGCGAGCACGATCAGCGGCGTGGTCTATGTCGATGCCGATCGCAACAACGCGCGCGATGCCAGCGACACGCTGCGCATTGCCCATGTCACCGTGCGGCTGGTGCAGGGTGCGAATTGTGCCACCGGTGCCGAACTGGCCAGCACCAGCAGCGATGCCAGCGGCGGCTATGTATTCAACAGCGTGACGGCCTTCCGCGATTACCTGCTGTGTCAGGATCAACCCAGCGGTTACGGCAACGGCAATGCCGGTGGCACCCCGGCCAGCAACCAGATCGCGATCAGCAATCTGCCGCTGGCCGGTTCAACCGACAATGACTTTGGCGAGTTGCTCGGCTCGATCAGTGGCCGGGTCTTTCTCGACAGCAACAACAACGGCACCCAGGATGCGGGTGAAGCCGGTATCGCCGGGGTGCAAGTGGCGCTGAGTGGCAACGATATCAACGCGCTCGCGGTGGCGGCCAATGCCAGCAGTGACGGCAACGGCGATTTCCGCTTTGACGGCTTGCTGCAGGCCAGTGCCGCAGGTTATGCCTTGATCGAGCAATTGGCGCAGCCGCAGGTTACCGTCGGCGGCGTGGTGGTAACCACTTTCAACGGCATCACCCGCGCCGGCCAGGTCGGCGGCAGCAGCCTCGGCACGGCCACGACGGTGACTCAGGTGCCCAGTGCGGTGCAGGCGATCGTGCTGCCCGCGGGCGCGGATTCGGTGCAGAACCGGTTTGCCGAAGTGTTGCCGGTGGGCATCAACGGCGTGGTGTTCCTCGATCTCGACAACAACGGCGTGCGCGACGCGCCGGCCGACAGCGGCATTGCCGGGGTACGCATCGAACTTGCTGGCAACGACGATCTGGGTCAGCCGGTTGCGCTCAGCGTCGATAGCGATGGCAATGGCCAGTTTGCGTTCGAGGGCTTGCGCCCCGGCGTGTATGCCTTGAGCGAGCCAACCCAGCCGCTCAACACACTCAATGGCATCACCACGGCGGGCAGTGCCGGCGGCAATGCCAGCACGGTGGCTGTGCTGCCCAGCACGATCGCCGCGATCGACCTGAGCCTGCCGGGCACGCGCAGCGACGACAACCGCTTTGCCGAGGTGCCGGCCAGTGGCGTGATCGCCGGTCGGGTGTGGCTGGATCGCAACAACGATGGCGTGATCGATGCCGACGAAGTGGGCATCGCGGGCGTGCTGATCGAGCTTGGCGGCAACGATCTTGGCGGCAATGCGATCGATCGCAGCCAGCAGAGCGACGCGGAAGGCCGCTTCCGCTTCGCCGATCTGCCGCCCGGGCAGTACACGCTCAGCGAGCCGAGCCAGCCCAGCGACACCTTCAACGGCATCACCGTGGCCGGCAGCGGTGGCGGCACCGCGACGGCGCCGGATGTAACACCCAGCGCAATCGCGGCGATCACCTTGCCTGCCAATGGCGAGGCGGTCGACAACGACTTTGGCGAAATTCCGCCGGCCGCGATTGCCGGCCGGGTGTGGGCCGACAGCAACAACGACGGCGTGATCGATGCCGACGAAGTGGGTATCAGTGATGTGCCATTGACGCTCACTGGCAGCGATGATCTGGGCGTGCCGGTCAGCCGGTCGCTGTCCAGCGATGGCGAAGGCCGTTACCGCTTCGACGGGCTGCGTCCGGGCAGTTATGCCGTCAGCGAGCCGCAGCAGCCTGCCGGCACGCTCAATGGCATCACGCTTGCTGGGCAGATTGCGGGTAGCGTGGTCGGCACTGCAACCGCGGTCGATGTGCTGCCATCGGCGGTGTCGGCCATCGTGCTTGCGTCGGGCGACAGTTCGCTCGAAAACAATTTCGGCGAGATTCCCGAGTCGCCCGATCTCAAGGTCAGCAAGCGGCACGACCCAGCGCGCTTCAGCGTCAATAACGCCGGTCGTTATGTGATCTCGGTGCGCAACGCCGGCAATCGCGCCAGCAGCGGCGAGTATGTGGTCAGCGACCGCATGCCGGCCGGCATCACGCTGGCGGCGCCGCCCAGCGGCAACGACTGGCAATGCGGTGGCGCGATTGGCGAGAGCAGTTTCAGCTGCCGCAGTGCGCGGGTACTGGCGGCAGGCGAAGTGCATCCGCAGCCGATCCAGGTGCCGATCACGGTGAGCGCCGCCGCGCTGGCGGCGGGTGTGGTCAACAACGCAGTGCTGGTCGCGGGCGGTGGCGAAATCGATGCGCGCCGGCCAACCCCGAGCGAGCGTGAAGCGTTCAACGGCGACCCATCGTCGTTGCCGGTGTGCGACCCGGCCATCGTCCATGAAGCCTGCCGCGATCCGGTGCAGGTGCTGCAATCGGCGGCCTTGTCCGGCGCGGTGTGGTACGACCTGGGCAGCAATCCGGTGTTGCTCGATGGCGGCGACCAGCGCCTGGCGGGTTGGATCATTGAAGTGCTGGACCCGGCCACGGGCCAGTTGATCGCAAACGCGCTCAGCGGCAACGATGGCCGGTACCGCATCGTCGATCTGCCGGCCGGCACGCCGTTGCAGGTGCGCTTCCGCGACCCCGATTCCAGTGTGGTGTGGGGCGTGCCGGTCAACGGCGAAACGGTGCCTGGTTCGCCGGCCAGTTGTGACCCCACGGGCGCCATTGCTGGCGGCTTCGAAAGCTCGTGTGTCGAATCGGGCAGCATGGGCGGCGCTTCCACCACCCTCGGCGTGGTACTGGCGCCCGGCGATGAGTTGGTCGAGCAGAGTCTGCCGATCATCCCCGGCGGCGTGGTCTACGATGCCATCGCACGCACGCCGGTGCCCGGTGCGGTGGTCACCCTGAGCCCGGTGGGCGTGTGCCCGGGTTACGACCCGACGGCGCACATCCTCAATGCCGGCACTGGCGGCTACAGCGTGCAAGGCGAGCGCATCGCAATGACCGTCGGTACATTGGGCACTTGGCGCTTCCTGTTTGCGCCCAATGCGCCGACCAGTTGCACCTTCCAGGTCACGGTTACGCCGCCGGCCGGGTTCAGTTTCGTGTCGCAATTGATCGCGCCGCAGGCGGAATCGCTGAACCCATCGGGCAGTGCCGGTGGCCGCTTCGATGTGCAGCCACAAGCCACACCGCCGCTGGCGCCGGTCGGGCCGGGTACGCGTTATGCGTTGCAGTTTGTCGCTGGCTCTGCCGAGCCGGCGATCGTGCACAACCATATTCCGCTCGATCCTGCCGTGCCGGCCGGCCTTGCCATCAGCAAGATCGCCGACCGCCAGATTGCCGAAGTGGGCGACACCGTGCGGTACACCGTGTCGGTGCGTCACACCGGCGGTTCGGCCTTGCCGCAGGTGAGCGTGCTCGATCGCCTGCCGGCCGGGTTCACCTATCTCGCCGGCAGCGCGGTGGTGAACGGCCACAACATCGCCGACCCGGCCGGTGCGCCGGGCCCGGCGCTGGTGTTCGATCTGGGGCCAATCGGCAGCGGTGGCCAGCTCACCCTGAACTATCGTCTGCGAGTGGGCGTTGGCAGCCAGCAGGGTGATGGCATCAATCGCGCCCAGGGCTATGGCTGCGGCCTGCCGCAAGGCTGTATTGACCCGCTCACCAAAACCCCGTTCGTCGGCGTGATTGCCTCCAACCAGGCGCGTTACCGCATCCGCGTCAGCGGCGGCGTATTCACCAACGAGGCCTGTGTGCTCGGCAAAATCTACGTCGACTGCAACCACAACCAGATCCAGGATCGCGAAGAACTCGGCATCCCCGGCGTGCGTTTCTACTTCGAGGACGGCACCTGGCTGATCAGCGATTCGGAAGGCAAGTACAGCTATTGCGGCCTCACCCCGCAAAGCCACGTGCTCAAGGCCGACACCAGCACGTTGCCGCACGGCACGCGTCTGGTCACCAGTTCCAACCGCAATCTGGGCGACGCTGGCAGCCTGTTCCTCGACCTCAAGAACGGCGAGCTGCATCGTGCCGATTTCATCGAGGGCAGTTGCTCCAACCCGGTGCTCGAACAGGTCAAGGCGCGTCGAACCCAGGGTGAAGTGAGTTACCCCGAAACCGAGACCGGGCAAGGCCCGCTGCGCTTCGAGAGCAAGCCGGCGCGTGCGCCGCGGCAGGCCACCGACAGCGCGAAGCAGGCGCCGATCGTAACGCCGAGGGCATCCCCGCCCGCTGCGCGTGGCGACAGCCAGGGAGGTGCCCAGTGATGCGCACTTTCCGTATCCATCAGATGTTAATCACCGCACTGCTGCTGGTGCCGTTTGCCGCTGGCGCACAGGATCGCTTCGTGCCGCTGCTGGATGATCCCGCTGCGCGTCTGCCGGGCTCGCCGGCCAACGCCGCTATGGCCAACCCGCCGCAGGTGCTGAAAGGCGACTCGCCCACCGCGCTCGATTAC
>PFJA01000075.1:0-10700 GCA_002782905.1 Lysobacterales bacterium CG_4_10_14_3_um_filter_64_11
TTGGCGATGTGGCGGCGGCTACCGTGCGCTGCCTGCGCTCGGCGGTGCCGGCATCGTTGACCGGCATCGTGTTCCTGTCCGGCGGTCAGTCCGATGCCGATGCCACCGCGCATCTGAACGCGATCAATCGGATCGGTGTGCAGCCGTGGCCACTGAGTTTTTCCTATGGCCGCGCCATGCAGTCGGCGGCGTTGCAGCTGTGGGCCAAGGATATGGCCGGCAATTTCGCGGCGGCACAGAAAATCGTGGTGCAGCGTGCCCGCGACAATGGCCTGGCGGCGCTGGGCAAGCTGAAGTAAGCCGGCGGGGAAGCGCGCGAATCCTGTCGCGCCACATCGCGCCCGCAGAGCCTTCCCCAGACTCGATCTGGGGTTGGGCCACGGTCGCGCGGAGAGCGACTTCTGTGGAAGCGCGCACCGCGCGAGGCTTTTTCGCGATTGTTCGCCGGCAGAGACTGTCCCAGACGCGATCTGGTGCAGGCTCTCACAACATCATCGTGCCGCTCACCCGTGGGAGCGCGCCTGCGCGCGAATCACTTCCGCAACACGTTCGCCGGCAGGCCGGCTCCCACAGAAGCCCCGAGCGGCCGCATCGTGCCGCGTTCGCGGTCACGCGATCTGCGGCGCGGCCGCACGATTTTGACCGATCCGATGTGACGACATGCGATAATGGCGCCATCGTGGGTTTTGTGCCGTGCCATTTCAGCAGTACGCGCTTGAACCCCTGCCCCGGGCGCAGGTCGAAACCGGCCGTGCCCTGAAATCGTTGATCGAGGAGACCGTCGTGTCCGATAACAAGAGCCTGACCCTGACCGATACCGTTGCCGGCAAGACCACTCAGTTGCCGATCTTGCGCGGCAGCCTGGGCTCGCCGTGTCTGGATATCAGCAAGGTGCCGAAAGACCTTGGCTACTTCACCTACGATTCGGGTTTTACCGCCACCGCCAGTTGCAAGAGCGCGGTGGCCTATATCGATGGCGACGCCGGTGTGCTGCTCTACCGCGGCTACCCGATCGAGCAACTCGCCAAACACTCCACTTTCACCGAGGTCGCTTATCTGCTGATCAATGGCGAGCTGCCGACCACGACGCAGCTCGATGCCTTCGATCACACCGTCACCCACCACACCATGATGCATGAGGCATTCAAGAGCTTCATGCAGGGTTTCCGCCATGATGCCCACCCGATGGCGATGCTGTGTGGCATGCTCGGTTCGCTGGCGGCGTTCTACCACGACGATCTGAATCTGCACGACCCCGAACAGCGGCGGATGGCAGCGATCCGGCTGCTGGCCAAGGTGCCCACCATTGCTGCGGCCTGTTACCGCCACTCGATCGGCTGGCCGGGCCGTTACCCGCGCAACAACCTCAATTATGTCGACCGCTTCCTGCACATGATGTTCGAAGTGCCGTCCGAGCCGCTGCAACTCAATCCGGTGGCGGCCAAGGCGCTGGATCTGCTGTTCATCCTGCATGCCGACCACGAACAGAATGCGTCGACCTCGACCGTGCGCCTGGTCGGTTCCACTGGCGCCAATCCCTACGCCTGCGTGGCAGCCGGTGTTGCCGCCCTGTGGGGCCCGGCGCATGGCGGTGCCAATGAGGCGGTGCTGAAGATGCTCGAAGAGATCGGCCGACCCGAGGATGTAGCCACCGCGATCGATCGCGCCAAGGACAAGAACTCCGGCTTCCGGTTGATGGGTTTTGGCCATCGCGTGTACAAGAATTACGATCCGCGCGCGGCAATCATCCGCGAGATGACGCACAAGGTGCTGGCCGAACTGGGCGTCAACGACCCGATGCTGGAAGTGGCCCTGCGTCTGGAACAAGCCGCGCTCAAGGACGACTATTTCGTGTCGCGCAAGCTATACCCGAATGTCGATTTCTATTCCGGCCTGATCTACAAGGCACTCAACATCCCGACCGAGATGTTTACCGTGATGTTTGCGATTGCGCGTACCGCTGGCTGGGTTGCGCATTGGCTGGAGCAACAGGTTGATCCGGAGGCCAAGATCGGCCGTCCACGGCAGATCTACACCGGTGCCGTTGCCCGCGATTACGTCGCGCTCGACCAGCGCTGAGCGGCGGCCAGTGATGGCCCGCTCAGGCGCCCGCCAACAACGCCCGCAGTTGCGATAGCGTAGCGCGCGCCATCGCCGTGTCGCCGGCAGGCGCCAAGGGCGCCTGCCGCAGCGCGCTGCGCGGCAGCAAAATCAGTTCGAAGGCAACCGCGTTGGCCGTGAACGCCAGCAGGTTGGCCTGAATCGTGCGTTCGCGGTTCAGGCGGACGCAGCGGGTTTTGCGATCGTGCGCGATAGCGTGTTCGTGCAAAAAATGAATGACCGATTCGGGGTCATCGGCGAACACCTGCAAACACACCGCGCTGTGTCGCTCGGCGCTGCCATCGAGCACACAGCCCACCGCGCGCGCATCGAAAGCGCTGAAAAACGCCATCGCTTCACAGGCCGCTGCGCGCAGGTACTGCTGATGCTGTGCGTGCTGTACACCGGCATACAGCCGTTGCTCGGCGTGCAACGCGGCCATGATTTCGTCCAGTTCGGGTAGCGCATGCGGGTCGTGGACGGCCAGTCGTCTGGCCGCGCGCCGCCGCGCGCTGGCCGCATCATCGATGCCCGATTCGCGCATGATTCGCGCCGCCTCGACCGCGATCCGTTGCCGTTGCCGTGAGGCTTGCGCTTGCGTTGTACGGTAATCGCGAGCCATGCGCCCACACCCACAAAGGTAGAGACTCAGAAGATATCAAATGCCTCGCGGTCGCTGGTTTTGGGTTGCGCGTTGGCAGTGCTGGCTTCCAGCCGGGCAATATCTTCAAGCTTGAAAAACTCGGCGATGGCATCCGTGCTTCCCGGCTGCGCCAACAATCCGCTATCGCGGTCGATCCAGGCGGTGACCACGCCGGGCGGCATCGGCGGAACGACTTCGGGGCGACCGGCCAGCGCCTTGCTCATGAAGCTGATCCAGGCCGGCAACGCAGCGCGTCCGCCAAACTCGCCACGCCCGAGGCTGCTGAAATCGTCCATGCCGACCCAGGCGGTGGTGACGATGCCACCGCCGAAGCCGGAGAACCAGGCGTCGCGGTGGTCGTTGGTGGAGCCGGTCTTGCCACCCAGGTCATTGCGACCGATCACCCGTGCTCCGCTACCGGTGCCGCGGCGCACCACGTCGCGCAGCAGCGAGCCGACCAGATAGATGGTGCGTTCCTCAACTACGCGCGGCGCCAGAATCTGCTCGGGCGGGCCGATGATTTCGCGCGCCGAGCGCGCATCACCACCGAGGTCGAACCCGCCGGCCTGGGCGCGAGAGGCCTTTTCCAGTGCCATGCGTTGCGGGCAGTCGCGACAGGCGGTTGCGGGGTGGTTCTGATGCAGCGTTACCCCGTCGCGATTTTCGATCCGGTCGATAAACCACGGGTCGATCAGGAAGCCGCCATTGGCGAGTACGGCGTAACCGCGCGCCAGTTGCAGCGGCGGCACGGAACTGCTGCCCAGCGCCAGCGACAGGTCTTCGGGCAGACTTTGCGCCGGAAAACCGAAGCGTTGGATAAAGCGCCGGGCATAGTTGACGCCGATCGCATCGAGCAAACGCACCGATACCAGATTGCGCGAAGTCACCATCGCTTCGCGCAGGCGCATCGGACCGGCGAAGTTTTCATTGTCGTTTTGTGGCTGCCAGACTTTTTCTTCACCATCGGCATCGACGCCTTGCTGGCGGAACACCACCGGTGCATCCAGCACCACACTGGCCGGCGTGAAGCCGCGCTCGAATGCTGCCGCGTAGACGAACGGCTTGAAGCTGGAGCCGGGTTGCCGTTGCGATTGCGTTACCCGGTTGAACTTGCTGCGCGCAAAGCTGAAGCCCCCCACCAGGGTGCGGATCGCACCATCCTCCGGATCGAGCGCAATCAGCGCGGCTTGCGCTTTGGGGATCTGTGCCAGCAGATGACTATCGCCGTTGGCGATCACCCGCACCACGTCACCCGCGGCCAGCACCTGATCGACGCGCTTGGGTGCGGCACCGTGGCTGTGCGCGCTGAGGTATTTTGCGGCCCACGCGATCGACTTGAGGTTGAGCGAAACCTGCGTGCCATCAGCCAGCAACACGCTGGCACCGGTGGCGTCCGCTTGCAGCACCAGCGCCGGCAGCAGATTCGCCACCGGCCCCAGCTCGCGCAGGCGCTTGGCCAAACCGGCAAGATCGGCTGGCGCGGCGATCTGCCAATGTGCTTCGGCGCCACGCCAGCCATGGCGCTGGTCATAAGCGGCCAAGGCGTCGTATATCGCTTGATTGCCGGCGATCTGCTCGTCGGCGCGGATACTGGTAAACACCTTGATGCCGCTGGTCAATGCCTCCGCGCCGAAACGTTCAACCACGGTCTCGCGCACCATTTCCGCCACGTACGGGGCATCGAGCTCGATCGCCGGCTCGTGCGGTGCCGCGCTCTGTGCCTCGGTTTGTGCCTGCTCCATCTGGGCTTGGCTGATGAAGCCATTTTCGAGCATTCGCGCCAGCACGTAGTTACGCCGGATCAAGGCGCGCTCGGGGTTGGATACCGGATTGCCGCTGGACGGAAACTTCGGGATAGAGGCCAGCGTCGCGGCCTCGGCGAGGGTAAGCTGGTCGAGCGATTTGCCGTAATAAAACTCGGCTGCAGCGGCGATGCCGTAAGCCCGGTTGCCGAAGAAGCTTTTGTTCAGATACAGCTCAAGGATTTCGTCCTTGCTCAGCTCACGCTCCATTTTCAGCGCCAGAAATATCTCGGTGAGCTTGCGCGAATAGGAGTATTCCGAGCTCAGAAAAAACTGGCGGGCAACTTGCTGGGTGATGGTGCTGCCGCCGGGCACGCGCCGGCCACTGGTGGTGGCGAGCAACCACACGGCGCGCGCGATGCCGCGCACATCGATCCCGGGATGCTGGTAAAACCGGGCGTCTTCGGTCGCGATGAAGGCGTTTTTTACCGGCTCCGGGATATCCGCGATGGCGGCTGGATAGCGGCGCGTCTCGCCGAACTGGGCGATCAGCTTGCCTTCGCGAGAATACACCGTCAGCGGCACCTGCATCTCGGTGTTGCGCAACACGTCCACATCGGGCAGACGCGGGGCGATCAGCCAGTACAGGCTGCCAAGGGTAATCAGACCAAGCACCAGCCCGATCAGGCCAACGAGCAGCGCCAGTCGCAGCAGGCGACGAAATTTGAGCATGGTTTTCACGATCTGCACGGGTAGGGAAGTGTAACGCGATGGCCGGCCACGGCACGCCATGCAGCACTGCGCAATGTGGTCAAACCGGCCGTGTCAGCCGGGCGCGCAGCGGCGTTGAAAACGCAACCGGGTTTGCATGATGGCCGGCGACATAGTATAGATCGCAGCGGGGATTGCCGATATCGTCGGTCCCCCGTGTCGTACCTCGTAGCCGTTGGCCGTTGCAGCGCAGTGCCGGCAGATACGAAGCACACACCAGGTGCAGGGGGCGCTTGGTTCAGGCCGTACCCGCTCGGCACATACGTGCCAGTGCGTGGCCGGTTGCCACAAACAAGACTTATCCTGTTTTGCGACGCCCCGTTTTTTGGCACCACCATGGCACAAAGTGACCTGCATGGGACTGTTGCACGTACCGCGCTGCCAGGCGCTGGCGGCTGGCGTAACTGTGTTTTTTGCCGGGTTACGCGGGCGCCGGGGCGTGGCCACGGGGGGGTGCTGCCAGGGCCTCATGGCGGGCACTGGCGAGCGGTCGATAAACGCCATGGTTGCCAAACAGGTTAAAACCGGTATTTAATGTGCTTACGTAGTAAATGCGCGTAAGCGCCCGTGGCAAGGGGAGAATCCGTGGGTCTTCTCGGACAACGCAAGACGCCGCTCGTCGGCATTGACATCAGTTCCACTGCGGTAAAGCTGCTGTTGCTCAGTCAGAGCGCCGGCCGCTATCGGGTGGAACATTACGCGGTAGAGCCGTTGCCGCCCAATGCGGTCGCCGAAAAGAACATCGTCGAGACCGAGGCGGTGGGCGAAGCGATCAAGCGGGCGCTGACGCAGGCGGGCATCAAAAGCAAGGACGCCGCCGTCGCGGTGGCCGGCTCGGCGGTGATCATCAAACAGATCACCATGCCGGCGAATCTCGATGAAAACGAGCTCGAAGACCAGGTCCAGCTCGAGGCGGGGCAGTACATCCCGTACCCGATCGAGGAGGTCAGCCTCGATTTTGAGGTGCTCGGGCCGGTGCCCGGCAACGACGAGATGGTCAGCATCCTGCTGGCGGCTTCGCGCTCGGAAAATGTCGAGTTGCGGGTGTCGGCACTGGAATTGGGTGGCTTGACCGCGAAAGTGGTCGATGTCGAGGCATTCGCGATGGAGAACGCCTTCCGCCTGATTGCCGAGCAGCTCAGTGTGCCGGCAGGCAATCTGGTGGCGCTGGTCGACGTTGGCGCCACCATGACCACGCTCAACGTATTGCGCGATCAGCGCAGCATCTACACCCGCGAGCAAGTGTTCGGTGGCAAGCAGCTCACCGACGAGGTGATGCGGCGCTACGGCATGAGCTACGAGGAGGCGGGGCAGGCCAAGCGTCAGGGCGGGCTTCCGGAAAGTTACGAGGTCGAGGTGCTTGAGCCGTTCAAGGAAGCCATGACCCAGCAGATCAGCCGCCTGCTGCAATTCTTCTATGCCGGCAGCGAGTTCAATCGCGTCGATCAGATGGTGCTTGCCGGTGGTTGCGCCGCGATTGCCGGCATCGCCGACATGATCGAAGAACAACTCGGCGTGCCCACCGTCATCGCCAATCCGCTTGCCAACATGTCGCTGAGCCCGCGGGTCAAGGCGCAGGCACTGCAACAGGATGCGCCGGCCCTGATGATTGCCTGCGGCCTCGCGCTCAGGAGCTTTGACTAATGGCCAGAATCAACCTACTTCCGTGGCGCGCCGAGCGTCGCAAGCGGCGGCAGCAAGAGTTTTTTGCCATGCTCGGTGCGGCGGCATTGGTTGCCGCCTTGCTGGCGGTGCTGATCAACAGCTACTACTCGGCGCAAATCGAGTCGCAAAACGCCCGCAATGCCTTCCTCGAAGCGCGCATTGTCGAGGTACAAAAGCAGATCACCGAAATCGACGAGCTCGATCGCGCCAAGAGCCGGCTGCTGGCGCGCAAGCAGGTGATCGAGGAATTGCAGGCCAGCCGCTCGCAGATGGTGCATCTGTTCGACGAACTGGTGCGCACCGTTCCCGATGGCATCAAGCTGACGCTGATCCAGCAGGCCGGTGATCAGCTCACGCTGGAGGGGCTCAGTCAATCCAATGCCCGGGTCAGCTCGTACATGCGCAATCTCGAAGCCTCCGACTGGACGGGCACGCCCGACCTGACCATCATCGAAGCCAAAGGCGACAACAAGGCGCTGCCGTTCGAGTTCAAGTTGCAGGTGCGTCTGACCAGCCCGGAACAGAAAAATGAGGCTTCGGCGGATGCGGCAGTGGCGGGGGTCAAACCATGAGCAAGTCGATCGATCTCAAGAGCCTCGACATCAACGACGCCGGCAATTGGCCGACACCGGTAAAGGCTGCCGCTGCGGCGATTATCGCGGCACTGGTCTTGTTGCTGGCCTGGCAATTGCTCATCAGCGACAAGAGCGACGAGTTGACCGTCCTCAAAGCCAAGGAAACCGAGCTGCGCAGCAGCTACGAGGTCAAGCAGGCGCGCGCATCCAATCTGGAGCCGCTGAAGGAACAGTTGGCGCAAATGGAAGCGATGCTGCAACAGATGTTGCGGCAACTGCCCAGCCGCACCGAGATGCCCGATTTGATCGTCGATATCTCGCAAACCGCACTGGCCAGCGGCATCAGCAACGATTTGTTTCAACCCGGCGCCGAAGTGGCGCGCGAGTTCTACGCGGAGAAGCCGATTGCCCTGCGCATGACTGGCAGCTACCACCAGTTCGGTGCATTCGTCAGTGGCGTCGCCTCGCTGCCGCGCGTGGTAATCATGACCATGCACGATATTTCGTTGAAGCCGTTGCCCGACAAGTCCGGTGCCGCAAGCGATACGCTGGTGCTTGCCGGTACCGTGAAGACCTATCGCTACCTTGATGAAGAAGAAGTGGAAGAAGCGGCCAAGGCTGCGGATGCCAATGCGGGAGGGCGCTGATATGCGAGCAGACTCATTACCGCGCACCGCGTTGCTGCGCGGCTTGCTGGTCGTGCTGGCCATGGTCATGCTCGGCGCCTGCGCGCGTGGCACGCAGGATTTGCAGGCATGGGTGGCGGAAGTCAAAAACCGGCCGGCGCCGCCGCTCGATCCGCTGCCGGTGATGCAGCAGTTCGAGACCTTTCAGTACGCCGTGCAAACCATGCGCGATCCGTTCAGTGCGCCAAGCAATGATCGCCGCGCCAACAGCAGTGGGCCGCGTCCCGACCCGAACCGGCGCAAGGAGCCATTGGAAACGTTCCCGCTCGATTCGCTGGACATGGTCGGTACGTTGGGGATGGGCACGCAGAGTATCGCGCTGGTGATGGCGCCGGACAAAGTCGTACATCGGGTGCGTCCGGGTAACCACATGGGGCAAAACGAGGGGCGGGTCAGCAGCGTCACCGACTCGCGCATCGATCTGGTGGAATTGGTGCCCGATGGCGCCGGCGGCTGGCTTGAGCGCTCGGTGTCGGTCGCTCTGGATAATCAGTGAATTGAGGGAAACATGATGACCGCAATGAACCTTGTTTCGGGCCTGGCCCGTCCCCGCTGGGCCGCACTGGCCGCACTGAGTCTGTGGCTGACGCTGTCGCCTGCTTCGGCTTTGGCGGAGAACGTATTGCGCAATGCCAGCTATCAGACCGGTAGCGGCGGTGCGGTGGACGTGGTGCTGGAGTTTGCCGAGCCGGTCGCCGGCGTGCAAACGTTCACTACCGACAATCCACCGCGGATTGCCATTGACGTACCCGATACGCGCAACGGCCTGAACCAGCGCCGCATCGCGGTCGGCAGCGGCGCAACCAGCGCCATCTCGGCGGTTGAAGGCCAGGGCCGCACGCGGGTGGTGATCGATCTGTTCCGCTCGGCATCGTTCGAAACCCGCATCGAGGGCAACCGGTTGATCGTCGCGGTAGCCGGTGGCGCGATGGCAGGCACTGCCGCCATTTCGGCCAACCCCGATGACCCGAGCAAGCGCGTCAACAGCGGTCTGGCGGTCAGCAATATCGACTTCCGGCGCGGTGATGATGGCGCCGGGCGGTTGGTGCTGAGCTTCGACGGCGAAGGCGTGCTGGCCGACATGCGCACGGAAAAGTCGCAGGTGGTCATCGACGTCGCCAATGCCAGTTTGCCCGACTCACTGCGCAAGCGGCTGGATGTCAGTGATTTTGCCACGCCGGTGCGCAGCATCGAATCGCGGGCCAATGCCGGTGGCTCACGCATCGTGATCGACACCGGCGCGGCGTTTGATGCGCTGGCCTATCAAACCGGCAACGAGTATGTCGTTGAGGTAGTGCCGATCAAAGCGGCTGCGGATCCGGTTGCCGCCGCCTTGATCAGCGGTGCGCCGGCGCCGAAATACACCGGTAAACCGGTCACCTTCAATTTTCAGGATATTCCGGTTCGCACCGTGCTGCAGTTGATCGCCGACGAATCCAACCTGAACATCGTCGCCGCCGATACCGTGCAGGGCAACATCACCCTGCGTCTGCAAAATGTGCCGTGGGACCAGGCATTGGACATCATGTTGCGAGCCAAGCAACTGGACAAGCGCCGTGATGGCGATGTGGTGTGGATCGGCCCGCAAAAGGAACTGGCCGATTTTGAGCAGCAAAAGGAAGATGCACGTATCGCCCTTGAGGATCGCTCGGAAACCGTCACCGAGTTCATCCCGATCAACTACGGCATCGCCGAGGATATCGCCAAGCTGCTGACCGAGGAGAGCAAGACCAGTTCGGGTGGCGGCGGCGGCGGTGGCGGCGGCGGTGGTGGTGGTGGCAGCAGCCAGGGTTTTCTATCCGATCGCGGCAGCATCAGCTTCGATCGGCGGACCAACACCTTGCTGGTGATCGACATCCCCAAGCGCGTGGTCGAGATCAAGCGTCTGGTCACGCTGCTGGATCGTGCCGTGGATCAGGTCATGATCGAGGCGCGCATTGTGGTGGCCTCGGATGATTTTGCCCGCGAGATCGGCTCACGCTTCGGTTTGCGCGGTACCAACAACAAGGTGAACACCCTCACTACCAGTGGCAGCCTCGAAAGCCTGGCAAACTTCAGGAACACCACCATTGCGCGTAACAGTGAGTTGGCCACCAACGCGTTTGACGTGCTCAATGGTGATCCGCCGTCGATCAGCCCCAGCGACCTGACCAACGTGAGCTTCGGTACGATCGATCAAGCGCTCAACGTCAACTTGCCGGTGAACGGTGCGCCGTCTTTGGGGTTGTCGATACTGGCGCTGGGCCTTGAGATCGATCTGGAACTGTCGGCTTTGCAATCCGAAGGCCGTGGCGAGGTGATCTCCAACCCGCGGGTGATTACCTCCAACCAACGCGAAGCGATCATCCGCCAAGGCGATGAGGTGGGTTTCGTCACCATCGCGCCGCAGCAGGGCGGAACCTCGGTGCCGATCCCGAACGTGCAGTTCAAGGACGTGCTGCTGGAGCTCAAGGTAACGCCAACCATCACTCAGGACGGCCGTGTGTTCCTGGCGATGGCGATCAAGAAAGACGAAGTG
>PFJA01000075.1:10810-27453 GCA_002782905.1 Lysobacterales bacterium CG_4_10_14_3_um_filter_64_11
CGAGTTCAAGTCGCGCGAAGATTTGAGCAAGGTGCCTTTCCTCGGTGATATCCCGGGGCTCGGCGCGCTGTTCCGCAAAAAGGGCCGCTCCGCCAACAAGGCCGAGTTGCTGATCTTTGTCACCCCACAGATTCTGCGTTCCGCCGGCGCCACAAACTGACGGACTGCTTCGCGGGTGCTGTGACACGAGGGCCGCGCATGCGGCCCTCGTCGTTGCTGGACACCGCAGCACCGCAGCACCGTAGCACCGCAGCATCGCGGCGAACGCTGAGCACGCTTCGTTGCGCGTGATTGGAACGGTCGATGTTGCGCATCGGCTGACTGCTCCTGCGTTGCTCTCGGCCGCTCTTCCTGTTTGCGGTAACAGCCAAGGCTTTTACCGGCCTGTGGCCGGCGAGGCCGTTTTCTCTGGCGGAAAAGGGCCCAAAACGCCTTGCGCCGGGTCGCACCCGATGCGGCTCGTGGCCGAACCGGTGCCTTGCGCTTCTCGCCGAGCGCGGGCTGGCGCGAACTCGCGCATCCATGCGCGCAAACAGTCGCAACTTGCTCCCGCGCCCAGCTGCGATGCGCAGCGTGCTTTACGGTGCGTTGTCGCACTTGCCTCGCACAGCCATCTGCAACCCCGCGCTTTTTCATTTCATTGCAACGCGATTTCGCAGTGCCGGGAACGCGCCACTGAGCCCGGCACGACCGTGGGCTCAGTGCATCAGTGTGAAACGCTTCTGCCACGGGGCTGCCGGCGAAAACCCGCTCAGCGCGCCATGCGCATGACCAATGACGGTTGCTGTTGCGCACGGCGATCCATCACAATCGACGCTCGCGATTCAGCTAGCATCCGCGCAGCGTGTGGCAGCATGTTTGCTCACGCATGCTGCCGTGTACTGGCGGCCATCGCGCCTGCTGTGCCAATGCTGTCCGCAGCGCTGCGGCGCTCAACTCTCTTAAGCCACATGGATAACGCGATGATGCCTGATGACACGCCGATGACCGCCGCCGATAGCCAACTGCACGGTGATTTTGTGGCCCTTGCCAGTGCGCTGTCGGCGGCGGTTCTCGGCCAGGAGCGCCTGGTCGAACGCTTGTTGATTGCGCTGCTTGCCGATGGTCACCTGTTGGTGGAAGGCGCGCCGGGTCTCGCCAAGACCACTGCGGTCAAGGCATTGGCAAATCGCATCGACGCCGATTTTCAGCGCATCCAGTTCACCCCGGATTTGCTGCCCGCCGATTTGACCGGTACCGAGATCTGGCAGCAAGCCGAGGCGCAATTCGCGTTTCAGCCCGGCCCGGTCTTTCACAACCTGCTGCTGGCCGACGAAATCAATCGCGCGCCGGCCAAGGTGCAGTCGGCCTTGCTGGAGGCGATGGGCGAGCGTCAGGTTACTGTGGGCCGTGTCACCTACCCGTTGCCGGAGTTGTTTCTGGTGATGGCGACACAAAACCCGATTGAGCAGGAGGGCACCTATCCCTTGCCCGAAGCGCAACTCGATCGCTTTTTGATGCATGTGCAGGTGGGCTACCCCAGTGGCGATGCGGAACTGCGGATCATGCGGCTGGTGCGCGAGCAGGAACGCGCCGCCGGTGCTGGCGATGCCGCGCCGGCGCCGGCACGGCTGAGCCAGGCGGGTATCTTTGCCGCGCGCCGCGCCGTGCTGGAGCTGCATCTGGCCGAGCCCGTCGAGCGCTATATCGTCGAACTGGTGCTCGCCAGCCGAGATCCATCATCGTACGACCCGCAACTGGCGCAGCGCATCGCCTGGGGCGCCAGCCCACGCGGATCGATCGCACTGGAGCGCTGTGCGCGCGCACGAGCGTGGCTGTGCGGACGCGATTACGTCATGCCCGAGGACGTACAGGCGGTGGCCCCGGATGTGTTGCGCCATCGTGTGTTGCCGAGCTACGAAGCGACCGCCGAAGGCTGGAACGGTGATCGGCTGGTGGCGGCGTTGTTGGAGCGGGTTCCCTTGCCTTGATGATGTCAGACAATGCATCCAATCCGGCGATCTGTCCGCATCTGAGCGAGCTGATCGCACTGCGCGCGCGGGTGCAGGCGTGGCCACCGCCGTTGCGCGCGCGCGCTGGCCTGAACGGGTTGGCCAGTTCGCCGTTCCGTGGCCGCGGCATGGAGTTTGCCGAGACACGCATGTACACGCGCGGCGATGATGTGCGCCATGTCGATTGGCGGGTTACCGCGCGCACCGGCAAGCTGCATACCAAAGTGTTTCATGCTGAACGCGAACGCATGACGCTACTGATTGCCGACACCAGCCCCGGATTGTTTTTTGCTACCCGTGGCTGCTACAAGTCGGTGCAGGCGGCGCGCGCCGCCGCCATGGTGGCGTGGGCGGCGCAGCGCAGTGGTGATCGTATTGGCATATTGCGTGGCAGTCTCAGCGAGCCGCCGCTGGTGCCAAGCGCAGGCGTACGTGGGGTGCTGCGCGTGCTCGATGCCGCCGCGCGCTGGTATGCCCAGCCGCCGGCTGACGATGCGGGCCTGGCCGCTGCATTCACCGCGGCAGCACGCTTGCTGCGCCCCGGGGCACGGGTGATCGCGTTGCTGGAAGCGCATGCCCTGCTCGCCGTCGCCGATGCCCAGCTCGCCGGGCTTGCCGCACACCACGAGGTGTTGGTGGTGCTGCTGACCGACCCGATCGAAACCGCGCCGCCACCAATCGTCGTGCCGGTGCAGGTCGGAGACGTGTGCGCGCGGCTGAACCTGACGGTAGCCGCCGAGCGAGCGCGTTGGCAGCGCAGCTTTGCCGGCACCCTGAGCACGGCGCGCGCACGGCTGGGCCGTTATGGCATTCGCAGCGATGTGCTGGCGACCACCGACGCCGCCGAATCCCTGCTGCCATTGTTGCTGGCGGATGTGCGCTGATGTTCGCTCCGGCCACGCCCGCGCTGCCACTCAAGGACATCTACATGCCGCCTGCGCCCGCCATCTGGCCGCTGGCACCAGGTTGGTGGGTGGTGCTGGTAGTCACGGCGGTAGCGCTGTTTGTGGCGGCGCGTTGGGGGTGGCGACGCTATCGGCGGCGTGCCTGTCGGCGTCGTTTGCAAACGCTGTTTGACCAGTCGCTGGTGAGCGCGGCCGAGCCATCGGCACGGCTGGCGATCATCTCGCAACTGCTACGCCGAGCGGCGCGCAGCGCAGCGGGCGATGCAGCAGCACAATTGACTGGCGAGCCGTGGCTGCACTGGCTCGATGGCGAGGATCCCGAGCGGCCATTCAGCAACGGCCCGGGGCGTGTGCTGCTGCACGGGCCATTTCAGGCCAGCGCCGTGGCCGCCGCCAATCTCGACCTGCTGCTGCCGATTGCGCGGCAGCGCTTCATGCAGTTGGCGATGCGCGCATCTGATCGGCCTGGAGCGCCGCGATGATGGCGTTCGCCTGGCCATGGCTGTTGCTGGCGTTGCCGTTGCCATGGCTGCTCGCGTGGTGGCTGCCGGCGCGGGCGTACAGCGGTACTCGCCTGCGCCTGCCGCACCCGGGGTTGCAGGCGCTGTGGCAAAGCGACACTCCTTCGCGGCGTGGCATCCGCCCGCGCTGGTGGGCCGTGCTGATCTGGGCACTGTTGTGCCTCGCAGCAGCGCGGCCGCAGTCGCTGGGCGAGGCGGTGCAGCCGCCACGCAGCGGGCGCAATCTGATGCTGGTGGTCGATCTGTCCGGCTCCATGGGCCAGGCCGACATGCGCCTGGGCGGCCGCGTCGTCGATCGACTCACCGCGGTCAAGGCGGTGGTCGGCGATTTCTTGCAGCGGCGGGTGGGTGATCGCGTTGGTCTGGTGGTGTTTGGCGATCGTGCCTATGCCATCACCCCGCTGACCTTTGATCGCCATGCAGTGGGTTAGCAATTGGCCGATACCGTGGTGGCGCTGGCGGGCCGCGAAACCGCGATCGGCGATGCCATTGCCATTGCGGTGAAGCGATTGCGACAGCAGCAGGAGGTTGAAAGCGCTACGGGCGAGCAGGTAATCATCCTGCTCACCGATGGCGTCAGCAACGCCGGTAGTCTCAGCCCGGTAAGGGCAGCCGCGCTGGCGGCGGCAGCGTCGATCCGCATTCACACCATCGCCTTTGGTGGCGACGGCGGCGACGGCATCTTCGGGATTTTTCGCGCACCGGCCAATGCCGGCATCGATGAAGCGGGGCTGCGCAGCATCGCCGAGCAAACCGGCGGCAGCTATTTTCGTGCTCGCGACACGGCCGAGTTGGCCGAAATCTATGCACAACTGGATCGGATCGAGCCAGCCGCGCAGGCCGGAGCGATGGAGCGGCCGCGCAGCGAGCACTACCCGTTTCCACTAGCCGCTGCCGTGCTGCTGATGCTGGTTGCCGTGCTTTGGCCGCGGCGAGGTTACCGGTCATGATCGACGCGCTTGCCCCGTTTCACTTCCTGCGGCCACTCTGGTTGCTGGGCTTGCTGGTGTTGCCGCTGGTGGTATGGCGAGGCCTGCGTGACACGCGCACCGAGGGCGAACTCACGCAGTACGTTGATCCGCCGCTACGTGCACACGTGTTGCTCGCCGGTAACGCGCGCAAACGCTGGCTGACACCGCTGTGGCTGGCAAGCCTGTATTGTCTCGCCATCGTGGCGCTGGCCGGGCCGGCCTGGCGGCAGCAGGCCGTTACCCTGTATTCGCTGCGCGCGCCGCTGGTGGTGGCGCTGGATCTGTCCTCGCACATGGCTGCCGATGACATTGCGCCCGATCGCATCACCCGCGCTCGCTACCAACTGATGACACTGCTCAAGGAACGCGCCGGCGGCCAGGTGGCGCTGATTGCCTACGCCGGCGATGCGTTCACCGTGGCGCCGATGACCGACGATGCCGCCACCGTCATTGCCTTGCTCGACTCGCTATCCACGGCGCTGATGCCGGTCGATGGTCAGCGCGCCGACCGTGCCCTGCGTCGCGCCGCGGCGTTGCTTGCCGGTGCCGGCTTCAGCGTCGGCGATGTGTTGCTGGTCACCGATGCGGCCGATGCATCGGCGCGCGAGGCAGCGCTAGCGCTGCGCGAACGTGGCATCCGGGTGTCGGTGCTTGGGGTGGGAACGCCGCAAGGCGCGGCGCTGCGCGATGCGCGTGGCGCGCTGGTCTACGACCGCGCTGGGGTGCCGCAACTGGCGCAACTGGATGAAGCGGGTTTGCGTGCGTTGGCCAGCGCCGGCGGCGGCCGCTATGCACGATTGCAAGGCGATGGCGGCGATCTGAAGCAACTGGGGTTGCTGACTCCGGACAATCGCAGCGACACGGCGTTGCTGCAAGACTCCGCGCAAACTCAGCGTTGGCGCGATGATGGCGTGTGGCTGTTGCCGTTGCTGCTGCTGCTCGCGTTGCCGGGTTTTCGCCGCGGCGGCCTGATGACGTTGTTTGCGGTTTTGCTGCTGCCGGCCGTGCCGGCGCAGGCGGTGGATTGGGACGCGCTGTGGCACAACCGCGAACAACGCGCCGATGCCGCCTTGCGCGCTGGCGATGTCGAAGCCGCGCAGCGCTTGGCGCGCGATCCGCAACGTGCCGGCGCGGCAGCCTATCGCGCCGGGCAATGGGATGCCGCTGCCGCCGCGTTCGCGCAGTCCGAGGTTGCCGTGGCGCAATACAATCTGGGCAATGCGCTGGCACAGGCGGGCCGCTTCGACGAGGCCATCGCCGCTTATGATCGTGCCTTGCAACAGGCGCCGGATATGGCCGATGCCAAGGAAAATCGGGCGCTGATCGAGCAGCTCAAGAAACAACAGGACGCGCAGCAATCCGCACAACCTGACGATGACAGCGCACGGCCGCCCCGGCAGCCGGGCGACGACAAAGCGGATCAGCGCAGCGATGCGCCGGGCCAACGCGATGATTCCGATCCGGAACCACTCGACACGAGCAATTCTGGCGACGACGACTCCACGCAAGCCGGCGAATCCGGTGACCCGGACGAACCGGCGGCATCGCCGCAATCGGATGATGGCAAGCCGGGTAACGACGGCGCCAGCGAGCCGTCAGCGGGCGCGCAAGACACCGCGGATACCAACGCCGAACAACAGGCGCAGCAGGCGTTGAGTGAGGCCGTGGCCAAAGCGTTGGCAGAGCAAGGCGGCAGCGAAGCAGCAGACGGGCACCCAGGCGATAAACAGGCGGCGGCGTTGTCGCCCGAGCAACGCCAGCAACGCGAACAGGAACAGGCAGTTGAGGCGGCGCTGCGGCGGGTGCCCGATGATCCGGGTGGCTTGCTGCGGCGCAAGTTCGTCATCGAGTATCAGCGCCGTGAAGCGCAGGGTGAAGAGCGATGAACGCGGTGCAATTCATGGTGGGCCTGGTGTTGTCGCTGGCGCTGGTTACTGGCGCCAGCGCCGCGCCGCGTGCGTGGCTGGATCGAACCCAGATCAATCAGGGCGACACGGTCACCCTCAACATCGAAAGCGACACCAAGGATTCGCCCGACTTCACGGTGCTGGCGGCGGACTTTGCATTGACCGGGCAGTCCAGCCAGACCCAGACCACGATCAGCAACGGCAGCATCAGCACGCGAACGCTGTGGGCGGTGGCGCTGGAGCCGCGCAAAGCCGGGGTATTGAATATTCCCGCGATCCGGGTGGGCAACGAATCCACCGCGCCGTTGACGCTGAGCGTGATGCGTGCGCCGGTGGGCGCACAGGCGCAGGGACAGGATGTATTTGTCGAGGTGCAGGTAGATACCGACAGCCCCTGGGTGGGGCAGGCGGTGATCTACAGCGTGCGCCTGAATTACGCGATAACCCTGCTCGATGGCGATCTGGATACCGCGCAAATCGATGGCGCGGATTTGCGCCGCATCGGCGATGACGTCAGCTACCAGCGGATGATCGCCGGGCGCCGGTATCAAACGCTGGAGCGGCAGTTTGTGTTGACCCCGGAGCGCAGTGGTGAGCTCACGCTCGACGCGCCGCGGTTTCGTGGCCGCACCCTGGCCGGGTTGCGCGATTCCCTGATTGGCGGCGCGCGATCGGTCAGCGCGATCGGCGAGTCGTTGCTGCTGAACGTGCGTGCGCAACCGGCACAGGCTGCACTGCCGTGGTTTCCGGCGCAGGCGGTGAGCATGGAGCGCAGCCAAGCCAATGCTCAAAGCCATGTCGGCGAGCCGGTGAGCGTTGAACTGCGGGTGCGTGTCGACGGTGCGCTGGCGACGCAAATACCCGAGCTGAGCATTGCCGAGGTGCCGGGGCTGCGGGTGTTCCCCGATGTTGCCAACCTCAGCGAGCGGTTGGTCGATGGCGTGCTGCATGCCGAGGTCAGCCGACGGTTTGCACTGGTGGCCGCGCGTGCTGGCAATATCGAAGTGCCGGCGGTGCAGTTGGCCTGGTGGAACACCGTCGACAATCGGCCAGAGCTTGCGCAAGTGGCGGCATTCACACTGAACGTAGCGCCAGCGATCGACGCGCCGGTTTCAGTGGCGGCCGATGCGGGTGCCAACGCCGCACCAACGCCGGCGCTTGCTGAATCGGTGCGCAACGCGGAGCAGTCTTGGCTCTGGCAATGGCTCAGCGCAGCGTTGTTGCTGCTGTGGCTGGCAACACTGGCACTGGCATGGCGGCGTGGCGCTTTGCGGCTGCCTTCGCGGGCGGTGCCGGTGGCAGCGGTTGCGGCCGTGACCGACGGCGAGCGCGCCTTGCGCCGGGCGCTGGCCAGTGCTGATCTGCCGGCCATTGACGCTGCCTTGCGCCAGCTTGCGGCCGGGCAGGCACTCGATACCGTGCTGGACGACCCGGCCCAACGTGCCGCGGTTACGCTGCTGCATGCGGCGCTGTGGGGGCAGGGCGATCGACGCGCTGCACGCGAAGCGCTGTGCAATGCGTTCGCGGGTGGCATACGTCTGCGCGCACATGCGGCCGCCAGCAGCAGCGAAGAACCATTGCCGCCGCTGTATCCGCGGTGATCGCCATTGCGAATCGCCCGAATCCGGAACTGCCTGCGGTTTGACCCCCGGGTTGAGGCACAGCCGAAACCCGGGACCCCGCACCCGTTTACCGCGACCCACGAAACCCATCAAGCCCGAAGCCCCGACTCCCGTGCTGCCGCGGATCGTGAAAAATCGCTTGGTGTATGCTCGCGGGTCTTGCCCTGTCTTCGGAATAGTGGGAATGCGTTTTGCCAAGCTGATTATCCTGATCGCACTAGCCCTGCCTGCCATCAGCATCGCCGCCGAACCGGACACGCTGGATCAACGCATTGATGCGGTGGTAGCGCCGGTCGCCAATGCCATTTCCAGCGCGGTGTTCTACGAGGTCACCTTGCCCGGCGATACCCAACTGCCGCTGATCATGCTGTGGTTGATTCTCGGTGCATTGGTGTGCACGTTCTATTTTCGTTTCATCAATGTGCGTGGCTTCGCGCACGGCTATCGCCTGATCCGCGGCGATTACGCCGACCCGACCAGCCCCGGTGAAGTCAGCCAGTTTCAAGCGCTCACCTCGGCGGTGTCGGGTACGGTCGGGTTGGGCAACATCGCCGGGGTGGCGGTGGCGATCACCATCGGCGGGCCGGGGGCAACGTTGTGGATGATCCTCGCTGGGGTGCTGGGCATGTCCACCAAGTTCGCCGAATGCTCGCTCGGGGTGATGTACCGGCGCGAGCACGCCGATGGCAGCGTTTCCGGTGGGCCGATGTATTACCTCAGCCACGGTATCGCCCACAACTACCCGCGCCTGCGTCACGTTGGCCGCGCGCTGGCCGGCGTGTTCGCTTTTTGCGCCATGCTCGGTGCGGTCGGTTCGGGCGCGTTGTTCCAATCCAACCAGGCCTATGCCCAGGTGCTCAACATCACCGGTGGCGTCGATGGCCCGCTGGCGGGCTATGCCTGGTTGTTCGGGCTGTTTGTGGCGGTGCTGACCGGTGTGGTGATCATTGGCGGAATTACCCGGATCGGTGCGGTTACCGCCAAGCTGGTGCCGTTCATGGCCGCGATCTACGTGCTCGCTGCGCTGTTTGTGATCCTCAGCCACATCCAGCATGTGCCGGCGGCCTTCATGGCGATCTGGGAGGGCGCATTCAGCGCCCATGGCGTTCAGGGCGGGGTGATCGGCGCGCTGATCGTCGGTTTTCGCCGGGCCGCGTTTTCCAATGAGGCCGGCATCGGTTCGGCGCCGATTGCGCACGCCGCAGTGAAAACCCGCCACCCGATTACCGAGGGCTTTGTCGCGCTGTGGGAACCGTTCATCGATACCGTGGTGATCTGCACCATGACCGCGTTGGTCATCATCATCACCGATCAATACACGCTTGGTAATTCCGATGGCGTGCAGCTCACCTCGGAAGCGTTTGGCTCGGTGATTTCGTGGTTCCCGTACGTGCTGACGTTCGTGGTGTTCCTGTTCGCCTACTCGACCATCATCACCTGGGGCTATTACGGCGCCAAGGCGACCGCCTATTTGTTCGGTGATTCGCGGCTGGTGTTGTATGGGTTCAAGTTGGTTTTTCTGGGCATGGTGATCGTCGGCTGCACGATGTCGCTCAATAGCATCGTCGGCATTGCCGATGCGCTGATGTTCATCATGGCGATCCCCAACCTGATTGGCGTGTACCTGCTGTTGCCGGTGATCCGGCGCGCCTTGCACGACTACCAGGCGCAGTTGGCGCAGGGTAAAGTGCCTTCGCATCGCAGTCATCTGACCGACGCCATCCGGAGCTGAAGCCATGCCCTTGCACACCCGTATGCTGATCGGATTCGTGGCCGGTGTCCTCGGCGGCCTGCTCGCCTACTGGCTCGGCACGGACATGCCGTGGCTCGATGGCTTCATCAGCTACGTCACCCAGCCGGTCGGCGATCTGTTTTTGCGCGCCCTGTTCATGCTGGTGGTGCCGCTGGTGTTCTCGGCGCTGGTTCTGGGTGTGGTCGAAATTGGCGATCCGGCCGCGCTGGGACGGATCGGCGGCAAGACCCTGCTGTACATCGTGGTGGTTACCACCGCAGCGGTCACCATTGGCTTGATCGTGGTCAACGTGATCCGCCCCGGTGAAGGCCTGCCGCCGGAAGTGGTACAGCCCTTGCTCGCGCAAGCGGCCGAGCGCTCGGCCGATATCGCCAGCAAACGCGAAACCATTTCGATGATGAGCATGTTGCTCAACATTGTGCCGAAGAATCCGGTGGCGGCGGCGGCCAACGGCGATCTGATCGCGCTGATGTTCTTCGCGCTGGTTTTCGGTATTGCGGCTGCTGTGCTGCAAACCGACGGTACCCGCGCCTTCGTGGCGGCAGTGCAGGGCGTGTATGAGATCAGTCTCAAACTGATTGGCTGGGTGATCGAACTGGCGCCGTATGCGGTGGCGGCATTGCTGTTCACCATCACCGCGCGTCTGGGCTACGACGTGCTGACCCAACTGGCGCGCTATGTCGGCACCGTGTTGCTGGCGCTGGGCCTGCATTTTTTCGTGGTGTTTCCATTGCTGCTGCGATTTTTTGGCAAGGTCTCGCCGCTGTGGTTTTTCAAGCGCGCCGAGCCGGCGATTCTGACTGCGTTTTCCACCTCATCAAGCAGTGCGTCGTTGCCGACCACCTTGAAAGTGGCCGAAGAATCGCTGCACGTGCCGCGTCGGGTCGGGCGCTTTGTGTGTACGCTTGGCGCCACCGCCAACATGAACGGCACCGCCTTGTATGAAGGCGTGACGGTGTTGTTTCTGGCGCAGTTGTTCGGGGTCGATCTGGCCTTGAGTCAGCAGGTGATGGTGCTGATGATCTGCATCCTTGGCGGCATCGGTGCCGCCGGCGTGCCAGGTGGCTCGTTGCCGGTGATCGCGATGATTCTGGTGATGTTCGGCATTCCGGCCGAAGGCATTGGCATCATTCTCGGCGTTGATCGCCTGCTCGACATGTGCCGCACCACCGTCAATGTAACCGGCGATCTGGTTGGCTCAGTAGTGATCGCACGCAGTGAGGCCAAAGCGGAGACCTTGCAGGAAGCCGCCTGAGCGGCTGGCTCAGGTGGTTGCCGCTGCCATGTCGGCGGCCAGTTGCCGCCACGCCGGCAAGCGATCGTGCAAACCCAGCGAATGCAGATAGTCCTCGTCGACGGCCTCGCCGCTGACCAGCGCGCGTGCGACGTGTACTGCGCCACCCACCCAGAAGCCGCGCGAGCGCGATCTTCCCGGCTGATGGTGGCTTGCCACCGCCTCCACGATCGGCATTGGCAGGCCCCACAGGCCGAGCAAGTAGGCGCCGGCCTCGGCGTAGTGTGGCCGGTCATCGGGTGTGGTTTCACCCGCTTTTGGAACCGATACGCCGGGTAGCAGCATGCCAACATCGGCCAGCAAGGCAGCGGTTGCCGCCAGTTCGGCGCTGCTGCCGCCGAGCACACGGGCCGCCAATTGTGAGGCGCGCAGCGCCCGCAACTGCATCGCCTCGCGATCGATGCCGTTATCGCTCGTGCTGCCATTGAACACTTCGCTGGCCAGCACCAGACGGCGCAGGTTGTCCTGGCCCAGCCGGACGACTGCCGTGCGGATATCGGCAACCGTGCGGCCACCGGAGAAAAAGGCCGAATTGCACAGGCGCAGCACCTTGGATGCCATCACCGGGTCTTGCGCCACCAGGTTCGCCGCCGCGCTGGCGGGTGCACGCGCGTCGTTGAGCACTTGCGTCAGCTTGAGATAGAGGCTCGGTGCCGGCGGCAGCTCGACGATGTTGCCGATCAGCGCCTTCAGGTGCGGTGAATCCAAAAGTTCGCGCAGTTCCCCGACGCTCTCGACCGCGTCGATCAACTCGTCGGCACGCAGCGGTTTGTTGAGCAATCGGTGCGCCGACTCCATGACCGCCATCGCAGCATCCTGCTGCGAATCGTCGAGCATCAGCAAGCGCACCACTTCAGGATGGCGTGTGCGGATCGCAGCGAGCAGCGCCGGGCCATCGATGCCCGGTGAGCGCAAGTCGACCGCCGCCACATCAACGTGCTGCTGGGCGGCAATCGCCATCGCTGCGGCGTCATCGCTGGCCAGTGCAATCTGCCAGTCGAGGCCAAAATCGGCAACCGCCGCCTCAAGGTCGGCACGGGCATCCTGGGTATTGCCTACGATCAGAACGAACACACATCTTCTCCCGGTGAATCCACTGCTCCATGCCCCATCGTACGCCGACGGCAGCGAAATCAGCGCGTGCCGCGCCGATCACACCCAGGCTCGACAGCAATAGTGCCGCCAGCCCGGATGCACGACTGTGCGGTGTGGCGCAATCCCGGCGTTGCGTTGCTGCAAGCCGCCCTGCTCTGCGTCGCGACGTGTCGGCATTGTCTTACACGACAACGGGTAATTCACTGATTGCCGGCCGCGACCCTTATACTTAGTCTTTGTGTTCTCCCAACTGCGGATAGAGGCCTGACATGGCACGTGGAATCAACAAGGTAATTCTGGTTGGCAATCTGGGCAACGATCCGGACGTGAAGTACAGCCAAGGTGGTGCGGCGATTACCACGATCAGCGTGGCGACCACCGATGCCTGGAAGGACAAGGACGGCAACAAGCAGGAGCGCACCGAGTGGCACCGGGTGAAGTTTTTCGGCCGCCTGGCCGAGATCGCCGGCGAATACCTCAAGAAGGGGCGTCAGGTGTACATCGAGGGCAGCCTGCGCACCGACAAATACACTGGCAAGGATGGGGTCGAGCGTTACAGCACCGACATCATCGCCAACGAAATGCAGATGCTCGGCGGCATGCCGGGCGGCGAGCGTGGCGCGGATCGTGGTACTGAACGCAGTGGCGCCCGTTCCACCGGCGGCAATGAACGCAATGCCCCCAGCAGTTCGTCCAGCGCACCGTTCGATGACAGCAGCTTCCCGGAAGACGATATCCCGTTCTGATGTTGCGTTGCGTGAACATGTGCCGCGCCCCGGTCGGTGTCGGTGAAGGCGCTGCGCGCCTTGCTCCGTCATTGCGAGCGCGCAGCGCGAAGCAATCCAGCGATGTCCAAGCGGGGCCATGGTGTCGCTCCACATGGGTACTGCGGATCGTTGAACCACGGATCGCCACGCGCCTGCGGCCATGGTGATGATGGGTGCGCCAATGCGGGCGGGCAAGGCGTGGCGTTTATAATCCCCCAGGCACTTCACAATCGGATATTGGCATCATGCAAACGTGGTTGGTAACCGGCGGCGCCGGCTTCATCGGCGGCAACTTCGTGCTTGCTGCGGTGGCTGCCGGGGTGCGCGTGATCAACCTCGATGCACTGACCTATGCCGGCAATCGCGACACGCTGGCCGCGCTCGCGGGCAATCCAGCGCATCGTTTCGTGCATGGCGATATCGCCGATGCGGCGCTGGTGAGCGCGCTGCTGGCCGAGCATCGGCCACAGGCGGTGCTGCATTTTGCCGCCGAGAGCCATGTCGATCGTTCCATCGATGGGCCAGCGGCGTTCGTGCAGACCAACGTCGTCGGCACCCTGAGCCTGCTCGAATGCGTGCGCGATTACTGGCGCGCTCTGGGTGGTGGCGAACGCGCGGCATTTCGCTTGCTGCACGTCTCCACCGACGAGGTGTATGGCTCGCTCGGCGATAGCGGCAAGTTCAGCGAAACCACTGCGTATGCACCGAACTCGCCGTATTCGGCGTCGAAGGCCGCATCCGATCATCTGGTGCGGGCGTTTCATCACACCTACGGTCTGCCCACGCTGACTACCAACTGCTCCAACAACTACGGGCCGTACCAGTTTCCGGAAAAGCTCATCCCGCTGATCATCCAGCGCGCGCTCGCTGGTGAACCGCTGCCGGTGTATGGCGATGGCCGCAACGTACGCGACTGGTTGTACGTGAAGGATCACTGTGCCGCGATCCGACGCGTGCTGGAGGCGGGGCGGGTCGGTGAGACCTACAACATCGGTGGCAACGCCGAGCGCGAGAACATCGCGGTGGTGCGCACCCTGTGCGCGTTGCTCGATGCGCGCCAGCCGCGCAGCGATGGGTCGCCGCGGGCGCAGCAAATCACCTTCGTTGCCGACCGCCCCGGCCACGACCGCCGTTATGCCATCGATGCCGGCAAGATTCAGCGCGAGCTGGGTTGGCAACCGGCGGTCAGTTTCGAGCAGGGCATGGCGGCGACGGTGGATTGGTACTTGGCCAACACCGACTGGACCGCGCGCGTGCTGGATGGCAGTTATCGCCTTGAGCGACTGGGCTCGGCCGCCTGAGCGGCTTCACTGACGGATCAAACCATGACGCAACGCAAAGGCATCATCCTCGCTGGCGGCTCCGGCACCCGGTTGTATCCGCTCACGCAATCGGTCAGCAAGCAACTGTTGCCGGTGTACGACAAGCCGATGATCTATTACCCCCTCGGTGTGTTGATGCTGGCCGGTATTCGCGAGGTGCTGATCATCAACACCCCGCATGAGCAGGCCTTGTTCCAGCGCTTGCTGGGCGATGGCTCGCAGTGGGGCATGCGCATTGAGTACGCGGTGCAGCCAAGCCCCGACGGGCTGGCGCAGGCGTTTGTGATCGGTCGCGAGTTTCTCGCCGGTGGCCCGAGCTGCCTGATCCTGGGCGATAACATTTTTTACGGCCACGGTTTGTCGCAAATGCTGCAACGCGCTGATGGCCGCACGCATGGCGCCACCGTGTTCGGTTACTGGGTCAGCGATCCGGAGCGCTACGGCGTGGCCGAGTTCGCTGCCGATGGGCGGGTGATCGGCCTCGAAGAAAAACCGGCCGAGCCCAAATCCAATTACGCGGTCACCGGCCTGTATTTCTACGATGGCACGGTCTGCGATTACGCAGCAAGTCTCAAACCGTCGTCGCGCGGCGAGCTGGAAATCACCGACCTCAACCGCTGCTATCTCGATGCTGGCGATTTGCACATGGAATCGCTGGGGCGCGGCTTTGCGTGGCTGGATACCGGCACCCACCAGTCCTTGCTGGAAGCCTCCACCTTCATCGAAACGATCGAGGCGCGGCAAGGCCTGCGCGTGTGCTGCCCCGAGGAAATCGCCTGGCAACAAGGCTGGATCGATGGCGCACAACTTGCCGCGTTGGCCCAGCCGCTAGCCAAGAATGGCTATGGCCAATACCTGCTCAGCCTGTTGCGCCGAGGCAGTATCCGATGAAGCGCACGCCGAGCGCACTGCCCGAATGCGTGGTGATCGAGCCGCGTGTGTTTGCCGACGAGCGTGGCTGTTTCTTTGAAACCTGGAACCAGGCGCGGTTTCGCGATGCTGGCCTGGATTTTCCGGTGGCGCAGGCCAACGTGTCGGTGTCGCAGCACGGCGTGCTGCGCGGCCTGCATTACCAATGGCCGAACCCGCAGGGCAAACTGGTCAGTGTGCTGGAAGGAGAAGTCTACGATGTCGCCGTCGATATCCGCCGCGGCTCGCCGCGCTTCGGGCGCTGGGCGGCGGTGATCCTGAGCAGCGAAAACCGGCGCCAGTTCTGGATTCCCGAAGGCTTCGCGCACGGCTTCGTCACCCTCAGCGAACGCGCCGTGTTCAGCTACCTGTGCACGCGCGAATACGATGCCGGCGCCGACGCCAATCTGCGCTGGGACGATGCGGCATTGGCCATCGACTGGCCGATCCGCCGCCCTTCATTGTCGCCAAAGGATGCCGCCGCGCCGTTTCTGGCCGAGCTGCCGGCCGAGCGCTTGCCGTTGTTTGGTGCGTGAGGTGTTGCCATGAGCATTGTGCTGTTCGGTGCCGACGGCCAATTGGGCTACCAATTGCAGCGCAGCCTGTCGGCGCTCGATGCGGTGCATGCCTGCACCCGTTCGGGCCGATTGCCTGGCGGTTTTGCCGGCGAGCGCGTCGATTTTTCCGAGCCCGATCAGGCCGCCGCGTTGATTCGTCGCCTGCGGCCGCGCGCGGTGGTCAACGCGGTGGCTTACACCGCCGTCGACCGGGCCGAAGACGAACCGCAGTTGGCGCAACGCATCAATGCCGACGCGGTAGCTGAAATCGCCGCCGCCTGCGCGCACACCGGCAGCACGCTGCTGCATTACTCCACCGATTACGTCTTCAGCGGCGTCAACAGCCGCCCGTGGCGCGAAGATGATGCCACCGGCCCGCTGAGCGTTTACGGGCAAACCAAGCTGGCCGGTGAAGGCGCGATCCGCGCCAGCGGTTGCCAGTACCTGATATTTCGCACCGCCTGGGTGTATGCCGCGCGCGGCAGCAACTTCCTGCGCACCATGCTGCGATTGGCCGCCGAGCGTGACGAACTGCGCATCGTCAGCGACCAGATCGGCTCGCCCACCAGCGCGCGCTGGCTGGCCGACATCAGCACGCTCGCCCTGCACGCCGCGCCCGAAACCAGCGGCACCTGGCATGCGGTTGCCGCCGGGCAATGCAGTTGGGCCGAGTTTGCCGAGGCGATCTGCGCCGACGCGCTGGCCGTCGGGCTTATCGCCCGCGCGCCCACCGTGACCGGCATCGCCAGCAGCGACTACCCGACCCGGGCCACCCGGCCCGCCTATTCAGTGCTGGATACCACCCGCCTGCGCAGCGATTTTTCGCTCACCGTGCCCGATTGGCGCTGCGGCTTGCAGCAGGTGATCGCCGAGATGATGCTGGCGCGGAGTTGATGGGAGTCTGGTTAGATCGTCCCGGGTTTCGGCTTCGCCTCAACCCGGGCTACCACGGCGCGCGCAAACTGGCACCGCGATACGCCAAAACCCCCGGTAGCCCGGGTTGAGGCGAAGCCGAAACCCGGGGCACTA
>PFJA01000129.1:0-120 GCA_002782905.1 Lysobacterales bacterium CG_4_10_14_3_um_filter_64_11
CGAAAACCGCGGCCCATCAGGCAATCGCGCGCCATCCGAAAACCGCGGCCCATCAGGCAATCGCGGGCCATCCGAAAACCGCGGTCCATCAGGCAATCGCGCGCCGTCCGATAACCGCGG
>PFJA01000129.1:176-7790 GCA_002782905.1 Lysobacterales bacterium CG_4_10_14_3_um_filter_64_11
CACGTCCCGGCGGTGGTGACGCGGGGCGCGGTCGCAGCCGCAACGACGGCTGACCCATACGGAAGCGCTGATGAACAGCGGCCCGGCGCCATATTGCGAACGGCCCGTTGCGGTGGCCGGAACTGCCCACGCGCCATGAACACGCCAGGCGGTGCGTGGAAAGTGTGAACGACCCCGCCACCAGCATCGCGTGCAGGCACGCTCCCACATCCCTTGCGGCAGACCCGCCAGACAGACTGCTACACCCGCGGCAACTGCACCCGCGCCACTAAACCGCCGCCCGGAGCATCATGCAGGGTGATGTCGCCGCCGTGGGCGCGGATCACCGAACGTACGATGGCAAGCCCCAACCCCGAGCCACCCGATTCGCGGCTACGCGAGGGTTCCAGCCGATAGAATGGCTGAAAGACGTTTTCGCGTTCCGACTCCGGTACCCCAGGGCCATGGTCGCGCACCTCGACGATCACCGCGCTCGGCGTCAGCCGCACCGCGATCTCGGCACTGTGGCCGTATTGCTTGGCGTTGTTGATCAGGTTGGTGAATGCGCGCCGCATTGCCACCGGCGCACAGGTCACCCGCACGTTGCGCTCGCCGTTCAGCTCGAACTCCGGCAGCTCGGTTTCAAGATCGATGCTCAAATCGGTCAGCAACGTGACAAAATCCGCGGCTTCGCGCTGCTCGTCGGCAACGCCATCGTTGATGAAGCGCAGCGTCACGCTGACCATTTCCTCCATATCGGCAATGTCACGCAGCATCTTGCTGCGCTCTGGGCTATCCGGGAAAAACTCCATGCGCAAACGCAGGCGCGTCAACGGCGTGCGAAAGTCGTGCGACATTGCCGCCAACATGCGTGTGCGGTCGTCGATCAGGCTCTGCACACGATTGCGCATGCCATTGAACGCGTGTGCCGCCTGTCGTATCTCCATCGGCCCGCCCTCGTCCAGCGGCGGCGCATTTTCGATATCCCGGCCCAGCGCCTCGGCGGCATCGGCAAACCGTGCGAGGCCCGCCAGCGGCCGATTGATGGCACGCGCGGTGATCGAAAACACCACAATCACCGTCAGCGACAGGCTGAGCAACAGGCCGGTGCTGAAAAACGAGGCAAACGGCCGCCCCCGGATGCGGGCATTGAGCCACACCCCATCCGAGAGCTGCACCGCAATGGTCAGCGTTTCGGGAATCCTGAACCACTGCGCCACACGGTCAACCAAAATGGTGCGCTCGCCTTCTACCGGATCACCGGCAACGTCGAGTTCGGAGCGCAGCAGGCGGTAATCGGCCAGTACCGTTTCACTGCCCCCCCCGCCCAGCGCCAAGCCAAGCATTCGCCGCACGCTCGCGGTGTCCTTTTGCGGCAACTGCTGCGAATCGACGTCACTGCGCGGCGACAGGCGCAGACGAAAACCCTTTCGCTCCGCCGAGAGTTGGCTGACGATCTGCTCACGGCGATCGGCTGGCACACGCTCCAGCAGTCGCACCAGCGTTGCCAATTGGTCGACCACGTTTTCCTCAAGCGCCTGGCTGATGCTGGACGCATTCGCGGCCAGATATATCGCCAACCCCAGCAGATGCGACACCAGCGTACCGATGGCCACACGCAACAAGGTGCGGCCGCGCAGACTGGTGGTCAGCCGAATCACTCGCGGATCACCTTGGCGGTGAAAATATAGCCAGCGCCGCGCACGGTCTGGATCAGCATCGGACTGGGATGGGAACCCTCGATCTTCTTGCGCAGACGACTCACCTGCACGTCGATGGCGCGGTCGAACGGCGCGTTGTCGCGGTCGCCGCTGCGTTCGAGCAGGCGATCGCGATCGAGCACTTCCCGCGGGTGCTCGACAAAGTTCAACAACAGGTCAAACTCGCCGGGGCTCAACTCTACCGGCTGCCCGTGATCGTCACGCAAGGTGCGTGCCGCCGGGTCCAGGCGCCAGCCAGCAAAACGAAAACAGCCGCTCTCACCCTTCAACTCTGGCAGCAGTTCGCCGGGCCGGGTGCGACGCAGTACCGCACGGATGCGCGCCACCAGCTCGCGCGGCTCGAACGGCTTGGTGATGTAATCGTCGGCGCCCAACTCCAAGCCAATGATACGTTCCAGATTGTCGCTGCGTGCCGTCAGCATGATGATCGGCACTTCCGACTCGGCACGCAGCACCCGGCACAACTGGGTACCATCTTCGCCGGGCAGCATCAGGTCGAGAATGACCAGATCGATGCGATGCGCGGTGAACACCTCACGCATCCGAACACCATCGGCCGCCGTGTACACGCTGAAACCGTGCTCGCCGAGATAGCGCGACAGCAGGTCGCGGATGTCGATATCGTCATCCACAACCAGAAGCCTGACGCTGGAATCTGCGGTTTTGCTCATGCGTGACGGCCAATGGGCGATGCCCGATTGTAACCGGGCAGCGCCGTCATCGCCTGCTCAGTCGCTGGCGTGGACATGCACCCCCGCCACCGCGCGACCCGAAGGATCCGCAGCGCCGGCAAAGCTTGGATCCCAGGCAATGGCGGCGGCCGATGAACAGGCAATCGATGGACCTCCGGGCACCGTCGCGGCACACACGTCACCCGGATAACAGCGCTCGAACAAGCGCCGATACAACAGCGCTTCCTTGGTGGTAGGTGGATTCACCGGGAAACTTTCCACCGCCCCCGCCAACGCCTCGTCACTGACCTGCGCGTTGGCCCAGGCGCGCAGCGAGTCGATCCAGCCATAGCCCACGCCATCGCTGAACTGCTCTTTCTGGCGCAAGCGGATCGTGTCGGGGAGCATTCCAGCAAACGCTTCGCGCAGGATGGCCTTTTCCATGCCACCGGGTTTCACGCGCTTGTGTTCGGCATCGATCGACATCGCCAGATCGAGAAACTCCAGATCCAGAAATGGCACTCGCGCCTCGATCCCCCACGCTGCCATCGATTTATTGGCGCGCAGGCAATCGTACAAATGCAGTTTCGCGATCTTGCGCACCGTTTCGTCGTGAAATGCTTCTGCCGATGGCGCTTTGTGAAAGTAAAGATAACCACCGAAAATCTCGTCGGCGCCCTCGCCGGACAGCACCATCTTGATACCCATGGCGCGAATCCGCCGCGCCAACAGGTACATCGGCGTGGATGCGCGGATGGTGGTGACATCGTAGGTTTCGATATGCCGGATCACCTCGGGCAACGCATCGATGCCCTCTTGCACGGTGAAATGGAACTCGTGATGCGCGGTACCCAGTGCCTCGGCCGCGATCCGTGCCGCCGCAAGGTCGGGTGATCCGAGCAGACCGATCGCAAACGAATGCAGGCGCGGCCACCACGCTTCGCTACGGCCCTCGTCCTCAACCCGCTTTCGCGCAAATTGCGCCGCACAGGCTGCTACCAGTGATGAGTCCAGGCCGCCGGACAGCAACACCCCATACGGCACATCGCACATCAACTGCCGCCGCACTGCCCGCTCCAGCCCGGCTCGCAACGCTGCCGCATCGTTGCCGTTGCCCTTGGTGGCGCGGTAGTCGGTCCAGGCATCGACGTGATAGCGCTGCAACACGCCGTCTTTGCTGTCGAGATAATGGCCCGGCGGAAACACCTCGATCTGGGTACAGACACCGGCAAGTGATTTCATCTCCGACGCCACCCACAGCCGGCCTTGCTCATCGCGCCCCTGGTACAGCGGAATCACCCCTATCGGATCGCGGGCGATCAAGTAACGATCCTGCGCGGCGTCGTACAAAGCAAATGCGAAAATACCGTTCAGTTGCGCCAGAAAGCCGGCACCGTGCTGCACATACAACGCGTTGATCACTTCACAGTCGGAAGCGGTCTGGAACGCGTACGGTTGCTGCAAGCCCGCTTCCAGGTCCTTGTGGTTGTAGATTTCGCCATTCACCGCCAATGCCAGCCGGCCGTCGGCGGAGCGCAGCGGCTGCGCGCCGTGATCGACATCGACGATCGCCAGACGCTCATGCACCAACAGCGCGTGCGGTGCGGCAAACACCCCGCTCCAATCCGGCCCGCGATGCCGCTGCAGGCGCGAGCGATCGAGCGCCAACGGCCGCAACGGCAGCAAATCGGCATCGGGGCGAAGATCAAAAATACCGAGAATCGAACACATGAGGAAATCTCCAGGGCCAGAAATGCAAACGGCCCGCTGTGCAGAGCGGGCCGGTGAGGGTGAAGCGTGGATAAAAAACTAAGCGGTCGGCCCGCGCGATGGTGGTCGACGGTTGGTATTATTGGTTGCGCTGACGCTGCCCGACCCGGCAAGGCACAGGCGAGAAGACAGGTGAACCGCGATGGCGCTTGACGTGAGCATGGCTGCGAACATAGCGCAGTTGCCGGGCCGCGTAAAGAGCTTTTGTGCAGGCCAGGCGGCGCGGTCAGCGGTGCGCTCGGCGGCAACAAAAAGGGCCTGACCGAGGCCAGACCCTTCTCATTCATGGTGCGCCCGGAGAGATTCGAACTCCCGACCCCCAAGTTCGTAGCCTGGTGCTCTATCCAACTGAGCTACGGGCGCGTTATTACTTCGAGTGATTCAGTGTAGCGTGCAACCCTCCCTGGTGCACTACGCCCGCCTCGGCCTCCATGCCTCGGCGCTCGCCACCGGATGACGATCCCGGGTTCGGCCTGCGGCCTGTAACCCGGGCTACGCCAGCGGCGCGGCAAGCGACCATTATCAACGATTCCCCGGGAATGCGTCAATGCCTGCTGGTGCAATTGTTTGACGGGAGCGAATCGCGCGTGGCTCACAACACGGCGCCGGGCGATACAATCGTGCTTTGCCTGACATGATCCGCCATGACGCCAGCGACCCACATCGAACAACAAACCCGCGGCAGCGTACGTTGGATCACCCTGGATCGCCCGCAGGTACACAACGCTTTCGATGGCAAACTGATCGCCGAACTGACACAGGCGTTGCAACGTGCCGAGGCCGACCCCGAGGTACGTGCGGTGGTGCTGAGCGGGCGCGGCGGCACGTTTTCCGCGGGTGCTGATCTCAACTGGATGCGCGCAATGGCCGGCGCCAGTGAAGCCGAGAACCGCGAGGACTCGCTGAAGTTGGCCGCGTTGATGCGCACGCTCAACTTTCTTGGCAAGCCGACCATCGCCCGCGTCAACGGCGCGGCCTACGGTGGCGGGGTCGGGCTGATCGCCTGCTGCGATATCGCCATCGGTGTCAGCGGCGCAAAGTTCGCGCTGTCCGAAGTCAAGCTCGGCCTGGTGCCGGCGGTGATCTCGCCGTACGTGGTGGCGGCGATCGGCGCGCGCGCTGCGCGCCGCGCATTCATCAGTGGCGAGGTGTTCGATGGCGAACGCGCGCTCGCGATCGGCCTGCTGCATGAATGCGTGCCCGCTGATGCGCTCGATGGCGCGGTCGAACGCGCGTTGCACTGGCTGCAAAAGGGTGGCCCGGTGGCGCAGGCCGCGGCCAAACGCCTCGCCTTGTCGATGGCTGGCATGCATGCTGACGCCCAGCAACGCATCGACGCCGACAACGCCGACCTGATCGCACAGCTGCGGGTTTCCGCAGAAGGCCAGCATGGCCTCGCGGCCTTTCTCGACAAGCGCGCACCGGATTGGACAACCCGCTGAGCGCCACTGCACAGGAACCGTCACCATGTTCGACACCCTGCTGATCGCCAATCGTGGCGAAATTGCCTGCCGCATCATTCGCACGTGCCGCCGCCTCGGGGTGCGTACCGTCGCGGTTTTTTCTGCGGCCGACGCCGCCGCGCAGCATGTGCGGCTTGCCGATGAAGCGCACTGCATCGGCGGCCCGGCGCCGGCCGACTCCTACCTGCGCGGCGACGCGATCGTCGCGGTGGCACTGCGCGCTGGCGCGCAGGCGATCCATCCGGGCTATGGGTTTTTGTCGGAAAACGCCGACTTCGCCGAGGCGGTCGAACGCGCAGGGTTGGTGTTCGTCGGCCCAAGTGCCGCCTCGATGCGCACGATGGGTTCCAAGGCAGGTGCCAAGGATCTGATGCACGCCGCTGGCGTGCCGGTGGTGCCCGGCTACACCGGCACCGAACAATCGCCCGCGCATCTGGCGCAACACGCCGAGCACGTTGGTTTTCCGCTGATGATCAAGGCCGCGCACGGCGGCGGTGGCAAGGGCATGCGCATCGTGCGCCGCGCGAGCGAGTTTGCCACTGCCCTCGCCGCGTGCCAGCGTGAAGCGCAGGGTGCGTTCGGCCGTGATCGGGTGCTGTTGGAGCGCTACATCGAGCAACCGCGTCATATCGAGATGCAGATTTTCGCCGACAGCCACGGCAATGCGATCCATCTGGGCGAGCGCGAATGTTCGGCGCAGCGTCGCTACCAGAAGGTCATGGAAGAATCGCCCTCGCCGTTTCTCGATGCGGCTTCGCGTCAACGCATGGGCGAAGCCGCAGTGATGGCCGCGCGCGCGATCGACTACCGCAATGCCGGCACCGTCGAGTTCATCGTCAACGGCGACGGCGGCTTCTATTTCATGGAGATCAACACCCGCTTGCAGGTGGAGCATCCGGTCACCGAAATGGTCACTGGCCTGGATCTGGTCGAATGGCAGTTGCGCGTCGCCGCTGGCGAGCCGCTGCCGGCACTGAGCGTCCCGAGCCATGGCCACGCGATCGAAGTGCGCCTGTATGCCGAAGACCCGGAGCGCGAGTTTCTGCCCGGCTCGGGCCGTATCGAGCGCCTGCGCCTGCCGACCACACAGCCCAATGTGCGGGTCGATTCGGGCGTCATCGAGGGCGACTTGGTCAGTGTGCACTACGACCCGATGATCGCCAAGTTGATCGTGCATGGCGCCGATCGCGGCGAAGCGCTGGCAAAAATGGCCGATGCTCTGGCCGATTGTGAAGTGGTGGGGCCAAGCAGCAACGTCGCGTTTCTCGAACGCCTGATTCGCCATCCACGCGTGCGTGCTGGCAACATCCACACCGGCTATCTCGACCAGCATCTGGATGAAGTGCTGCCGACACCGCTGCCGCCCAGCGCAGCGCATCTGGCGCTGACTGCCAGCGTTGCGCTGTTGGCCGACGAGCGCCAGGCCATGCAGCAAGCGCATCGCAGCAGCGAGCCCGACTCGCCGTGGGCGATCGCTGATGGTTGGCGTCTGGGCCATGCCAGCTATCGCTTGCTCGGGCTGGCCCATCGCGGCGAACGCTACCAACTGACCTGCCACGGCAGCGCCGGCAATTACTGCATCGAGTGGGCTGCCGAGCAGCTCACGGTGGAGGCCGCGCAGGTTGCAGGGCATTGGCTCAGCGCACGGGTCAATGGTGTTGCCCTGCGGGTGCGTGCGCATGCCGACAGCGCCTCGGTGTTCATCCATGATGGCGAACACCGGCTGCGCATGGCACGGGTGCATCCATTCCATTTTGGCGAGGACGAAGTCGCACACACCGGCAATCGGGTGCTGGCACCGATGCCCGGAAAGCTGATCGTGCTGCGGGTAACCGCTGGCGATAGAGTCGAGCCGGGCCAGGAGGTCGCGGTGATGGAGGCGATGAAGATGGAGTTGAGCCTGAAGGCACCGCGCGCCGGCACCGTCGCCCAAGTGCGGGTCGCCGTCGGAGAGTTTGTCGATGCCGATATCGCCCTGATTGTGCTGGAGGATGCGTGATGGACCATGCG
>PFJA01000129.1:7837-8921 GCA_002782905.1 Lysobacterales bacterium CG_4_10_14_3_um_filter_64_11
CACCAGTTTCGTCAGCCCACGCTGGATGCCGCAACTGGCCGATGCCGCCGAGGTGTTCAGTGGCATCCACAAAGCGACCGGTGTCAGCTATCCGGTGCTGGTACCCAACGAACTCGGTTACTTGCGTGCGCGCGCGGCAGGCGTGCGCGAGATTGCGGTGTTTGCCGCCGCATCGGAAGCCTTCAGTCAGCGCAACATCAACGCCTCGATCAGTGAGAGCATGGCACGCATCGCGCCGGTGATCGAGCAGGCAAAGGCCGATGGCGTGCGCGTGCGCGGCTACGTTTCCACCGTGCTTGGCTGCCCCTACCAGGGCGCCGTGCCGGCAAGCGATGTGGTGCGTGTGGCAACACAACTGCATGCGCTGGGCTGTTACGAAATCTCGCTCGGCGACACCATCGGCGTCGGCACCCCGTACCAGGCGCGTGCCATGCTGGCTGCGGTGGCACAATCGGTGCCGATGAGTGCGCTCGCGGTGCATTTTCACGACACTCGCGGCCAGGCGCTGGCCAATATCCTCGCCTGTCTGGAACAGGGTGTGCGGGTGATCGATGCTGCGCTCGCCGGCACCGGCGGCTGCCCGTATGCCAAGGGCGCCAGCGGCAATGTCGCCACTGAAGATGTGCTTTACATGCTGCACGGCATGGGTATCAGTACCGGCGTCGACCTCACGGCACTTGCTGCCACCGGCCGCTGGCTGTCGGCGCTGCTCGGCCGTGGCAATGGCAGCAAGGTTGGCCGCGCCCTGGCCAGTGCCGATACCGGAGACCCTGCATGAGCGATTTTTCGATCCGCAAAATCCGTGCTGCTGACGATGCTGCCGTTGCCGCGATCATCCGCAGCGTGATGCCCGAGTTCGGTGCCGATGGCCCCGGCTTTGCGATTCACGATCCGGAAGTGGCGGCGATGAGCCAGGCCTATGCCACACCACGCCACGTCTATTTTGTGGTGGAACACGAAGGCGTGGTGATGGGTGGCGCCGGCATCGCACCGTTGGCCGGCAGCGAAGAAGACACCTGCGAGCTGCGCAAGATGTATTTTCTGCCGGCGATGCGCGGCCAGGGCGCCGGTGCCGCGATGATGC
>PFJA01000076.1 GCA_002782905.1 Lysobacterales bacterium CG_4_10_14_3_um_filter_64_11
ATCCCAATGCGCGCCACTGCATGGCGTCGGCGGTGATGGGCTTCATGCGCACTTTCGGCATGGACGAGCCGATGGGCTGTTACGACGATCTGGAGCACGCCGATGCGTTTGTGCTGTGGGGATCGAACATGGCCGAGATGCACCCGATTTTGTGGACCCGCATCACCGATCGCCGGTTGTCGCATCCCCATGTCAAGGTGGCGGTGCTGTCCACCTTCGAACACCGCAGCTTCGATCTGGCCGACATCCCGATCGTGTTCACGCCGCAGTCGGATCTGGTGATCCTCAATTACATCGCCAATCACATCATCCAGAGCGGCAACATCAATCGCGAGTTTCTGGCCAGGCACGTGAGCTTCAAGCGCGGTGTCACCGACATCGGCTATGGCCTGCGCCCGGAGCATCCGCTGGAGCAGGCGGCGGCGCACGCCGGCGATGCCAACAGTGGCGAAGTCATCGGTTTTGAAGAGTTTGCGGCGTTCGTCAAGCCGTACACCCTCGATTACGCGGTGAAAATGAGCGGCGCCGAGCGCGGCTGGTTGCAGCAGCTCGCCGCGTTGTACGCCGATCCGAAGATCAAGGTGATGAGCCTGTGGACGATGGGCTTCAACCAGCACACGCGTGGGGTGTGGGCCAACAACATGGTCTACAACCTGCATCTGCTGACCGGCAAGATCGCCACTCCCGGCAACAGCCCGTTCTCGCTGACCGGCCAGCCATCGGCCTGCGGTACCGCGCGTGAAGTCGGCACGTTTTCGCATCGCCTGCCGGCCGATCTGGTGGTGATGAATCCCGCGCATCGGGCCACCGCCGAAAAAATCTGGAAGCTGCCCGCCGGCACCATTCAGGAAAAACCGGGTTTGCATGCGGTTACCCAAAATCGTGCGCTCAAGGACGGCACCCTCAATGCCTATTGGGTGCAGGTCAACAACAACATTCAGGCCGGCGCCAATTCCGGCAACGAGGGCATCCTCGGTTACCGCAATCCCGACAATTTCATCGTCGTCTCCGATGCCTATCCCACGGTCACCGCACAGGCGGCCGATCTGATCCTGCCGGCCGCGATGTGGGTCGAAAAAGAAGGTGCGTACGGCAACGCCGAGCGGCGCACGCAGTTCTGGCACGAACTGGTGCCGGCGCCGGGGCAGGCGCGTTCCGATCTTTGGCAACTCATGGAGTTTTCCAAACGCTTCACTACCGAGGAGGTGTGGCCAGAAACCGCACTGGCCGCGAACCCGGAGTATCGCGGCAAGACGCTGTTCGAGGTGTTGTTCCGGAACGGCCAGGTCGATCGGTATCCAATCACCGACATCGAGGCCGGCTATGCCAATCACGAGTCCGCCGCCTTCGGCTTTTACGTACAGAAGGGCCTGTTCGAGGAATACGCGCAATTTGGTCGTGGCCATGGCCACGATCTGGCCGACTTCGATGCGTACCATGTTGCCCGCGGCCTGCGCTGGCCGGTGGTCGATGGCAAGGAGACGCGCTGGCGCTACAAGGAAGGCAGCGACCCTTACGTCAAGGCCGGTAGCGATTTCCAGTTTTATGGCAATGCTGACGGCAAGGCGGTGATCTGGGCGCTGCCGTACGAGCCCGCCGCCGAGTCGCCGGATGCCGAATACGACCTGTGGCTGTGCACTGGCCGGGTGCTGGAACACTGGCATTCGGGCTCGATGACCATGCGCGTGCCGGAACTGTACAAGAGTTTCCCGCAGGCGCCAGTGTTCATGCATCCCGATGACGCGGCCGCCCGCGGTCTGCGCCGTGGTGACGAGGCGCGGCTGATTTCGCGGCGTGGCGAAGTGCATGCGCGGGTGGAAACCCGTGGTCGTGACCGGCCGCCGCGTGGGCTGGTGTTCGTGCCGTGGTTCGATGCCAGCGTGTTGATCAACAAGCTCACGCTCGATGCCACCGATCCAATATCCAAGCAGACCGACTTCAAGAAATGCGCCTGCCGTATCGAAAAGGCTTGAGGAGTAGCGCCATGCAAATCATCAAGGTGATCGCCCTGGTGCTGGTCAGCCTGTTGTGGCTCGCCGGTGCAAGTGCACAAGACCCGAATGCCGATGCCGCGGTGAGTTCGGGTGAATACCACGCCATCGATGCCATGCGTCGTGGCGAACCGCTGACCAGCGAGCCGTCGGCGGCACCGATGGCGCGAGTGGAAAATACCGATCGGCGCCGTCAGCGCGCCTGGCCCGAGCAACCACCGACGATTCCGCACAGCATCGATGGCTACCAGCTGGACAGGAATGCCAACCGCTGCCTGCTGTGCCACGCACGCGCCAATGCCGAAACCTTTCAGGCGCCGATGGTCAGCGTCACCCACTTCATGGACCGCGACGGCCAAGTGCTGGCGCAGGTATCGCCACGGCGCTTCTTTTGTACCCAATGCCATGTGGTGCAGACCGACGCCCGGGTATTGGTTGACAACACCTTCACCGATGTCGATGCGTTGCTGCAAGTCAGCAAGGAACCTTGAGCCATGCGCGCCCGTTTGCGTGAACTGGCACGGCGCTACTGGTACGTGTTGCGGCGGCCGAGCGTGCACTACAGCCTGGGCTTTCTGACCATCGGTGGGTTCGTGGCGGGGGTGGTGTTCTGGGGTGCGTTCAACACCGCACTGGAAGCGACCAACACGGAGGCGTTTTGCACCAGTTGTCACGAGATGCGTGACAACGTGTTCGAGGAGCTCAAGCACACCATTCACTACAGCAATCGATCGGGCGTACGTGCCACCTGCCCGGATTGCCATGTACCGCATCAATGGACCGACAAGATCGCACGCAAGATGCAGGCATCGAAAGAAGTCTGGGGCAAGCTGTTCGGCACCATCAACACGCGCGAAAAGTTTTTGCAGCGGCGGCTGGAACTGGCCACGCATGAATGGCGCCGGTTGAAGGCCAATGACTCGCTTGAATGCCGCAACTGCCACAATTTTGCGTACATGGATTTCACCCGGCAAAGTCCGCGTGCCGGGAAAATCCACGCACGTTGGCTGCAAGGCGGCGAAAAAACCTGCATTGATTGCCACAAGGGTGTGGCGCACCGCTTGCCGGACATGGCCGGCGTGCCGCAGGGTTGATCGCGTTGCGCCCCGGGTTTCGGCCGGTGGCCTCAACCCGGGCTACAACGGATGGGAAGAGGTTGGTGTAGCCCGGGTTGAGGCGAAGCCGAAACGCGCGATTGACGCATCATCCGCGAACGGCGCGCAAGGCCCGTTCCAGCAGCGCCAGCCCTTCTTCGAACACCGTTGTTTCCACGGTCAGCGGCACCAGCACGCGAATGGTGTTGGCATAGACGCCACACGACAGCAGGATCAGGCCCAATTCGGCGGCGCGCACGGTCAGCGCCTTGGCGGCATCGGGGTCGGGCGTGTTGCCGCTGCCGGGCACGATCAGCTCGAATGCGCTCATCCCGCCCAGGCCACGGATCTCGCCGATGCCGAGCGCGGTCTCGTGCTGCAACGCTTCCATGAAATCGCGCAGTCGCTCGCCCAGCGCGGTGGCACAGTCCAGCAGGTTTTCCTGCTCGATTGCCTCGAACACCGCCAGCGCCGCGGCGCAGGCGACCGGATTGCCGCCGTAGGTGCCACCGAGGCCGCCCGCTGCCGGCGCGTCCATGATGTGCGCCCGGCCCACCACGCCGGCCAGCGGCAGCCCGCCGCCGATCGATTTCGCCACCGTGATCAGGTCGGCGGTCACGTCGTAGTGTTCCATTGCGAACAGCAGGCCGGTGCGGGCAAAGCCACACTGCACCTCATCGGCGATCAGCACGATGCCATGTTCGTCGCACAGTGCGCGCAAGGCGTCCATGAACTCGGGCGGGGCGACGGTAAAGCCGCCCTCACCCTGCACCGGTTCAATCAGGATTGCCGCCACGCGCGTCGGTTCGATGTCGTACTTGAACAAATGCGCGATGTCGTCGAGCGCATCGTGCACACTGACCCCGTGGTAGGCATGCGGAAAGCGGGCGTGGTAGATGTCGGCTGGAAACGGGCCGAAGCCGACCTTGTACGGTGCCACCTTGCCAGTCAGGCCCATGCCGAGCAGGGTGCGGCCATGGAAGCCACCGGAAAAGGCAATCACGCCGGGGCGCCCGGTGTACAAGCGGGCAATCTTCACCGCGTTTTCCACCGCCTCGGCACCGGTGATGACCAACAGCGACTTGGCTGGCCCATCGATCGGCGCGCAAGCATTGAGCTTTTCCGCCAGCGCGATGTACGGCTCGTAGGGCATCACCTGAAAGCAGCTATGGATGAAGCCCGCCAACTGCCGCTCGATGGCGGCGATCACCTTGGGGTGGCGATGGCCGGTATTGAGCACGCCGATGCCTCCGGCAAAGTCGATATAGCGCTGGCCGTCGGCATCCCAGATTTCCGCATTTTGCGCTCGCACTGCGTAACGCTGGGTAGCGTTGCCGACGCCTCGGGCAACGGCGTGTTCACGGCGTTTTTGCAATTCCTGGTTGGCGCTCATCACGTGGCTCCGTTGTGATTTACAAAGCGCAGTGTCAAATAAAATCAACACTACTGCAAGCACCAGCATCGTGTTGGGGAACCTCTGATCAAGGCAGAGGTTCCGCAGGCCATGGATGGCCTGCACGCGGATCAGTTACGCAAGTGATTGATCCGGCGGAGCCGAGCCCGGCGATGCCGGACTCGGCGAGTCTGAAAAGTCCAGGATGGACTTGTTCAGACCATCCTTAGTCGGCGCCTTCGCCAGCCCTTGCGAAAGTGTGGCGTAAAAGGCACGCTTGGCTTCCATTCAGGGAGACCGTCATGCAGGTGATGCAAATACACAAGTATTGCTGGCTGGCGATGCTGGGCTGGTCGCTGGCAGTGAGCCTGCCGCTATCGGCGCAGGACGCGGCACCCGCCAGCGCCGATGGCAGTTGGTTGATCCCGGAAATCGCGCTGGCGGCTGCCGATGCGGCTGCCGTGCGCGAGCCCAGCAGCGCGGATGCCTGGGGCGGCGCGCGTACTGGCGCCGAGGCCACGTTGTCCGATCGCGTGGTCAGCTACGCCATCGAAGCCAGCCTCGACCCGGACGCGCACACCGTGCACGGCCAGCAGCGCCTGACCTGGCGCAACCGCAGCGCACAGCCGGTCGGCTCGGTCTACCTGCACCTGTACCTCAACGCCTTTGAAGGCCCCGGCAGCCTGTTCTTTACCGAACAGCGCGAGCGTGGTTTCGGCTTTCGCAGCGAAGTACCGATCGAGGATGGCGAGTGGGGCTATACCGAGCTCAAGCGCGTCGAGCAGGGCGGCGTGACGGTGCCGTGGCAGTTCGTGCATCCCGATGGTGGCCCGGATAGCGATCACACCGTGGTCCGCCTGGACCTGCCCGAGCCGGTCGCGGCGGGCGCCAGCACCACGCTGGAGATCGACTTCTTCAACCAGTTGCCGCGGGTGATCGCGCGCACCGGTTATTTCGGCAGCTTCCACCTGGTTGCACAGTGGTTCCCGAAAGTTGCGGTGTTGGAATTGCCCGGCGAGCGCGGTGCCACCGCGCCACGCTGGAATGCCCATGCCTTCCACCTGCACAGCGAGTTCTATGCCGATTTCGGCCTGTTCGACGTGCGCATTACCGTGCCCGAGGGCTACCGGGTGGGTGCCACCGGCGAATTGCAGGGCGTGCCGGCGATCGCCGATGGCAAGGCCACTTGGCATTTTGTGCAGGGCGATGTGATCGATTTTGCGTTCACTGCCGACCGGCGTTTCGCAGAACCGTTGGTCGGTTATTACGAGGGCGAAGGCAGCCCGAAGGTGACCGTGCAGGTACTGTATCCGCCCGAGTACGCCAGCAACGCGGCGCCGGTGCTCAAAGCCACCATTGATTCGCTGGGCTATTTCTCGCGCACGCTCGGCGCGTATCCGTACCGCACCGTTACTGCAGTGATTCCACCGTACAACGCTGGTGAAGCCGCCGGCATGGAATATCCGACATTTTTCACCGCCGATAGCTACGACGATGTCACCCCCGGCACGCTCAACGCGCACGGCCTGGATTTCGTCACCATCCACGAATTCGGCCACGGCTATTTCATGGGCCTGCTGGCATCCAACGAGTTTGAGGAGCCGATGCTCGACGAGGGCCTCAACGAATACTGGAACAACCGCATGTTGAGCGAGCGCGGGCAGGGGGTGCCGATGGCCAACCGCCTGCTCAAGCGATTGGGCTTCAATGCGCAGTTTCCGCAGTTTCAGGCCGAGCGCATGGGTGCCATGTTGCGCGAGCCGGCCGACGGCATCGGCGCCAATTCCTGGGAGCGTATGTCCAGTGGCAGCTACGGCTCGGTGTATTCGCGCACCGCTACCGTGATGCGCGATCTGGAAGCGCAGCTGGGCCGCGAGGCCACTGAGCGCGCCTTCAAGGCGTATTACGCACGCTGGTCGTTTCGTCACCCCAGTATCGCCGACCTGCGCGAAACCCTGGCCGAGGTGAGTGGGCAACGTACGCTGGTCGAGCGCGTGTTCGCGCAGCAGGTGTACGCCACCGGCAAGGTCGATGACCGCATCGCCGAGTTCGACAGCGAGGAGGATTTGCCGCAACCGGGCACGCAGTTGAGCGATGGCAAACGCACTGAGCTGGATTCCGATGCGATCGAAAAACAGGTCAGCGACACGCGCAAAGCGTGGAAGAAAGCCAACCCCGACGCCAGCGAGGGCACTGGCCCGTACCCCTACTTCACCCGCGTGCTGATCGCACGGCAGGGCGTTGCAGTGCCGCAGACCCTGCGCGTCACCTTTGCCGATGACAGTGTGGAAACGGTGCAGTTCGATGGCGCCCAGCGCTGGCAGCGATTCAGCTGGAGCAAACCGGTGCGTGCGGTCTCGGCACAGCTGGACCCCGAACAGCACCATTACCTCGATGTCAGCAAGGCCGATGATGGCCGCACGCTGGAGCCGGACAAGACCCTGTCGCGGCGCTGGAGCAGTGACGCCGCGGCCGTGTTGCAAAACCTTTATGCCTTGTTGGTGACCCTATGAATACGCCAGTGCGTCAATCGGTTGCGGCCATCGTGATACATAGCGCACGCAGCATGTTGCAATGGCGGTTGCTGCTGTTGTGGCTGTTGGCGCTGCTGCTGCCCACTGCGATCGTTGCGTTGCCAATCACCAGCGTGCTGGGCGAAACGTTCGATTACGCGCCGCAGGCGCCGCAATGGGCCGGTCAGTTTGATGGCATCGCGCTGGCTGAGTTGGCCAACGTATTTTCCGGCAGCGCCGGCAGCGCATTGGGCAGTGCGGTGATGCTGGGCATCATGGTCAGCTTGCTGCTGTCGCCGTGGCTCACTGCCAGCGTGTTCGTTGCCGTTCGCGCACACACCACCCCCGGTTTCACGGCGTTGCTGGTTGGTGGGCTCAAGGAATATGGCCGTTTTTTTCGTCTGCTGCTGTGGGCGCTGCTGCCGATGGGTATCGCCATGGCGATTTACGCGGGATTGTCCGGCATGGCCGATGACTATGCCGACAAAGCCGTTCTGGAAACGGACGCCAAGCACATACGCTGGCTGGCGTTGGCCGGCGGTGGTTTTTTCCTGCTGCTTGCCCATGCCAGCGTGGAAACCGGCCGCGCCTGGCTCGGCATCGACCAATCCAGACATTCTGCCATCCGCGCCTGGTGGCGTGGCTGCCGCCTGCTGTTGCAGCGGCCGGTAAGCGTGCTTGGCATCTACCTGCTCAGCACGGTGCTCACCGCGCTGATCTACCTGCCGCTGCTGTTGGCGCGTGCGCACACGCCCGCGGTCGGCGCACTCGGGCTGCTTGCCGCGGTTTTGTTGACCCAATTCGCGGTTGCGGTGATGGCGTGGGGCCGGGCCGTGCGTCTGGCTGGTCTGGGTGCCTTGGTGCGCGAGCAGTTACCGTAACGGTGGTGGCGATGGGCCAGCCCGCGTGATGACACGTGTTACGCACTGCCGCTTCCCGGCATGCCCTTTTCCCACCGTCCCTGGCGTTGAGGCGGTGAGAAACGGCTCGCGTTGTTTCGCGGACGGGTGCTGCGGCCGGCTGCTATTTCAACCCGGGCGATGATCGCTCCGGGTTGAAACGCGGCCAAGCGTGGCTGGATCGAGCGCCGGTCACGCCAGCAAGTGGGCAACGCCAGCGCGTTCTTCTTCGAGTTCGGTGAGGGTCTTGTCCATGCGCTCGCGGCTGAACGCATCGATCGGCAGATCGCGCACCAACTCGTAATGGCCAGCCTTGGTCACTACCGGCATGCCGTAGATCACGCCTTCGGGAACCCCATAGCTGCCGTCGGATGGCACGCCCATGGTCACCCATTCGCCGTTGCTGCCCAGCAGCCAGTCGTGGATGTGGTCGATGGCGGCGTTGGCCGCGGACGCCGCCGATGACAGGCCGCGTGCTTCGATGATGGCGGCACCACGCTTGCCAACGGTGGGGATGAAGCTGTTGCGGTTCCAGTTATCGTCGTTGATCGTATCTTTCAGCGGTTTGCCGTTGACGGTGGCAAAGCGGTAATCGGGGTACATGGTCGGGCTGTGATTGCCCCACACGATCAGGCGCTGGATGTCGCCCACCGGTACGCCGGCCTTGTGTGCGAGCTGGCTCAGTGCGCGGTTGTGATCCAGCCGCAGCATGGCGGTGAAATTGCGCGGATCGAGGTCGGGCGCCGACTTCATGGCGATGTAGGCATTGGTGTTGGCCGGGTTGCCCACCACCAGCACCTTGACGTTGCGGCTGGCGACGGCGTTCAGCGCCTTGCCCTGCACGGTGAAGATTTCGGCATTCTTCAGCAGCAGGTCCTTGCGCTCCATGCCCGGGCCGCGCGGCATGGCGCCAACCAGCAGGGCGACATCGGCATCCTTGAACGCAACCATTGGGTCGGCCGTGCCGACCATGCCGGCCAGCAGCGGGAACGCGCAATCGTCCAGTTCCATCATCACGCCCTTGAGCGCGGCCTGGGCCTTTTCCATCGGCAGTTCGAGCAGTTGCAGGATCACCGGTTGGTCCTTGCCGAGCATTTCGCCGGAGGCGATGCGAAACAGCAGGGAATAGCCGATCTGGCCGGCAGCTCCGGTGATGGCGACGCGAATGGGGGTTTTTGTGCTCATGGTGATTGATCCTTGGGGTTTTGATCAGGATTTTGCAAACAACGCCCGGCGCACGCGGGCCTGGTGAAGGGTGGAAAGCGAGGTGCCGACGCGCACTTCCTTGTGATCAGGCGCTGGTACGGTGACGGTGAATGCGCCTTCCTGACGCGGCACGACCTTGTGGCCAGCACGGCGGCGCGCTTGCACAAATCTTCACACCAGCTCGGCAAAAAACTCCTGGATACGCTGCATGCCCGGCGCCAGTTGCGGGGTCGGGCAGGTGTAGCTGATGCGCAGTGCACGCGGCTCGCCAAAGGCCGAGCCGGGCACGCAGGCCACGCCCTTGGCGTCCAGCAACGCTGCGCACAGCTCGACATCGTTGCCGATGCGCGTGCCGTTGTGCGATTTGCCAAAGGCGCATGAAATATCCGGGAACACGTAGAACGCGCCCTGCGGTTTCGGGCAGACCACGCCGGGGATCGTAGCCAGCGCGGTCATGACCAGGTCGCGCTTGCTCTGGAACTCGGCGCAGCGCGCACTCGGCACATCCTGTGGGCCGGTGAGTGCGGCGATCGCGGCGGCGGTGGTGATTTCCGGAATGTTGGTGATGTGGTTGGAATTGAGCACGGTGATGGCTTTGGCCACCGCTTCCGGGCCGGCCATGAAGCCGACCCGCCAACCGGGCATGCCATAGGTTTTCGATAGCGAGTCGACGAAAATCACCCGCTCACGCAATTCCGGGCGCACCTGCACGAAATTGGTGTACGCCAAGCCATCGAACAGCATCTTGTTGTAGATGTCGTCGGTGATGATCCAGGTGTCAGGGTGGCGCACCAGCACCTCGGCCAGCGCGGCGACTTCAGCTGGTGTGTAGACCATGCCAGTGGGGTTGGATGGGTTGTTGAACAAGAACACCTTGGGCTTGCTGGCGAGCGCGGCATCGAGCTGCGCCGGGGTGAGCTTGTAGTTCTGTTCGGCGGGGCAGGGAAGGGCCAGCACCTTGGCACCGATAATTTCGGCGATGTCCAGGTAGCTGGTCCAGTACGGGGTCGGGAAGGCGATGGTGTCGCCTTCATCGAGCAGTGCTTCGTACAGGTTGTACAGCACCTGCTTGGCACCAATGCCGGTGGCGCAATGGCTGCGGTTGTAGCCATCCAGCCCCAAGCCGCGCAAGTGCGCGAGAAAGGCATCGAGCAGCGCGTCGGAACCGCGGTTGCTGCCGTACTGGCCGCTATCGTGGTTGAGCGCTTCGCGCACAGCGGCGTAGACATGCTCGCCGGGCAGAAAATTGGGCACCCCGATCGAGAAACTGATGATGTCGCGGCCCTCTGCTTTCAGGCGCTTGGCGTTATCGGCAATCACCATGATCGCGCTGGGCTTGGCGCGGCTCATGCGCTGGGCAAGCTGGGGCATTTGCATTCTCGTTTCAGGTGGCGGCGGGGAACGCCAATTCTACCATGCTGCTGCGTGTGCTTCGGGTGCACGAGCAGCGCCACGCCGTCCGCAGCCTGTGCCTGACGCGCATTGCCGCTTGCGTGTGCGCGTCAGGCGTTCGGCGCAGGTTTGCTGTGCAAGCGCCCCACTCAACCCAGGATGCGGTTCCATTCAGCAACGCGCTCGGCTTTTGCCGCCAGCACCGCTGCGCTGTCGCCTTCGATGCTGAGGCTTTCGATGCGGTCATCACCACGGATCGCATCCACCACGGTTTGGTCGTCCGCGCTTTGCACGACCCCGAACACCGTGTGCTTGCCGTCCAGCCACGGGGTGGCGACATGGGTGATGAAGAACTGGCTGCCATTGGTGCCGGGGCCGGCATTGGCCATCGACAGGACGCCGGGCTTGTCGTGGCGCAGCTCGGGGTGGCATTCGTCCTCGAAGCGATAGCCGGGGTTGCCACGGCCGCTGCCTTCCGGGCAGCCACCCTGAATCATGAAGTCGGGGATCACGCGATGAAACGTCAGGCCATCGTAAAAGCCGCGCTGCGCCAGATTGACGAAGTTGGCGACGGTAAGCGGGGCTTGCTCGGCGAACAGATTGACGCGGATGGTGCCGCGCGAGGTGTTGAAAATGGCAACGAGGGCCATGGGTGTTCTCCTGATGGGCAGTGCGGGGTGGGTGAGGTTGGCGAAAGCGCCGGTTTGCGGTGAAATCAGATTGGCAAGCAGGCAGTCATCAGGACGGAGTATAATGGCGGGTTCCCCATCCTCCAATGCGTCGCTACGGCGCGGTCTTCGTTAATGTCCATTCAAAACCTGCGCAACATCGCCATCGTCGCCCACGTCGATCACGGCAAGACCACCCTGGTCGATCAACTGCTCAAGCAGTCCGGCACCTTCAGTGATCGCACCGTCCTCGCCGACCGGGTGATGGACAGCAACGACCTGGAAAAGGAACGTGGCATCACGATTCTGTCGAAGAACACCGCGATCCGCTGGACCGCGCCGGATGGTCAGCACTACCGTATCAACATCGTCGACACCCCGGGCCACGCCGACTTTGGCGGTGAGGTGGAGCGCGTGTTGTCGATGGTCGATTCGGTGCTGATTCTGGTCGACGCCATGGATGGGCCGATGCCGCAGACCCGCTTCGTCACGCAAAAGGCCTTTGCGATGGGCTTCAAGCCGATCGTGGTCGTCAACAAGGTCGATCGCCCCGGCGCCCGCCCGGGCTGGGTACTGGACCAGACCTTTGATCTGTTCGACCGCCTCGGCGCCAACGACGAGCAACTGGATTTCCACACGGTTTATGCGTCTGCGCTGCACGGTTATGCCGGCCTCAGCCCGGATGTGCGTTCGGGCGACATGACGCCGTTGTTCCAGACCATTGTCGATCACGTGGCGCCACCGCCGGTTGATCCTGATGGCCCGTTCCAGATGCGCATCACCTCGCTGTCGTACAGCAACTATGTCGGTGTCATCGGCATCGGCCGAATCCAGCGCGGCACCATTCGCCCCAACATGCAGGTCAGCGTGGTCAACCGCGAAGGCAAGGCCCGCAACGCCAAGGTGCTGCAGGTGCTCGGCTTCATGGGCTTGGAGCGGATCGAGGTGAAGCAGGCGCAGGCCGGCGACATCATTGCCATCTCCGGTATCGAGGGTCTCGGCATTTCGGAAACCGTGTGCGATGTTTCGGCGCCCGAGCAACTGCCGGTGCTGACGGTTGATGAGCCGACCATCAGCATGACGTTCCAGGTCAATGATTCGCCGTTTGCCGGCAACAAGGAGCGCAGCGGCGGCAAGTTCCTGACTTCACGCCAGTTGCGCGATCGCCTGATGCGCGAAACCCAGCACAACGTGGCGCTGAAGGTGGAAGACACCGAGGATGCCGACAAGTTCAAGGTGTCCGGGCGCGGTGAGTTGCATCTGTCGATCCTGATCGAAACCATGCGCCGCGAAGGCTACGAGCTGGCGGTGTCGCGGCCTGAGGTGATCATCCGCGACATCGATGGCCAGAAAATGGAGCCCTACGAAAGCCTGGTGGTGGATCTTGAAGAAGCCTATCAGGGTGGCGTGATGCAGCGCCTCGGCGAGCGCAAGGCGCTGCTGCAGAACATGGACTCGGACGGCAAGGGCCGGGTGCGCATCGACTTCATCATCCCGGCGCGTGGCCTGATCGGGTTCCAGACCGAGTTCCGCACCATCACCGCCGGCACCGGCCTGCTGTTTCATGTGTTCGATCATTATGGCCCACGCACCGAAGGCGAGATCGGCCAGCGCCAGAACGGCGTGCTGATTTCCAACGGTACCGGCCCGTCGCCAGCCTATGCGCAGATTGCAATGCAAGAGCGCGGCCGCTTGATGATCGAGCCGGGCGAGGAAATCTACGAGGGCCAGATCGTCGGCATCCACGCCAAGGACAACGATCTCACCGTCAACGCTTTGCGCGGCAAGCAGCTCACCAACTTCCGCGTCTCGGGCAAGGATCATTACGAAGGTCTGGTGCCGGCGGTGAAGTATTCGCTGGAGCAGTCGCTGGAGTTTCTCGACGATGACGAGTTGCTGGAAGTGACCCCGGCGGCGTTTCGTCTGCGCAAGAAATACCGCACCGAGAACGACCGCAAGCGCGCCTATCGCGGCGGCTGAAGACCACTGCGCTGGTCCTGCATCGAAAGCGATACATGCAGTGGCCGTGGCGAACTCGGGCGAGGCCTCGCCCGGCACGGCGAATCCGCGCTCCTTGCCCGGCGTTCCGGCTGGTAGACCATCGCGATGATACACAACGGGTTGAATCACTGGCATAATGTACGGCTCGCGATTGCTCGCGAGCACTTGCCCCACCGCGTGCATTGGGTGCGTCGGGGGGCTGCGGTGTCAGCGCGGTGTGTGCTGGCCGCATCCACAAGGAGTTTGCATGCGTCACTATGAGATCGTATTCATGGTTCATCCGGACCAGAGCGAACAGGTACCGGCCATGATCGAGCGCTACAAGGCGCTGATCGAAGGCGATAAAGGCAGAATCCACCGCCTGGAAGACTGGGGCCGCCGGCAGTTGGCCTACCCGATCGAGGATCTGGTCAAGGCCCATTACGTGCTGATGAACGTTGAAGTCACCCAGCACGTGCTCAACGATCTGATCGATGGCTTCCGCTTCAACGATGCCGTGCTGCGGCATCTGGTGATCAAGCGCGAAGGCCCGGATACCGAGCAATCGCTGATCATGAAGACCAAGGACGAGAAGGGCGATCGTCGCCGTCGTGACGATGATGGCGATGCTGATGTTGGCAGCAAGGTCGAGAATGCCGCTGTTGACAGTGCCGACACCACCGAAGCCGTCTGATCCCGTACCGGAGAATACCCATGTCCAAGTTTTTTCGTCGTCGCAAGTTCTGCAAGTTCACCGCCGAGGGCGTTACCGAGATCGATTACAAGGATCTCGCCACCCTGCGCCAGTACGTCAGCGAAACCGGCAAGATCGTGCCGAGCCGCATCACCGGCACCAAGGCCCGGTATCAGCGGCAGCTCTCGGTCGCCATCAAGCGTGCCCGTTTTCTGTCGCTGATCCCGTACTGCGACAGCCACGGCAATTGATCGCTCGCGGCGCGCGCATGTGCCGCCAGCCACCCTCGTCCGTTCGGACAGCCATCGCGTTGCCGGGCCAAGCGCCCTGCTAACGAATACGGAGTAACACCATGGACCTGATTCTTCTGCAAAAAGTACAAAACCTCGGCAGCTTGGGCGACAAGGTCAGCGTCAAGCCCGGCTACGGCCGCAACTACCTGATTCCCTATGGCAAGGCAGTGCCGGCCACGGCCGCCAACCTGGCCGATTTCGAACAGCGCCGCGCCGAGTTCGAGGCCAAGGCCGATGCCATTCTGGCTGCGGCGCAAGCGCGCAAAGCCAAGCTGGAAGGCGGCTCGGTGACGATCAAGGCCAATGCGTCGGCCGAAGGCAAGTTGTTTGGTTCAGTCAGCACCCGCGACATCGCCGAGGCGTTCACCGCCGCTGGCCTGCCGCTGGAAAAGAGCGAAGTGGTCATGGGCGAAGGCCCGCTGCGCCGCACTGGCGAGTTCGACGTGCAGGTGGTGCTGCATGCCGATGTCGAACTGACGGTCAAGGTGGTGGTGCAGCCCGAGGCTTGATTACCCGGTCTGACGGGAGTGGCGCGAGCAAACCCGAGTGCTGCGTTTCGTCATGCCCGCTTTCGCGGGCATGACGACGATGAAGTTTGCAGCGCCGTTCATAGCTGACCAGTTGCAAACCAAGGGCGCCTTCGGGCGCCTTTGGCGTTGGTGGGGTCAGGGCCACCGTTCGCCCACCCGAACCGTGCATTTTTGGTGGCAAAAAGTGTGTTGTCTTGATGGTGCAATGCAACTGTCACATTGCCCGGATACGCTGTTAAACTATGGTTAACCAAGGTCACCCTGCGGGGAATGCAAGGTGGCTTCAGGGGGCCGCATCGAACTGTTGAAGGCATTGAGCGGGCTTGGCGCCGGCTCGTTCGAGGCATAACCATGGCATCACCAACGCATCGTTACGCAACCACAGAAGGGCATTGAAATGATCAATCGAAATCAGCTTCGTTTGTCGCGGCTCACGCTCGGCCTGATCGCCGCGCTGGCCACTGCGCCGGCGTTTGCGCAAAGCACCTCGGCTTCGGTCGTCGGTCAAGTCTCCAGCGATGACGGCCGCCCGGTCGCCGGCGCGCAGGTCACCATCCTGCACACCCAGTCCGGTACGGTCAGCCGCGCCACCACCAACGAAGACGGTCGCTACTCCTCACGCGGTTTGCGCGTCGGTGGCCCGTACACCATCACCATCCAGCGCGACGGCTACCAGCCCACCGTGCAGGAGAACGTGTTCCTGCGCATCGCCTCTGATGCACAACAGGTCAACGCCAGCTTGCAGTCGACCGCCACCACGCTGGAAGCCGTGCAAGTGGTCGCCGGACGCCCGGATGATGTGTTTGGTACCAACAAGATGGGTACCGCGTCGATCATCGGACGCGACAAGATCGAAGCATTTGCCTCGATCAAGCGCGACTTGCAGGACTACGCTCGTCTTGATCCACGGATCAGCCAGACCAACAAGCAGCGCAGCGAGATTTCGGTAGCCGGCCAGAACGTGCGCTTCAATTCGGTGACCATCGATGGTGTGTCGATCAACGACACCTTTGGTCTGGAAGGCAACAACCTGCCCACCGCCAAACAGCCGATCTCGATCGATGCGATCGAACAGGTCGAAGTCAATATTGCCAACTACGACGTGACCCAGTCCCGTTACAGCGGCGCCAATATCAACGCGGTGACCAAGTCGGGTACCAACGAGTTTCATGGCGGGCTGCTGTATGTGAATCTGGACGACAGCCGCATCGGTGACGATGCGGGGCAGTCGTTCAACGGCTTCACCAAGCAGGAAACCTACGGCGGCACCTTCAGTGGTCCGCTGATCGAGGACAAGCTGTTCTTCTTCATTTCCTATGAAGACTTCAAGAGCAGCGACATTGCGCCGGATGTGCGCTTGGGCAATGCCGACGGTACCGACGAAGCGAATGAAGTGGATGCCATCAGCCAGTCGGTGATCGATCAGGTTGCGGCGATTGCCAGTAGCCGTTATGGCATCCCCGACATCGGTTCGTTCAGTCTCGGCGGCGACAACGACGTCGAGGATATTCTGGTCAAGATCGACTGGAACATCAACGATAGCCATCGTGCGGTTTTCCGTTACAACCGCACCGAAGAGTCGATCCGCAACGTCAGTAACCTCAGTGCCTCCCGCAACGATATTTCGCTGAGCACCACGTGGTGGGATCAAGCCAAGGAGATCGAGGGAGTCGTGGGGCAGTTGTACAGCGACTGGTCCGACAACTTCTCGACCGAGCTCAAGTTTTCGTACCGCGATTTCTCGTCGGCCCCCAGCTTCCAGCAGCGTCTGCCGTTCGTGAGTATCGGTGTCGGTTCCAGCGATCTGTTCTTTGGTCTGGATCGCTTCCGCCATGCCAACGACCTGCAAACCGAAACCTACAACGGTTATTTCCAGGGCGATTGGTACCTTGGCGATCACACCGTACGTTTTGGTGTCGATTACGAGCGTAACGAAATCTTCAATCTATTCGTGCAGGACGCGCTCGGCAACTGGCGCTTCAACTCGATCGCCGATTTCGAGAACAACCGGCCGCGAAGCTTCATTTTCCGCAGTTCGGTCACCGGCAACGTCAAAGACGCGGCCGCCGAATTCGCGCTGGAGAACTATGCCTTCTTCGTGCAGGACAGTTGGCAGGTCAGCGACAACCTGAGTTTGATGCTCGGTCTGCGCGTCGATGTGCCGAATGTCGATGGCCGTCCGCCATTCAACCAGGTGGCCAGCGATACCTTCGGTTTTGCCAATGACAGCACCATCGATGGGCAGGAACTGTTCCAGCCGCGCTTCGGTTTCAACTACAGCTTCGACACCGAGTACAGCACGCAGTTGCGCGGTGGCTTTGGTCTGTTCCAGGGCGCTGCGGCAAACGTCTGGTTGGCGAATCCGTTCACCAACAATGGGCTGTCGTTGGTTGATTTCGGCTGCGGTACCGGCGGCCTGGATAGCTGCCCCTCCAATTCGGCGCTGTTGCCGCAGTTCACTGGCGACCCCGATAACCAGCCCGAGTTCGTGTCTGGCCGCCAGGCGCCGTCTGGGGTCGATATTCTTGCCAAGGACGTGCAGCAGCCGTCCAACTGGAAGTTCAACGTAGCGCTCGACAAGGAGCTGGCCAACGGCTGGGTGGTGTCGGGTGAGGCGCTGTTCACCGAAACCGATCACGGCATTCACGTGCAGCACCTCAACTTGGGCGACCCCACCGCGATCGGCCCGGATGGCCGGCAGATGTTCTGGAACGCGGCTGGTTTCAATCCCGCCAACTGGAACGTCGATGGCCGTTCTGATCGTAGCGTGTCGTCACGCGACAACCGTGATCGCGCCTTCGGCGATGTGATCCTAACTCGCGATACCGGCAAGGGCAGCGGCCAGAGCTACTCGATCACGTTGTCGGATCCCACCCTAGAGAACTGGTATTGGGCGGTTGGCTACGCCTACACCAACGCCGATGAGGTCAGTCCGCTGACCAGCTCGCGCGCGATTTCCAACTTCACCAACCGGGCCGCGTTCAACCCGAACGACGCGGTATCGTCGACCGCCAACACCGAAGTGCGTAACCGCATCACCGCTGCGGTCAGTTGGAAGCATGAGTTCTTCAAGGGGTACAAGACCGAGGTCAGTGCGTTCTACGAAGGCCGTTCCGGCACGCCGTTCAGTTACACCTTTGATAACGACGCCAATGGCGATGGTGTGTTCGGCAACGATCTGCTGTTTGTGCCGGGCGCACGCGGCGACGTGAAGTTCGGGTCAACCGCCGAAGAAGATGCCTTCTTCGCGTTTTTGGCCGACAACCCCGGGCTGGCACGCTTTGCTGGAACCACCACCAGCCGTAACAGTGCGCGCGCGCCGTGGGTGAACAACGTCGATCTGCGCTTCACGCAAGAGGTCCCCGGCTTGTTTGCTGGCCACAAGGGTCTGTTCGCGATCGACATCTTGAACGTGGGCAACCTGATCGACAGCGACTGGGGCCACACCGACACGGTGCCGTTCCCGTTCAATCGCGGTATCGTCGAGTTTGGTGGTGTCGAGGATGGCAAGTTCGTGTATCGCTTCAACTCACCCGACCGCATCAGCCGCTTGACCGACCAGGGTTCGACGTTGGCCTCACGCTGGCAACTGCAGGCAACCTTGCGCTACACGTTCTAACCCGCTTCAGCGTAGGTAACACCCAAACGGCCGGCGCTTGCGTCGGCCGTTTGCTGTTTGTGGCGGTAGGATGGGTAGAACGCAGTGAAACCCATCGTCCGGTCAGAACCCGGTCAACGCGGCAAATCCGTTACGCGTGTGATGGTCGCCCTGATCTTTCGTGCTGCGTGATATGCGTTGCGCTTGATGGGTTTCGGTCGCTTCGCGACAGCGTTCGCCGTGCGAACTACGCCTTCGCTGCGCTCGGTCGCTGCGTTCTACCCATCCTGCACACTGCCCATGCTGCACACTATCCACGGCTCGGTTACAAGCTCAATTCGGCATGTGAGCCGAGCCGCACCAAGCGCAATGTATGGCTATCGGGTTGCTGATAGATCGGCACCCGATCGGGCTTGACGTGGCAATCGCGGTGATCCCCCCAGTCGCCGGAAAGGGCGTGGTCGCGGTATCTTTCGGGCAGCGGTTCGTCCGCTGCCAAGTGCGGAATGATCACGCGCAGGTCTTGATCAAGGGATGCTTGATGCCGGCCTTTCAGCTCGCGCCGATCGTCTTTTTTGAACCGACTGGTCCACTCAATCGCCCGCATTGAGTGCGTCCAGCAACTCGTCCACGGTGTCGACACGCGGCAAGTTACCAGCGCGCGCTTGCTTCATGGCCGCGAGGGTGATGGCGTTGGGAATCAGTGGCTCGCATGGCAATGCCTTGTCGTGGGCCACCTTGGTGAGCATCAGACGCACCGCGTCGGACACGGTCAGACCCATCGCGGCCAATACAGCCGCAGCCTCCGTCTTGATGACGCCGTCGATGCGAGCTTGTACGAGCTGGTTTGCAGCCACGTTATATCTCCTCTCGTGAATTACGTTGTCATGCACAAAGCGGTGACGTGCAATTGTCAGGATCGGTCAGGATTCGCCACTCGCATACACCGGCAGTTCGGGGTTGCGGCGAAACTCGAAGATCAAGCGGGTTTCGATGTGTGCCACCTCGGGCCGATCGGTAAACGCGCTCAGTGCAAAGTCGCGCAGGTGGTCGGAGTCGCGCACGCCGACATGCACCAGAAAATCGTCGGCACCGGCGAGGTGGTAAAGGCTCAAGACCTCCGGTAACGACAGCAAATGATCGTGGAACGATTCCACCAGCGCGCGTGAGTGGCGGGTGAGCCGTGCGGCCACCATCGCCTGCAAGCCGATGCCGACGGCGGCAGGGGCGACTTCCGCGTGGTAGCCCAGGATCGCACCGCTGGCCTGCAAATGACGCACCCGTTGCAGGGCGGTGGAAGCGGCGATTCCCACTTGCGCCGCCAACTCGTTGTTCGGGGTGCGTGCATTATTTCGCAACAGCCGGATCAGGGCGAAGTCTATTCGGTCCAATGCCATGCAAGCCTACCTTTTCCGAATCGTATTCGGGTGTGAGTTTGTCTGCCGTAGCATATTCTAGAATGGGTGCATTCGACAGAATGGAGTGTCGCCATGACCCGTTTCGAGACGCATGCGGTACACGCCGGGCGCGAGGATTTCACGGCGCTGGGCATTCACGCGCCACCGATCGATTTGTCCACCACCTATCCGGTGGCTGATCTCGACGCCGGCACCGCCAGCTTCGATGCGTTGGTGGCCGGCGAGGCGCAGGCCGCCAATTCGATTTATGCGCGGCTGCACAACCCCACCGTGGCGCGCACCGAGCGGGCACTGGCTACGTTGGAGGGTACCGAAGCCTGTGTTGCCTTCGGCTCGGGCATGGCCGCGCTGACAGCGGTGATGCTCGCCGCACGCGCGCGTGGCGAGCATGTGTTGGCGGTGCGTCCGATCTACGGCACCAGCGATCATCTGCTTGATTCGGGCCTGCTCGGCATGCACACCGAGTTTGTGCAAGCGGATGAAATTGCGCAGCGTCGGCGCAGCGATACCGCATTGATCGTGATCGAGACGCCAGCCAACCCGACCCTGGATCTGGTCGATATCCGTGCGGTGGTCGCCGCCGCGGGTGATGTGCCGGTGCTGGTCGATTCCACCTTCGCCACGCCGGTGCTGCAAAACCCGGCTGCGCTGGGCGCGCGTTATGTGTTGCACAGCGCGACCAAGTTTTTGGGTGGCCACGGCGACGTGATCGCCGGTGTGGTGTGCTGTGCCGATGCCGACGCCAAGCCGTTGCGCACGGTACGCGCTGCCACCGGTGGGCTGTTGCATCCACTGGCGGCGTTTTTGTTGCATCGCGGCTTGCCGACACTGGCCTTGCGTGTGGAGCGCGCGCAATCCAACGCCAGCGTGATCGCCAAGCGACTGGCAGCACACCCGGCCGTGGCCAGCGCGCACTATCCGGGGCTCGGCACGGTGCGCAACGCGCATCTGCTGGGTACGCAAATGCGCGGGCCGGGAACGCTGATCAGCATTGATCTGCATGCCGGCCATGATGCCGCAAGTGCGGTGATGCGCGCGGTAACGTTGATTACCCCGGCGGTAAGCCTGGGTTCGGTGGATTCGTTGATCCAGCATCCGGCTGGCCTGACCCACCGCATGTTGAGTGCCGAGGCGCAGCGCGCCTGCGGCATTACCCCAGGGCTGTTGCGGCTATCGGTGGGGATCGAGCAGGTCGAGGATTTGTGGGCTGATCTGGATCAGGCATTGAATCACTGTCATGGGAGCAGCGGCTCGCAGGCGGCGGCGTGATGGGTCGCGGGCTTTGGGCGCGATGCGCCCCGGGTTTCGGGCGCGATGCGCCCCGGGTTTCGGCGTAGCCTCAACCCGGGCTACCGGGGCTGGCATAGCGCAAAAACCGTGTCGCCATGCGGTCGCGGGTTTGCGGTCAGTCGATCTCGAGCTTTTTCAGCTTGTAGCGCAGGGCGCGAAAGGTGATGCCCAGGTGGGCTGCGGCTTTGGTCTTGTTGTAGCGGCATTCTTCCAGTGCCTTGACGATGGCGTCGCGTTCGAGTTGCTCGATGTAGTCGGGCAAGCCGCTGGCCTGCGCGCTGGCCGTTGGGCTCGTGCTTGCAACGGTGGCGGCATCGCTGCTGCTGGCAAGCGGGCTGCTCACCGGCAAGTGCAGGTCTTCGGCGGTGAGGCGGTCGCCCTCGGCAAGGGCGACGGCACGTTCAAGAATATTTTCCAGCTCGCGCACATTGCCTGGGAACGCGTAAGTTTGCAGGGCACCGACCGCGCCGGAACTGAGCGTGCGCACCGGCTCGCCATGGTCGCTCGCCAGTCGCGCCAGGATCGCAGCGGCGAGATCCGGGATATCGTCGCGGCGCTCACGCAGCGGTGGTACTTTCAGCTCAATGACGTTGATCCGATAAAACAGGTCGTGGCGAAACTTGCCCTCGCTGACCAGGTGCGACAAATCCTTGTGCGTGGCCGACAGGATACGCACGTCCACTGGCAATTCCGCAGATGCGCCAACCGGGCGTACCGATTTTTCCTGAATGACGCGAAGCAGTTTCACCTGCATGTGCAGTGGCAGCTCGGCGACTTCATCGAGAAACAGCGTGCCGCCATTGGCCGCCTGGAACAGGCCTTCCTTGTCGGCGTGCGCACCGGTGAAGCTGCCTTTGCGATGACCGAAGAATTCGCTTTCCATCAACTCGGCCGGGATGGCACCACAGTTGACCGGCACGAACGGGCTGCTCGCACGCGAGCCTTGCTCATGAATCAGGCGTGCAACGCGCTCTTTGCCAACGCCGGACTCGCCGCTGATGTAAACCGGTGCCTGGCTGCGCGAGAGTTTGTCGATGGTGGCGCGCAACTGCGCCATCACCGAAGACTCGCCGATCAAGCGACCGGGGTTGTTGACGCGGGTTTCCTGCAATTGCAGCGCGTGTTGCACCAGGCGCCGCAGCACCGTGAGATCCACCGGCTTGCTGACGAAATCGAAGGCGCCGGCCTTGAGCGCGGTGACGGCGGCCTCGACATTGCCGTGTGCGGTAATCATCGCCACCGGCGTTTGCGGGTAGCTGTTGGCGATCAGCGCAATCAGATCCAGCCCGTTGCCATCGGGAAGGCGCATGTCGGTGAGGCACAGATCGTAGCTGTTCTCGGCCAATTGCGTTTTGGCGCTGCGGATATCGGCGGCGGTATCCACGCGCAGGTTCATGCGGCCAAGGGTAAGCACCAATAGCTCGCGAATATCGTGCTCATCATCCACCACCAATGCACTGCGGGTGTTCGCCATACCTTGCTCGATCCTTGTGTATCGTGAAACCTTAACGTAATGCCTTGATTTTGCATAGAGTTATCATGATGCGACGGCCGCTGTGTCCGGCCCGGTGCGGTGTGGCCGGGCGAGCGAACCGACACCGGCGAGGGTGATGCGGAAGCAACTGCCGCCGCCGGCGACCGGCTCGTAGCAGATCGTGGCCTGATTGGCCTCGCACAATTGGCGGGCGATATACAGCCCAAGCCCGGTGCCGGATTCGCTGGTGGTGAAGAACGGTTCAAAGATGTTGCTGGCGACGCTGGCGACGATGCCCGGGCCGCGGTCGATCAACTCGACAATCGGCACGCCGTGTTCGCCTTGCCGCAGCGCCAGTGTTATTCGTGCCGGCTGATCCGGCAACCGGCCATAGTTGATGGCATTGTTGATCAGCACGGTTACCACCTGATGCAGATGCCCGGGGTCGATCAGCGCCTCAAGTTGTGTCAGCCGGGTGACAATGCGGATGTGTTCGTCGCCCTGTGCGCGGGTGCTGCGAAACTCCACCAGAAAACGCCGTGCCCAGGCAACCAGTTCAACGGCTTCGGGCTGCGCGCGTTCGCGGCGGGCCATGCCAAGAATGTCCTGGATGATGCTGTTCATCCGCTGGCACTGGGTATTGATGATCTCGACCATGCGGCGGTCGGTATCGCCCAGTGCGGATTCTTCCAGTAGCTGTGCCGAATAGCTGATTGCGGCCAGCGGATTGCGTATCTCGTGCGCAATCGACGCCGAGAGCCGGCCGAGCGTGGCCAAAGTGAGCTCCTCGGCACGCCGCGAAACCATTGAGGTGTCCTGCAGAAAAATCAGTGCCAGGCCATCGTTGCTGGACAGCCGGGTGAAGCGCGGCAGCACTTCCGGCGCATCGCTGGCCAGCGAAACCGCGGTGTTCTGGAACGCTTTGCGGTTGCGCCAATGCCATAGCCGGCGCGACAGTTCGGGTGCGATTTTTCCCAGATTGCGTTGTTCCGGCGCGGGTTTTCCGAGTACCAGCCAGGCCGCTTCGTTGATCACCCGCACATGGTTGGTTTCATCCACTACCAGTACCCCGGCACGCATGCGGCGGATGATCAGTTCGTTGATCAGCGCCAGACTGGCCAGATCCTCACCACGTTGCTGCGCGATGCGCTGCGAGCTGCGCATGTCGTTGCCGAGCAGGTAGGTGAGTACGGTGGCGGCGAGGTAGGTGATGGCCAGCATTACCGACTGCACTGCAATCGAGCCGTTTTGCTCCGCCATGGCAGCGAGCAATTGCGGCAGTGCTAGCGCCATCGCTGCCAGCAGCGCCAGGATCAAACCGGTGCGCAGGCTCAGAAACAGCGCGGCGGCGGCAATATTGATGATCAGCAGCAGGGAAACGCCCGTAGCGATGTCGGTGATGGCGTGCACGGCGATCACCGCAGCGGCGATATCCACGATCAGGCCGATTGCCGCTTGCTGGCGCAGCGACAGGCCGCCATTTGCGCGAGCGGCAAACCACAGCAGCAACGCGAGCGCGAGGTAACCGGCACCTGCGGTTTGCGCCAATGCTGGGCGGTCGGGTGCCGAAATGATGCCGGCAAGCGGGCTGAAGGCGAGAAATACCAGGAGTCCCGCTTCCAGCACGCGGTACATGGCAAACAATTGCAGCTCGCGGGTAAGCGATGCCGCAATCGGATCGGGCAGTGGCAGTATTGCGGCTGTGCGGGGGCTCACAGGCGACTCGGTCAGCGTGTTTGCGGGAAGTATAGGCCGACAAACGGCGCTTGCCTCATATTCCGGCCGTGCCCGCTTTGCGTTTGTCGCGTGGGGAGGTGAAAATAGCGGGCTCTCGCCGCGGTTGCCGCCACAATTGGTACCGATGCGCTTCGCGTTCGCTCCGTTTCGTGTGTCGGTGCTCGCCGGCACGCTCTTTCCGCCAAGCAAGGTGACACATGAACTTTCACGAATATCAAGCCAAAGAACTGTTCGCCCAATACGGCATCGCGGTGCCGCCGGGCCAGGTTGCGCGCTCCCCGGACGAGGCGGTGGCCGCAGCCAGGGCCATCGGCGGCAATCACTGGGTGGTCAAGGCGCAGATTCATGCCGGTGGCCGCGGCAAGGCCGGTGGCGTCAAGCTGGTGAAAACCCTGGATGACGTGCGCGCCGCAGCAGCGGCGATGCTCGGCACCCGCATGGCGACCTACCAGTCCGGTGGCCGCGCCCTGCCGATCGATTCGGTGCTGGTCACCGAGGCTGGCGATATTGCCAAAGAGCTGTATCTGTCGGTGCTGGTCGATCGTTCATCCAAGACCATCAGCTTCATTGCTTCGGCTGAGGGCGGGGTGGAAATCGAAAAGGTGGCGGCCGAGAATCCCGATGCCATCCATGTGGTGCAGGTCAACTACGTGCAGGGCTTGCAGCCGTTCCAGTGCCGCCAACTGGCGTTTGCCATGGGCCTCAACGCGCGGCAAGCCAATCAACTCAGCAAGATCATGCTCGGGCTGTACAAATTGTTCAACGACGCCGACCTGTCGCTGGTCGAACTCAACCCGTTGGCGATCATGACCTCGGGCGACCTGATGGCGCTCGATGGCAAGGTCAACTCCGACGACAACGCCGCATTTCGCCAGCCCAGGCTGGTGGCGATGCGCGATGTGGCGCAGGAGGATGAAACCGAGGTGCTGGCCAGCCAGCATGACCTGAACTACGTCACCATGGACGGCAATATCGGCTGCATGGTCAATGGTGCCGGGCTGGCGATGGCCACCATGGACGTGATCAAGCTCAACGGCGGCGAGCCGGCGAACTTTCTCGATGTTGGCGGCGGCGCCACCAAGGAGCGCGTCACCGAGGCGTTCAAGCTGATCCTGAGCTCGGACACGGTGAAGGCGATTTTTGTCAACATCTTCGGCGGTATCGTGCGTTGCGACATGATCGCCGAAGGCATCATTGCCGCGGTCAAGGATGTCGGTGTCACCATTCCGGTAGTGGTGCGCCTTGAGGGCACCAACGTCGAGGCCGGCAAGGAACTGCTGCGCAACAGTGGGCTGGACATCATCGCCGCCGACGACATCACCGATGGTGCCATCAAAGCTGTCGCCGCTGCCGCCTGAACGCCATTCGCCGGAAGGAAAAATGGGAGAAAAATGGGGTCAGAGTCAACGACGTGTGTACAGCACGACTTTCGCTCCGGATACTGATCGAAATTTGACTCTGACCCCGTTTTTCGTTTTTCCAAGCGTCAACCACCAAGGATTCGAATCATATGTCCGTGTTAGTCAATAAAAATACCCAGGTTATCGTGCAGGGCTTCACCGGCCAGCAGGGCACCTTCCACGCCGAGCAGATGCTCGATTACGGCACCAAGGTGATGGGCGGCGTGACCCCCGGCAAGGGCGGCAGCACCCATATCGGTTTGCCAGTGTTCAACACCGTGCGCGATGCGGTGGATGAAACCGGCGCCGATGCGTCGGTGATATACGTGCCACCGCCGTTTGCGGCCGATGCCATCCTCGAAGCCGCCGATGCCGGTATCCGCGTGATTGTATGCATCACCGAAGGCATCCCGGTGCTCGACATGCTGCGCGTGAAGCACGTGCTGGCGCAGTATGAGGACACTTGGCTGATCGGCCCGAATTGCCCCGGCATCATCACCCCGGGCGAGTGCAAGATTGGCATCATGCCCGGCCACATCCACCAGCCGGGCAAGATCGGCATCGTCAGCCGCTCCGGCACGCTCACCTACGAAGCGGTCAAGCAGACCACCGATGTCGGCCTCGGCCAGAGTACCTGCATCGGCATTGGCGGCGATCCGATCCAGGGCATGAACTTCATCGACTGCCTGCAACTGTTCCAGAACGATCCGCAGACCGAAGGCATCATCATGGTTGGCGAGATCGGCGGTAGCGCCGAGGAAGAAGCGGCCGAGTTCATTGCGCAAAACGTGACCAAGCCGGTAGTTGGATTTATCGCTGGGGCGTCGGCGCCAGCCGGCAAGCGCATGGGCCATGCCGGTGCCATTGCCTCGGGTGGCAAAGGCACCGCCGCTGGCAAGTTCGAAGCATTGGAGAAGGCCGGTGTCACCACCGTGCGTTCGCCGGCCGATCTGGGCCGCGCGATCGCGGAGCGGATGAAGGCGCGCTGAGGGTATTCCGGCCGACCCCGCCAGGGAGCACAAGCCACTGAAGTCCGCAAATAACGCATAGGTCGCAAAGCGGCGGCGGTCGTGATGCAATTGCGCCACCCAGGCGGGGAATCCTGCGCTCGGTAGTGGCGCACCTAACGAACACGATGTCACAACAAACATCATTCGCGTCCTTTGCGGACCCTCGTTTTCTCCCGGTTTTCTCACGGCGACAACCATGTCAAAGCTTCGCGTCGCTCTGGCCCAGTGTGCATTTCGCGTCGGCGACGTTGCCGGCAACGCGCGGCTGATGGGTGATGGCATCGCCCATGCGCGCGACGAACTGGGCGCGGATCTGGTGCTGTTCCCGGAATTGAGCCTGTGCGGCTACCCACCCGAGGACCTGTTGCTGCGGCCCAGCTTCCTCGCCGCCTGCGAGGCGGCATTGGCCGATCTGGCCGCGCACACGCACGGCATCGTGGCGATAGTCGGCCACCCCTTGCCGGTGGAAGGGGCGCTGTACAACGCCTTGAGCGTGCTGCGCGAGGGTCGGATCGTGGCGAGTTATCGCAAGCAGGTGCTGCCCAATTACGCGGTGTTTGATGAGCACCGTTATTTTGCGTGCGGCGATACGCCGCTTGTGGTCGATGTCGCTGGGGTCGGTGTGGGTCTGCTGA
>PFJA01000296.1 GCA_002782905.1 Lysobacterales bacterium CG_4_10_14_3_um_filter_64_11
CGAACAGCGAGCGTTTCCAGCCGCCGAAGCTGTGGAACGCCATCGGCACCGGGATCGGCACGTTGATGCCAACCATGCCGGCCTGCACCTTGTGCGCGAACTGCCGCGCGGCATCGCCATCGCGGGTGAAGATGGCGGTGCCATTGCCGTATTCGTGCGTGTTCACCCACTCCAGCGCGGTATCGAAATCCGGTGCGCGCATGATGCTCAGCACTGGGCCGAAGATTTCTTCGCGGTAGATGCGCATCGCGGGGGTGACGTGATCGAAAAGGCAGCCGCCGAAGAAGAAGCCCGCTTCGGCCCCGGCAACGCGCAGGTTGCGACCATCGACCACCAGTGTGGCACCCTCGCTGACGCCCAGATCGACGTAGGATTTGACCTTGTCGCGGTGCGCCGCGTTGATCAGCGGGCCCATGTCCGGGTCGCCCTGGCAGCCCGGGCCAACGCGCAGCGCCTGCACCATCGGCTTGAGCCGTGCGATCAGGGCATCGGCGGTGGCATCGCCGACACATACCGCCACCGAGATCGCCATGCAACGCTCGCCAGCCGAGCCGAAGCCGGCACCGAGCAGTGCGTTGGCGGTCTGATCGAGGTCGGCGTCGGGCATTACCACCATGTGGTTCTTGGCGCCGCCCAGCGCCTGCACGCGCTTGCCGGCCGCGCTGCCGCGCGCGTAGATGTACTCGGCGATCGCGGTGGAGCCGACGAAGCTCACCGCCTGCACGCGCGGGTCATCGAGCAGGGTATCGACCGCTTCCTTGTCGCCGTTCACCACATTGAACACGCCATCGGGCAGGCCGGCCTCTTTGAGCAAGCGCGCGATCAGCAGCGATGGTGAGGGATCGCGCTCAGAGGGCTTGAGTACGAAGGTGTTGCCGCAGGCCAGCGCCACCGGGAACATCCACATCGGCACCATGCACGGGAAGTTGAACGGGGTGATGCCAGCAACCACGCCGAGCGCCGCGTATTCGTTCCAGGAATCGACGTCGCGGCCGACGTTCATCGAATGCTCGCCCTTGAGCAGATGCGGGATGCCGCAGGCGAACTCCACCACTTCGATGCCGCGCGTTACTTCACCGCGCGCATCGCTGAGCACTTTGCCGTGTTCGGCGCTGATCAGCCGGGTCATTTCATCGGCGTTTTGCTCCAGCAGTTCCTTGAAGCGGAACATCACCCGCGCACGCAGCAGCGGGGTGGTGGCGGACCAGCCCGGAAAGGCCGCCTGTGCAGCGGCGATTGCGGTCTCTACTTCGGTTTTCGCTGCCAGCGGCACGCGCGCCTGCACCTGGCCGCTGGCCGGGTCGTAGACATCGCCAAAACGGCCGCTGTTGCCCTCGATTGAGTGGCCGTGGATGAAGTGGGTAAGGGTGCGGGGCTGGGTCATAGTGGGTCCAGGTGCGGGTAACGGGGTGGTAACAGTGTGCGCTCGGCCCGATAGCTAAGCTTGGCGTTGAAGCTGTACCGCGAAGCTTGCAAGGCTCAACGCGATGCTTTCATCGGCCTGCGGGGTCAGTCCACGCTACACCGGCATTGTCGTGTTTTGTAGCCCGGGTTAGCGCGAAAGCGTAGCAGTCGATAGCAAAGCTCTCACCGGCCTGCGGCCGGCGAGGTACTTTTTGCAGGCCCAAAAAGTACCCAAAAACGCCTTGCGCCGGGCGAGCGCCGACTCGGCTCCTGCCTCGTCGGTCCGCTGCGCATCTGGGCAACCGCAGGCCGGCGCCGAACTTGCACGTCCGTGTGCTTCAAACACCGGCGCCTATTCCCTGCGCTTGCCTGCGATGCTCGCCGCGCTTAACGGCGCGTTGTTGCACTCGACCGCACATCCATGTGCTACGTGCTGGCTTCTCCGTTTCATCCCGCGGCAATCATATTTGCCCATTGCACGTTGTAGCCCGGGTTGAGGCCGCAGGCCGAAACCCGGGACGCCTCGCTAGTGGAACCGATATCCAGATTCGGATGTTCTCGGCGCTCACCTTTGCGTTTGTTGCGTCCTTTGCGGACCAAGCGCTTTATGCTTTTCCCGTGGTCCCGTGGTCCCGTGGTCCCGTGGTCCCGAGCTTACGCCAACGCCTGCGTCGCCGGCGCGTAATCGTAGCCCAGAGCAAGCGCAACGGCTTCGTAGGTGATCTTGCCGGCGTGTACGTTCAGGCCATTGAGCAGGTGCGGGTCGTCCAGCAGCGCGCGCTTGGCGCCCTTGTCGGCCAGTTGCAGGGCAAACGGCAGGGTGGCGTTGGTCAGCGCGAAGGTGGAGGTGCGCGCGACGCCGCCGGGCATGTTGGCGACACAGTAATGGATGACGCCGTCCACTTCGAAGGTCGGGTTCTGGTGGGTGGTGGCCTTGCTGGTTTCGAAGCAACCGCCCTGATCGATGGCGACATCGACCAATACCGAGCCGGGGCGCATCAGCTTGAGCTGCTGGCGCGCGATCAGCTTGGGCGCGGCGGCGCCGGGGATCAGTACTGCGCCGATCACCAGGTCGATATCGGGCAGGCGTTCCTCGACGGCATCGTGGGTGGAGTAAATGGTGGTGAGGCGATCGCCATAGAGTTCATCGATGTACTTCAGGCGGTCGAGCGAGCGATCCAGAATCGTGACGTTTGCACCCATACCCATCGCGATGCGCGCGGCATTGATGCCGACCACGCCGCCGCCGATGACCATCACCTCGGCCGGTTTCACGCCGGGCACGCCGCCCAGCAACACGCCGGAACCGCCCTGTGCCTTTTCCAGCGCGTGGGCACCGGCTTGAATCGACATCCGTCCGGCCACTTCGCTCATCGGCGCCAACAGTGGCAGACCGCCTTTGCGGTCGGTGACGGTTTCGTAGGCGATGGCGGTGCAGCCGGATTTCACCAATGCGGCGGTCTGTGCCGGGTCGGGCGCCAGATGCAGATAGGTGTAAAGCAGTTGTCCCGGGCGCAGCATCGCGCATTCCACCGGCTGTGGTTCCTTCACCTTGATGATCATGTCGGCACGGGCGAAGATGTTCTGCGCGCTGTCAACGATCTGCGCGCCGGCTTTTTCGTACATCTCGTCGGTGAGACCGATCGGCTTGCCGCCGTCGCGCTGCACCAGCACCTGATGGCCGTGCGCCACCAATTCGCGCACGCCGGCCGGGGTCAGGCCAATACGGTATTCATGGTTCTTGATTTCTTTCGGGACGCCGATGAGCATGGCTACGGTTACCAAATTGGGAGGAATGGGGGGGTCAGGCGGTTTTCGCGATGGCTTGCGCCAGCGCCTGAGCGATACGGTCAATGTGTTCTTTTTCCACGATCAACGGTGGCGACAGGGCGATGACATCGCCACTGCAACGCACCATCAGGTCGTGGTCGTGGAAGCAGCGGGTGAATACCTCATAGCCGCGTGCGCCGGGTGCATTATCGCGCGCTGCCAGTTCGATCGCACCAATCAGGCCGAAGTTTCGGATGTCGATGACGTTGGCGAGGCCCTTCAGGCTGTGCAGCGCGTTTTCCCAGTAGCCGCCAAGGGTGATGGCTTTTTCGAACAGATTTTCCTCGGCGTACACGTCCAGCGCTGCCAGCGCCGCGGCGCAGGCCAGCGGATGGCCTGAATAGGTATAGCCGTGGAACAACTCGATTGCACCTTGCGGCCCGTGCATGAACGCCTCGTGGATGTGGCCGGAAACCAGCACCGCGCCCATCGGCACGGTGCCGGAGGTGAGCCCCTTGGCGGAGGTGATGAGGTCGGGGGTGACGCCGAAGCGCTGCGCCGCAAACGCGCCGCCGACGCGGCCAAAGCCGGTAATCACCTCATCGAAGATCAGCAAGATGCCATGCTTGCTGCACAGTTCGCGCAGGCGCTTGAGGTAGCCGTCGGGCGGCATCACCACGCCGCCGGAACAGGCAATGGGTTCGACGATCACCGCCGCGATGGTGGAGGCGTCGTGCAACTGCACCAGCCGCTCCAGGTCTTCGACCAGTTCCAAACCATGCTTGGGCAAGCCACGCGAAAACGCATTGCGGGAAATGTCCAGGGTGTGGCGCAGGTGATCCACACCGGGCAGCAGCGGCCCGAACATCTTGCGGTTGTTGACCATGCCGCCGACCGAGATGCCACCGAAGCCAACGCCGTGGTAGCCCTTTTCGCGGCCGATCAGGCGGGTGCGCTGGCCTTCGCCACGCACCCGGTGGTAGGCGATCGCGATCTTGAGCGCGGTATCCACCGATTCCGAACCGGAGTTGGTAAAAAATACGTGGTTCAGCGGCTCCGGCGCCATCGCGGCCAGACGTTCCGCCAGTGCAAATACTGCCGGGTGGCCCATCTGGAAAGTCGGTGCGTAATCGAGGGTGGCAACCTGCTTTTGCACCGCTTCGACGATGCGCGGGTGCGCGTGGCCGGCATTGCAGCACCACAGCCCGGCGGTGCCATCAAGCACCTGACGGCCATCGTCGCTGTGGTAGTACATGCCGCTCGCGGATGTGAGCAGGCGTGGGGTGGCCTTGAACTGGCGGTTGGCTGTAAACGGCATCCAGAACGCTTCCAGAGCAGTGTGGTCGGACATGGGTTTACAGTCTCCTGCGACGATGCCAGCAAGCTATCAGTGTTGAATAAACTTTACAATAAGCACCGCAGCATACGGTTTTATTTGACGTTCACGGCAAGGGGTGTTAACTATTCAACATCATTTCGGGATTCGGGACTATGGAGATCGGGCAACGCCTGCAAACCATCCGCAAGGCCAAGGGTCTGAGCCAGCGCGAGCTGGCCAAACGCGTCAACGTCACCAACAGCACCATCTCGCTGATCGAGCAGAACAAGGTCAGCCCGTCGATCAGTTCACTGAAGAAAGTGCTGGACGGCATTCCGATCTCGCTCGCCGAGTTTTTTACCCTGGATATGGAATCGGGCGAGGACAGCGCGTTCTACCCCGCCGCGCAACAGCCAGATCTGGGTAGCGCCGGCATTCATTTGCATATGGTGGGCAAGGGACGGATCGCGCGGCAGATGTGCATTTTGCGCGAGGTGATGGCGCCCGGGTCGGATACCGGTGCGGAAATGCTCCGGCACGACGGCGAGGAAGCGGGAGTGATCGTGCATGGCCAAGTCGAGATCACCGTCGGCGAACAAGTGCGGGTGCTCGGCCCCGGCGATGGCTATTACTTCGAGAGCCGCTCGCCACACCGTTTTCGCAATGTTGGCAGTGATGACGCAGTGATCGTCAGTGCCAATACCCCGCCGACCTTCTGATTTCGATCCCGATATCGCGCCCAACGCTGGAGCCCGTCATGAACACCACAAACACCCGCCCAAGCACCCGTGAGCAATGGCTGCAACGCGCCGCCGCTCTGTCGATACGCAGCCAGGCGTTCATCGATGGCCGCTATGTCGACGCTGCCTCGGGCCAGACCTTTGCTTGTATCAGCCCGATCGATGGCCGCGTCATCGCCGCGGTTGCCCAGTGCGAGGCGGAAGATGTCGAGCGTGCGGTAACGGCGGCACGGCGCGCGTTCGCCGATGGCCGCTGGTCGGGCACGGCACCGGTGCAGCGCAAGAGAGTGTTGCTCCGTTTCGCGCAGTTGCTCGACAGCAACAGCGAAGAGCTGGCGCTGCTGGAAACCCTGGACATGGGCAAGCCAATCGGCGATGCGCTCAGCGTCGATCTGCCAGCCAGCGTGCGCTGCATGAGCTGGACCGGTGAAGCGATCGACAAGGTTTACGACGAGGTTGCGCCGACCGGGCGCGACGAATTGGGCCTGGTCACGCGCGAGCCGCTCGGCGTGGTCGCCGCCATCGTGCCGTGGAACTTTCCGCTGCTGATGGCGATCTGGAAGATCGCGCCGGCACTGGCGATGGGCAATTCAGTGATTCTCAAGCCGTCGGAAAAGTCGCCGCTGACCGCGATCCGGATCGCCGAGCTGGCGATCGAAGCGGGCATACCGGCGGGCGTGTTCAACGTGCTGCCCGGTTTCGGCAAAGGTGCGGGCGAACCGCTGGCGCTGCACATGGATGTCGATGGCATCGTGTTTACCGGTTCCACTGCGGTGGGCAAGCACCTGCTGCAATGTGCCGGACGCTCCAACATGAAGCGCGCGTTCATGGAATGCGGCGGCAAGAGCCCGAACCTCGTTTTCGCCGACGCGCCGGACCTGGCCGAAGCGGCGCGTGCCGCTGCCGGTGCGATCTTCTACAACCAGGGCGAAGTGTGCACCGCAGCCTCGCGCTTGCTGGTGGAGCGCGCGATCAAGGACGAGTTCGTTGCCGAAGTAGTCGCGGCAGGCCGCAAGCTGCAACCGCGGCACCCACTCGATGCCGACGCGGCAATGGGCGCGATGGTGGATGAAGGCCATGTGCAGCGCGTGCTGGGCTATATCGAACAGGGCCAGAACGAAGGCGCGACGCTGGCGCTGGGCGGCAAGCGGGTGATGAGCGAAACCGGTGGCTGTTACATCGAGCCGACGGTGTTCGACAATGTTGAGCATGGCATGCGCATCGCGCAGGAGGAAATCTTCGGGCCGGTGTTGGCCACCATCAGTTTCACCGACGAGGCCGAGGCGCTGCGCATCGCCAATGACAGCCCGTTCGGCCTCGCCGCCGCGGTATGGACGCGCGACATCAACCGCGCGCATCGGGTAGCACGCAAGCTGCGTGCCGGCAGCGTGTGGGTGAATTACTGGGATGGCGGCGACATGACTGCGCCGTTCGGCGGCTTCAAGCAATCCGGCAATGGCCGCGACAAGTCGCTGCATGCCTTCGACAAATACACCGAGCTCAAGGCGACCTGGATCAAGCTCGCGCCCTGAGGGAAGTACCGCACTTTCCACGTTCTGCCCGTCTGGTTCAGGGGCTGTGTGCAGTTCCAGCCACCGGAACAGGCCGCTCGCAATGACGGTCCGATCGGCGGCTCAAGCCATTCTCCGCCATGCCTGGCGGCGCGTTGGTGCTCGCCGTCGATGCGCTGCTGCTTTATCCTGTGCGCTCTGTACCGTCAGCGCCTGTCTGGTGGCCATAACCCGCATCGTGAGTGTGACCCTCAATGAGCATCAAATCCGACAACTGGATTCGGCGCATGGCGCTGCAACAGCGCATGATCGAGCCGTTCGAGCCGGCGCAGGTGAAAACCAACGCGTCCGGTGCGCGCATCGTGTCCTACGGTACGTCGAGCTACGGCTACGATGTGCGCTGTGCCGACGAGTTCAAGCTGTTTACCAACGTCAATTCAACAGTGGTGGATCCCAAACATTTCGACTCCGGCAGTTTCGTCGACATGAAAGGCGAGGTCTGCATCATCCCGCCCAACAGCTTTGCGCTGGCGCGCACGGTTGAATACTTCCGCATTCCGCGCAGCACGCTGGTGATCTGCCTCGGTAAAAGCACCTATGCGCGCTGCGGCATCATCGTCAACGTGACGCCGCTGGAACCGGAGTGGGAAGGTCATGTGACCCTGGAGTTTTCCAATACCACGCCGTTGCCGGCACGCATTTACGCCAATGAAGGCGTGGCACAGATGCTGTTTTTCGAGTCCGATGAGCCGTGTGCGCAAAGCTATCGCGATCGCGGCGGCAAATATCAGGGCCAGACTGGGGTGACCTTGCCGCGGACGTGAGCGTTTGTCGGCGGCGGTGAACAGGTTGTGGGTCCCGGGTTTCGGCGGTCGCGGTGAGCCGGGCACCGGGTCCCGGGTTTCGGCTTCGCCTCAACCCGGGCTACAAACCATCGACGCTCCTGGTAGCCCGGGTTAGCGCGCAGCGCGTAACCCGGGGCTTGGCGCGCGAG
>PFJA01000143.1 GCA_002782905.1 Lysobacterales bacterium CG_4_10_14_3_um_filter_64_11
CGTCTCGGTATTCCAGGATGGTGTATCGATCTCCAAATCACGCGGTTCGGTGGTGCAGCCCTTCGATCTGCAACGCATTGAAGTGTTGCGTGGGCCGCAGGGCACTCTGTTTGGCCGGGGCGCGCAGATCGGCGCGCTGCACCTGATCCAGAACAAGGCTGGCAACGAGACCAGCGCCAGCTTTACCGGTGGTGCCGGCAACTTTGGCAGCACCCTGTTTACCGGCCACATCAACACACCACTGCTGGACGAAACCCTGTTCGCGCGCGTAGCGGTGTATCACGAGCAGCGCGATGGTTTTGTCGAGAATCTTGCCGGCGGTGACCTCAACGGCAAGGATACCCAGGCGGCGCGCGTCAGCTTTCATCTGAATGTCGGTGAGGTCAGCGCTCTGGATCTGATTCTGAATTATCAAGAAGACACGCCGCCGGGAACCGCATTTCGCAGCGGATCGATCCCCACTCGCGACGGCAGTCTGGATATTCTCAAACGCACTGCCGATCACAATCGGGGCAAGCAACTGGGGCTGGATCGCACCGTGCGCGGCATCACCTTGCTCGGCGATTTTCCGCTCACCGATGCGTGGACCTTGAACACCATTACCGGCTGGCGCGATTTCGACTCGCTGGAAGAGTTTGATGCCGATGGTTCGCAATTGTTCGCGCTCGAGTTCGCCGAGGATGCCAAAGGCCGACAAGTGAGCCAGGAGATGCGTTTCAACTACGACGCTGGTGGCAGCCTCAAGGCATTCGTCGGCGCCAGCTATTTTCACGAAAACGGCAGTCAGGGCGTGCCATTCCGAACCGATGAGCGCAGCTTCATTACCTTGCCGGCCGTCGGGCTCGGCATACCCCCGTTGCTGCCCGATGGTAGCCCCAATACGCTGGTCAATCTGTTGCCGCTGGCACCGGGATTCGTGGTGCCGTTGAAGCCTTTCCATCAAGAACAATCAACCAATTTCGGCAAGACCACCGCATATGAAGTGTTCGCAGACGGCACCTGGACGGTGACGGACCGCTTCGACATCACGCTCGGTGCGCGCGCCAGTTTTGAGGATGTGCGCGCCGGCTACAACGGCCAGTTCTTCGGGGTGCCAAGCTTCCTGGGTCTGTTTGGCCTTGGTGGCTCGCCCAATCCAGCCAACCCACAAAACATTCTGTTTGCGCCCACCGATGGTGTGCTCAGCCGCAGCGAAAACTTCGAATCGGTTGTTGGGCGGGCAGTGGCAGCCTATCGCTTCAGCGATGAAGCCAGTGGGTACATGAGCGTGTCGCGTGGACGGCGGCCGAATGTGGTCAACATCGACGCTTTCAGCAGCGAGGTCATCGATGCCGAAATCGTGTGGAGCTATGAGGCTGGTTTGAAAGGCGCACTGGCCGGTGGCCGTGTGGTCTATGACATCGCCGCGTACTACTACGACTACAGCAATTTCCAGACCTCGATCCGCGATGACGATACCCAGCGTTTCGTGCCCGCCAATGGCGGCAATGCCAATGCCAAGGGCGCCGAGGCCTCGTTGCTGTGGCAGCCAAACGACAACCTACAGGCATTCTTCAATTATGGCTATGTCGATGCCCAGTTCAACCAACGTGATGATGATGGCAACGTGCAGGAACTGGCCGGCAATCGTTTTCGCCTGACCGCGCGGCACAGCGCTTCTGCCGGTTTCGACGTGTCGGCCGACCTTGGCAAGGGCATGCAGCTTTACCTGCGGCCGAGCTGGAACGTGCGCTCGCACGTATTTTTTGAGGACACCAACTTTGCCGGCATCGAGCAGGGCGGCTATGCGCTGTACAACCTGAGTGCCGGCATTCGTTTCGATGACGGGCGATGGGATCTGCGCGCCGACGTATCCAACCTCAGCAACAAACGTTACCTGATCGATGCCGGCAACACCGGCGAGTTGTTCGGTACGCCAACGTTCATCCTCGGCTCGCCGCGCTTTTATGGCTTTACATTGACCGGCAGGTTTTAGCCGGGGATGTTTCATGAATTACACGCGTCCGCGCTTGCCTGTTGGATGAAGCCGGATGAAGCCGAGTGTGGGATGAAGCCGAGGACACCCATCCATTGATTCAATACACATGTGTCTTGGCTTGTCCCGTGCTTGCCCTGCCTGCTGGCGGCGGGCAGGCGGCGGGATGCTGATGCCCGCGGTGCCGATCACGCGCTGACGGGCGCGTGATCGGGGCGCTGGAGCGCTGGACTTATGGCGGCGGTCAGCGAAGTAGGATTATTTTATCCTTATGGCGGGAGGCCGCCATGCGAACGACTCAGCAACTGAGTATCACTCTGCCGAACACCATGGCTGATGTGGTGAAAGCCAAGGCGCGAACGGGTGAGTACGCCAGCGAAAACGAGGTCATCCGTGACAGACTGCGCGCCCGCCTTGCCGCTGAGCGCGCCAAGGCGTGACCTGATTAGCAATGTGCGTCAGCCGGCCGGACCGAGCGAAGCGGCTGGGCTACCGAACCGGTGGCGACGGCCAGCAAACGCTGGCATCCGTCACCGTCATTCCAGCGAAAGCTGGAAAGACGAAACCAAGGGTTCCGGCTCCAACGCTGCCATTCGGTCAAGAGGCTGTTTTGTGCGCAGGGCCACCGCTACCAGTTCGCCGATGTAGCGCTCACTCTATAGCCAACCAGCATCACCGGATGCGACTAGCTGACGCGTGTTGCTAATCAGGAGGCGCGATGAGCCATCGCGCCAGTGCGCGGCGCCATATGCTACAGCGCAGGAGATGGCTTTGAGCGTCGTCGCGCGAAGGTGACGCCGACACGGCGGCGGTTTACGCGCCTTGCGCCAACCCCGGCGACAACACGCCAATGCGCCCGACGCGTGCTCAGCCACCCAGATAACGCGCACGCTTGGCTGGTTTGAGGGTGTTCAGATCGATGCGGATCAAGCCATCGACGCAATGGCCGAATGCCGGGTCGATGCCGAACGCGAGAAAGCGAATGCCGTCGGGCGGGCACAGATCGACATACTGCTTGTACAGCACCGGCAGCGTTGCGTCGCGCGCCAACAGCTCCGAGCGCAGCCGTTGCAGGCAGGACTTGATGTCCTGCCCGTGCCAGGCGGCGGCCGCTTCGGCGGCGATTTCGGGCGGTACCCGATACGGGTTGCGGGCACAGACGGAGTGCCCGGCGTCGCCATAAAAATGCTGGTGGTAATGCACGATCCAGCCACGCGCCGATTCACCCAGGCTGGCCGACAGGCTGACCGGGCCGATCAGGTAGCGGACATGCGGATGCACGCGCAGGTATGCGCCAATGCCTTGCCACAGGTAGTCGAGGCTGCGGCTACCCCAGTACCGGGGATGCACAAAACTGCGGCCCAACTCCACGCTTTGCGCGAGCAGGGCCTGTGCATCGCTGGTAAACGCGAACAGACTGTTCGAATACAGCCCGTCGATGCCGTGTTGCGCGACGACTCTTTGCGTCTCGGCGAGGCGATAGGCGCCGACGATTTCCATCGCCGTTGCATCCCACAACACGATATGGCTGTACCAGGCGTCGTAGCGATCCAGATCACGCTTCAGGCCGGTGCCTTCACCGACTTTGCGAAACGTCAGCTCGCGCAGACGACCGATCTCGCGCATCGCCGCACTGTCGTGGCCGCACTCCAGCAGCAGGATCTGCTTGCCGTCGCTGGTCTGCCCGAGGCAGCGCGCCGAACTCAGGTCAGTGCGCACGGCTGCTGCGGATTCGGGATGCGCCACCGCGCTGGAAGTGGCGAACATCGGCGGCTTGCGCCGAGGCAGGCGATAAACGTGTGCGCGCATGCGGCGCGCCAGCGCAGCGTCGCTGAGTCGCGCTGAAGTCAGCGCACTCACCAGCACCGGCGCACCGATGGTGATGGCGATGCGGGGTTTGTCGGCCGCCAGCATTTCGCGCGGCAGCAACAGCGTCCCCAACGGCTTGGCGAGCAGCGACACCCCATAAAAAGTGGGTGAATTGCGCGCGCCGATGTGGATCGGCAGCACTGGCGCGCCGGTCTTGCGGGCGATCCGCAAAAACCCTTCCGACCAGCGCGGATCGCGGATGCCATTGGCATGGATGCGGCTGACCTCACCGGCCGGGAAGATGATCACGGCCTCATCGCGTTGCAGGCAGCGATAGGCTTCGCGCAAACGCGCACGCGGCTTGCCGCCGAACACGTCGCACGGCACCAGCAGCGGTGCCAGGCCATCGAGTTGCAGCAAAAAATCGTTGGCCAGGATGCGCACATCGCGGCGCACCCTGCCGACCAGTTGCAGCAGGCTCAGCGCATCAACGGCGCCCAGCGGATGATTGGCCACAATCACCACCCGGCCTTCGCACGGGATGTTCTCGATATCGGTCTGCGCCACCCGGTAGCGCGCGCCGAGGTCGAGCAGGCCGTGGTCGACGAAGTCGAAGCCGTGGTAGCCCTGCAAGCGGTGGATGGTCTGGTTGACCCGATCCTCGCCGATCACCTGCCGCAGCAGCGCCACCACCGGCTGGCTGAGCATACGGCGGCGGCCATCGGCCAGGCCGGGAAACCTGGCGTAAAAATGGTTTTCGATACTTATCACGGCGGCATCCTCGCGATTGCGGAAAGCGAACGGGCATGGCGAGTGGCCACCCCGCATCATCAAACGTTTTCACGCCATCCCGTTTCCCTCACCCCAGCCCTCTCCCAGCGGGAGAGGGGGAAACAAAGCGCTTGGCGTGGTTCCACCACAAGGATGGCGCGGCTACGCGAAACTTCCGTGACAAGGCAGGCAGGTCAGGCCGCCGACCGTGACGTTGACGCTGCGAACCACCGCAAACCTCCCCGACGATCTGCACCGCGCGGCCACTGCCATTGCCCAGCACAGCGGCCACAGCCTCAGCCGCACGGTTGCCGATTTGATCCGGCGCGGGCTGAACGCCGGCGTGGCTGAGGCCGAGCTGCCGCCTTACACGGTGCATCCGCAGAGCGGGTTGCCGCCGGCGCGTCCCAGTCGCCCGATCACCGCCGCCGACGTGGCCGCGCTGAACGACGAATGAGCCCGGCCACGATTTTGCGTGATGGCAATGTGTTGGTCGCACTCGCCGATCAGGTGCATGTCCACCACGAGCTGGCGGTGCGCTGGTTTTCCGCGCGTCGCAACCGTTCGCCACCTGTCCGATCACCCAGGGCACCCTGCTGCGCCTGTTGCTGCGCCACGGCGCAGTCGCCGCACCGGCGCAGGCGGACAGCGTGCTCGCTGGTTTCGTGCAACATTCCCGGCACCGCTTCTGGGCCGACAACTTCGATTATTCGGCGGTGTCCTGGCACGGCCTGCTCGGTCACCGCCAAGTCACTGACGCGTACCTCGCGGCCCTCGCACGCCATCATCAGGGGCGATTGGCCACTCTCAATCGCGGCCTCGCTGCACTGCACAGCGAGGTGGTGGAGTGGCTCAGCGGCTGATGGCAGCGCCGCGTTACGGCGCCCGCAACTGCCGCGCAATCGCATCGCCGGCTTCGCGGCCATCGAGCACGGCGGTAACCACCAGGTCGGCGCCACGTACGGTGTCGCCGCCGGCAAACACCTTGCACAGGTTGGTGTTGCCGGCGCGGCCCTGGGTTTGCACGCGGCCATCGCTGCCGAGGTTCAGGCCAAACTCGCTGAACCACGGTGCCGGGCTGGCGCGAAATCCGAACGCCAGAATCACCACTTCGGCGCTCAGGCACACGTCGCTGCCGGCGATCGCTTCGGCGCGGCGGCGGCCGGAGGCATCGGCCGCGCCGGGCCGGGTTTCGACCAGATGCACGCCGCTGGCGTGGCTGCTGCCTTCGATGGCGAGCGGCTGGCGGTTGAACAAGAAGCGCACGCCCTCATCGCGGGCGTTGCCCACTTCGCGTCGTGAGCCAGGCATGTCGGCTTCGCTGCGGCGATAGACGCAGGTGACTTCCGCCGCGCCCAGCCGTGTTGCCGTGCGCACGCAATCCATGGCGGTGTCGCCGCCGCCCAGCACCACCACCCGGCGGCCGCTGAGTTGCAACATGCCGGCCTGCTGCGCGTCGAGGCTGGCGTCGCCGCTGAGCACGCGATGCGCGTTGGCGATCAGGAACGGCAACGCGCTGTGTACCCCGGGCAAATCCTGCCCGGGCAGGCCGCCGTCCACGGCAGTGTAGGCGCCGGTGCCAAGGAACAGGGCGTCGTAGTCGCGCAGCAGTTCGTTGGCCAGCGGGCTATCGACCTCGGTGCGCAGATGAAACTGCACGCCCATCGCTTCGAGCACCTCGCGCCGGGTCGTGATCACCTGTTTTTCCAGCTTGAACGGCGGGATGCCAAAGGTGAGCAGGCCGCCTATTTCGGGGTGACGATCGAACACGTGGGCCTGAATGCCGGCGCGTGCCAGCCGATCGGCACAGGCCAGGCCGGCCGGCCCGGCGCCGATCACTGCCACGCGCTGGCCCGTGGCGAGCGTTTTGGACAGATCCGGACGCCAGCCCTGCGCGAACGCGGAATCGACGATGTACTTTTCCAGCGCGCCGATGGTGACCGCGCCGAAGCCGGTTTCCAGTGTGCAATCGCCTTCGCATAAGCGGTCCTGCGGACACACCCGGCCGCAGATTTCCGGCAGCGGGTTGGTCTGGTGGGCGAGTTCGGCGGCTGCAAACAACCGCCCTTCCTCGGTCAGCCGCAGCCATTCGGGAATCGCGTTCTGCAACGGGCACTTGTTGGCGCAATACGGGTTGCCGCAATCGATGCAGCGCGCCGCCTGTTCGCTGGCGCCGGCCGGATCGAAACTGCCGTAGATCTCGCTCCAGCCCTGCACCCGCACGGTAACCGGCAACTCGCGTGGCAGGCGACGGGCGTGTTCGAGGTAATGAAACACATTGCGGCTGCTCATGCCGCCTCCCGCAGGGTTTCGATCAGCGATTCCAGCGAGGCGGCGCGCGGCTTCACCAGCCAGAACTTGCTCAGGTAATCACGGAAGTCTTCCAGCAGTTCGGCGGCAAACACGCTGCCGCTGGCGCCGTGGTGGGCGCCGAGCAGGCTGCGCAAATGCTGCACGTGGTTTTCCATACCTTCCGGCGACAGCCGGTGCAGGTCGATCAACTCGTGGTTGTAGCGATCGACGAAATCGCGGTCGATATCGAGCACGTAGGCGAAGCCGCCGGTGAAGCCGGCGCCGAAGTTCAGGCCGGTGCGGCCGAGCACCGCCACCACGCCGCCGGTCATGTATTCGCAGCAATGGTCGCCAGCGCCTTCAATTACCGCGATTGCGCCGGAATTGCGCACCGCGAAGCGTTCGCCGGCACGGCCAGCGGCATACAGCTCGCCGCCGGTGGCGCCGTACAGGCAGGCATTGCCCATGATCGGGGTGTCGCGGGCGACATAACGCGCGCCGGACGGCGGCCGCAGCACCAGCCGACCGCCGGCCATGCCCTTGCCGACGCCATCGTTGGCATCGCCGATCAATTCCATGTGCAGGCCGCCAGCATTGAAGGCACCAAAACTCTGCCCGGCCGAGCCGCGCAAGTACACCTGCACCGGCGTCGGCTCCATGCCGAGGTTGCCCCAGCGCCTGGCGATGTAGCCCGAGACGCGGGCGCCGACAGTGCGATCGTGATTGGCGATCGGGTAACTCACTTCGCCGC
>PFJA01000232.1 GCA_002782905.1 Lysobacterales bacterium CG_4_10_14_3_um_filter_64_11
GGCCGGGTCGGCACGGTCATCAGGGCCCAGCGTGCTGCCATCGGCGCGCATCACCCAGCCATTGCGCAGCATTTGCGTCACTTGCTTGCGGCTGCCGTAGCCGAGATTGGACAGCAATTTGACCAGTTTCATGGTGTTCTCAATTCAGGCTCGATGGCTGCAGGAGGCGGGCTTTACTCGCGTCAAGACGCCAACAACGCCAGGAAATCCATGTGTGCCTTCGTGCCTCCCGATGCAGCGACACCCCAACAGCCATGATCCACCTGCCGCTTTCGTCAGCGCGCAAACGTTTGCTTCCCTTGGCCCGCTTGGCCTCTTGGCGCGAGCACTTGTTCACGGCTTGCGAAAATCTGCATGAAGCGCGGCGTGCACGGTGATCGCCAATCCACGGTCAACGGTCATCTTGCAATGCGCGCGAGTGAAACAGCAAACCGCATTGCTGCGGTGCAGGCTCACAGGTATCGCTCGCTGGCGTGGAGGACCTTGTAGCCGTGCGCTTGGGCGACCGGACGGATGGTGCGGAAGTGCCGCGCCAATTGCGCTTCGTACGGCAGGTGGCGATTGGCCACCAGCCACAATTGGCCGCCCGGCGACAACGCCTGTGCCGCGCTGGCAATGAACGCCCGGCCCAGCGCAGGCTCGGACGCCGCATCGACGTGAAACGGCGGATTGCTGACGATCACATCGTAACGCCCTGGCAGGCCGGCAGTGACATCATGCCAATGAAAGCGGCGCTCGGCCGGGTGTGTGCAGCGCGCCAGGTTGATCCGCGCCAACTCCAGTGCCCGCGCCTCGGCCTCAAACAGGTCCAGCGTTTGGATGCCGGGGCAGCGCGCCAACAGCTCGGCACTCAGGTACCCGTAGCCGGCACCCAGGTCGGCGCAACGGCCGCCCAGATCGGCCGGCAACTGCGTGGCCAGCAGCGCCGAGCCCGGATCGATTCGATCCCACGCAAACAGCCCGGGCCGGCTGTTGAACCGGCCATCGGCAATCAGGCGCGGGGCATCGGCCTGCAACCACTGCGCGCACAAGGCGCTGTCGAATCGATCCGGGTCCGATACGGCCCAGACCGCCCGGCACTTGTTTTTGCACAGGCTGTGGCTAGAACCGGCCAGCCGTTCGATGTCGGCCTGCATGCTGCGTGCGCCGGCGTCGTTGGCCATGGCCGCCAGCACCGTGCCGCCCGGATTCAGCCGCATGAACGCGTGTGCCAGGGTGGCGCGCGCCTCGGCGCGCTGCCGTGGCGGCAGCACCAGCACCAGCGGGTAGCGGGCGGCATCGTCACTGTCCAGTGTCCGGCCCGCCGCGCGCAGCGCATCAGCAAACGGCTTGAAGCTTTGCTGGCACTGCCACTGCACGCCGGCAACGGCATCCAGTGCCGCGCCAGCGCGCGCACGCAGGAACAGCGCCGCGCCGTGCTGCGGCAACACCAGCTCGCCGCTGCGCAGCGGCAGCAACAGCGTATCGAGCACACCGGCACCCGCCATCAGCGGATTGCGGCGCTGCTGATGTTCATGGCAAATCACCGCCGCCCTCCCCCGCAAGCGGGGCAGGAAAACAATGAAACGCTACGCGATGTTTCACGTCAAAGGGCGCAAAAACAATGCGCCAGCGCCTGGATGGGACGGCCACGCGGGTTGCCAAGCCATTGCAAGCGCTGTTCGATCTGCTCACGCTGCGGCCCCAACAGCAGCTTGGCCATGCCCGACTCGTGCAACAGCGCACGCGCCGCCGAGTTGGCGCCCAGATTGTTCATGAACCGCTCGAATGGCGACATCTGTGCTTCGATGTAGCTGACCCGATACCTGCCGTCATCGAGCTTGGCCAGCGCCGCCGCCCGCGTCAGCGCGGCACGCAGCCCGCCCAGCTCATCGACCAGCCCGCGCTCCTTGGCCTGCGCGCCGGACCACACCCGGCCACGCGCGATCCGGTCGATCGCCGCGACGCTTTGATCGCGTGCTGCCGCCACCTTGCCGGTGAAGTCGGCATAACCGGCATCAATGACCGACTGGATGATTTCGCCCACCGCCGGATCGAATGGCCGGGTCGGGTCGAATGCGCCGGCAAAGCGGGTGGTGCCGACGCCGCCGGTGTGCACGCCTATCTTGGCAAGGGTTTCGGGCATGCTCAGCCACAGGCCGAAGATGCCGATCGAGCCGGAAATCGTCGAGGGATCGGCGTAGATCACATCGGCGTTCATCGAAATCCAGTAACCGCCGGACGCCGCCACGTTGCCCATCGACACCACCACCGGGATACCGGCGTCGCGGGTCAGTTCCACCTCGCGGCGAATCTGCTCGGACGCAAACACGCCACCACCAGGCGAATCCACGCGCAGCAGCAGCGCCTTCACATCCTCGTTTTCGCGCGCTTCGCGGATCAATGCCGCCGTCGAGGCGCCACCAACGGTGCCCGGCGGCTGCTCGCCATCAACGATTTCGCCCTGCGCCACCACCACCGCGATGGTGTCCTGGCGGCCGATGTGCAGATTTTCGCCGTTGACGAAGCCAAGGTAGGACTCCAGATCGATCTGCCGGAAGCTGTGGTTGTCGTCATCGGCGACACCGCGCTCGACCAGCAGGTCACGCACCTGATCCTCGGTTTTCAGGCCATCGACCAGATGTTCGCTGAGCGCGAGTGCACCCAGATCACCGTGTTGCGCGGCGAGCCGCTGCGGCAGTTGCTCGATACCGGCGGCAATCGCCTCGGGCTCGATGCCGCGCGCACTGCCGATGTCGCTCAGATAGCGCTGCCAGACATCATTCATCCAGAACAGGTCGGCGGTTTGTGCTTCCGGCGACGGGCCATCGAGGATGAACGGCTCGGCCGCCGACTTGTATTCGCCAACGCGGAACAGATGCACCTCGACGCCCAGCTTGTCCTGCAAGCCCTCGCGGAAGTAGGGCTGAAACCGCGCCAGGCCTTCGAGCACAATCGCGCCCTGCGGATGCAGGTAGAGCTCGTTGGCCTGCGCCGCCAGCAGGTACTGGCGCTGATCGTAGCTGTCACCGTAGGCGATGATCTCCTTGCCGGCAGCGCGGAACTCGCGCAGGGCGTCGGCCACCTCGCGCAGCGCCGCCATGCCGGCGCCACCCAAGGTATCGGCGCGCAACACGATGCGCTCGATGCGTGCATCCGTGGTGGCGGCCTTGATCGCCTTGAGCAGGTCGCGCAACTGCACTTCGGGTTGTTCTTCACCCAGCAATTTGGCGAGCGCCCGTGAGCCGGGGTCGGAGCGGTACTGTTCGACCAGATCGCCGTTGGGTGCGATCACCAGCGCGGTACGTTTGTGCAGCATGGCCTTGGGCGCAAACAACGCCGCCAGTACCAGCAGCACGATCAGCAAAAAAAGCATGTTGACCACGAACCGACGGCTGAGGTCGATGGTTCGCCAAGTGCCCGCCAGTAGTCGCAGCAGCAGTCCGCGCGGTTTGTCGCTCATGGATACGCTCCCAATGAAATCGCTGCAAGGATAACGCGAAGTTCGCCAACAACCATCACCCGGAGGTCACGGCTGCGCGCCGACACGGATCGCGGGCGAGGCGGACAAAGCGCCAGCACAGCAAGCCGGCGGCGGCGCTCAAGCCCATGATCAGGCCCGCCCACATGCCCTGTGCGCCCCAGCCCAGGCCAAATGCCAGACCGGCACCGAGCGGCATGCCGAGCACCCAGTACGCCAACACGGTGATGAACATCGGCATGCGGGTATCCTTCAGCCCGCGCAGGGCGCCACCCGACAACGCCTGAATGCCGTCGGGCAACTGAAATGCGGCCGCATACAACAGCAAGCTGCTGGCCACTGCCGCCACCGCGGCATCGCGGGTGTACAGGCCAACCAGCCAGTGATTGCCGAAAAACATCGTCAAACCGGCCACCACCTGGGTGACCAGCACGATGCGGTAGCCGGCCTTGCCGGCGCCGCGCACGGCGTCGGGATCGCCCATGCCCACGGCATGGCCCACCCGCACCGTGGTTGCCATCGCCACCCCCAGCGGCACCATGAAGGTGACACTGGACAGGTTGATGGCAATCTGGTGCGCCGCCACCTCGATGGCGCCGATCCGGCCGATCAGCAAGGCACTGACCACGAACAGGCTGCCCTCCATGAAGATCGCCACGCCCATGGGTAGCCCGATGCGCAACAGCTCGCGGATCGCCGCCCAGCGCGGCGCCTCAAACTGGCCAAACAAGTGCAAATCACGGAACCGTGGCGACAGTGCCAAATACGCCGCAAACCCGCCCGCCTGTGCCCACAACACAGCGGCCGTGGCATAGCCCAGCCCCGCCGCACCCATCTCGGGTAGCCCCCAACGGCCAAACATCAGGGCATAGCCCAAGGGCGCCAGCGCGCCCAGGCCGGCGATGCCGAACAGCATGGTCGGTATGGTCCAGGACACCCCTTCGCTGACATAGCGCAGACAGAAGTACAACGCCAGCGCGGGCGCACCCCAGCCGATGGCATCGAGAAACGCCAGCGCCTCGGGGCGCACCTGCGCTGCAATCCGCGCCAGATCGAACATCCACTCGGCGTTGCGCACCAGCACCATCAGCGCCAGACCCATCATCAACGCCAGCCACAGCGCTTGGCGAAAACTGCTGCCGATGGCGTGGCGGCGGCCGGCACCGTTGAGCTGCGCAATGATCGGCGGCACCGCCATCAGCACACCAATCAGCACCAGAATCACCAACGACCAGATCGCGCTGCCCACCGCCACCGCCGCCAACGTGGTGGCACTGTGCCAACCGGCGAGCAGGGTATCGACCACACTCATCGCCACCGACGACAACTGGCCCAGCACCAACGGTGCCGCCAAGCGCGTGGTCGCGTTGATTTCATGGCGCAACGAGTGCTTGGCGGACATGTAAGCGATCACCGTGAATAGCGCGCCATGGTACGCGAGGCGGCACGCATTCTGCGCCATGCCGTCGTTGCGCGAACGCCAGCACAATTGGCAATTGACGCTTGACGGCGCAGCAAACCGGCGCTCCACAAGCGCTGGCAAGGGTTATCGGCAAACCGGTTGTGCACAAGCGAAAAGTGTGCCGGTCAACGCCGGCCGCCGCCTCGCCACAATCACGCGTTGCCGCCGGCATTGGATTGCAACCCATTGTTTTAATTGCAATGTGACGCTTTGGTTAAAAAATCGCCAAGTTGGATCGCAGGCCGCCACCACGGGCGATTTCGACGCTGATCCCGGCTTCGTCCACAGAGTTATCCACAGATGATGTGGATAAGGCGGATTCGTTCGGTTGAACAGTAACCTACAGGTTTTTGCTGAGGTCGTGGCGGAGCATTGTGTGGCAAGCTACACAAAAAGTGCCGATCGCGTCACAGCCGCGACCTTGCACTACACTGCGGCGATGGTTTTAGTGCCCGATGACGCGGTGCTGCAGGTTGCGCTGCCACTGCCGCTGCCACGCTTTTTTGATTACCGCACGCCACCGGGCATCGCGGCCGATGCCGGCTGGGTGGGTTGCCGGGTGCGGGTGCCGTTCGGCAAACGTCAGCAGATCGGTGTGGTCGCCGCCGTCGGCCGCAGCCAAGCCGAACCGGCCAGCCTCAAAGGTATCGTTGAACGGCTCGATGCGCAGCCGCTGCTCAGCGATGAACTGTGGCAGTCGTTGCGATGGGCAGCACGCTACTACCAGGCGCCGTTGGGCGAGATGCTGGCCACCGCGTTGCCCAACGCGCTGGCCAACGGTGCCGCTGCCGCCGACACCGAAACGCGCGGCTGGCAGCTCAGCGAAGCCGGGCATACCGCGCTGGGTGGTATGCGCGCCGGCGCACCGCGGCGATTGGCCAGCCTGCTGCACGCCGCCGCCCGCACCGCCGAACAACTCGACCAGGAGTTGCCCGGCTGGCGCAGCGCGGCGCGCACCTTGGCGGCACGCGCGCTGGTGCAGCACGTGGCGATTGCCGGTTCGCCGGTACAGATCGCCGAACCGGGGCCAGCCTTGCATCGCGAACAGGCGCAGGCGGTGGCTGCCGTCATCGCTGGCCTCGGGTCGTTTCAGCCGCTGCTGCTGGAAGGCATCACCGGCAGCGGCAAGACCGAAGTCTATCTGGAAGCGATCCGCGCCTGTGTGGCGCGCGGGCAGCAGGCATTGGTGCTGGTGCCCGAAATCGGGCTGACGCCGCAAGCCCTGCACCGCTTTCGCCGCCGCCTCGGAGTGCCGGTGTTGGCGTTTCACTCCGGGCTATCGGACCGCGAGCGCGCAGCGGCCTGGCTGCGCATGGCGCGCAATCAGGCGCAGGTGCTGGTCGGCACCCGTTCAGCGGTGTTCACACCGTTGCCAGCCCCCGGACTGATCGTGGTCGATGAAGAACACGACGGCTCCTACAAGCAGCACGATGGCGTGCGCTATCACGCCCGCGACTTGGCTCTGGTGCGCGGCAAGCAGCTCGCCATCCCGGTGCTGCTGGGTTCCGCCACACCGGCGCTGGAAACCCTCGCCCATGCCCGAGCCGGGCGCTACCACTACCTGTGCCTGCGCCAGCGCGCCGGCAATGCCAAACCGCCGCAAGTGCGGGTGATCGACATCCGCAAGCGGCCATTGCAGGCGGGCCTGTCGCGGCAGATGCTCGACGCGCTTGCGGCGTGTCTGGCGCGCGGCGAACAGGCGCTGGTATTCAAGAACCGGCGCGGCTACGCACCGGTGTTGATCTGCCACGACTGCGGCTGGCGTGCGCAGTGCCGGCACTGCGATGCGATGCTGACCGTGCATGAACGCGGCCGTCGCCTGCTGTGCCATCACTGCGGTGCGCGGCAAGCCGCACCGCCGGCCTGCCCGGACTGCGCCAGTCTGGCGCTGCAGCCGCAGGGCGCCGGTACCGAACGCATCGAGGATGCGCTGTGCGCGCATTTTCCCCACGCCACGGTGCTGCGTGTGGACCGCCAGTCGACCAAGGGGCGCAATGGTTTACAGCGCCTGCTGGACACGCTCGGCGAGCAGCCCGGCATTCTGGTCGGCACGCAGATGCTGGCCAAGGGCCACGACCTGCCAAGGCTCACCCTGGTTGCCGTGGTGGGTGTCGATGAAGGGCTGTTCAGTGCCGACTTTCGCGCGCCCGAGCGGCTCGCACAGTTGCTGATCCAGGTGTCCGGCCGCGCCGGCCGCGCCGAACGCCCGGGCGAGGTGTTGCTGCAAACCCATCATCCCGACCATCCGTTGTTGACCGGTCTGCTCAACGGCGGTTACCGCGCGTTTGCCGACAGCGAACTGGGCGAGCGCGAGGCCGCCGGCTTCCCACCCTTTGCGCATCTTGCCTTGCTGCGCGCCGAGGCCAGCACACAGGCGGCGGTCGACGCCTTTTTTGCCGACGCCAAGGTGCTGGCGTTGACACTGCGCCGTGCGTTGGCCGAGGCCAGCGTCGGGCTGAATCTGCACGGGCCGATCGCGGCGCCGATGGCGCGCCGGGCCGGCCAAGTGCGGGCACAATTGTTGCTCAGTGCCGCACAGCGACCGGCGCGGCAGGCGCTGCTGAGCGACTGGATACCGGCGCTGTACGAACTGCCATCGGCCCGCCGCGTGCGCTGGTCGATCGATGTCGATCCGATCGATTTGTATTGACCGCGTATGACCGCAGCCCGCGGCGAGGCGGTCGGGCGCGCGGGTTGTGGTGGCGGCATGAACGGCTGCGCGGTCCCGGGTTTCGGCTTCGCCTCAACCCGGGCTACCCAAGGTGGCGTTGTGTGCGGTAAACCGCTGGGCCGTC
>PFJA01000099.1 GCA_002782905.1 Lysobacterales bacterium CG_4_10_14_3_um_filter_64_11
TGCGCCCCGGGTTTCGGGCGCGATGCGCCCCGGGTTTCGGCTTCGCCTCTACCCGGGCTACCGGGGTTATGAGGGGGTGTTAGTGCGACGGGTTTCGTCGCTGCGATGCGCCCAATGCCACGGTTCGTAGACGATGCCATGCCGGTTGTCGCGCGGATAGCTCATGGCAAAACCGAAAGTGTCAGCGTTCGCGCACAGCCAGGCAAACGCGGCGGTGTGCTCGAAGCCGGTTTCCGCGGGCGGTTCGCCGGGGGTGCCGATGTCGAGCGCAAAACCGCCGTGGTGTTCGCTGAAACCCGGTGCGGCGTTGACCGCCAGTATTTCTGCGACCGCCAAGCCGCGTGCCAGCTTGCGGCGGAAAATGCCGAGCTGATAGTCGTGGCTGCGAAAGCCGGAAATCGCATCCAGCATCACGCCCTGTGCCTGCGCCGCGTTGCGCATCGCTTGCCATGCCGTTGCCACGCTTGGCAACAACCACAACGGGCGCTGGTAGCGATCCGCGCCGGCCAGGCTGAGACGGGCGGGTTCGGCGACCGGCGGCAACTGGTGCATGGTGCCGTAATCGGCGGGAATGCCGAGCGCATCCAGATGGTGGCGCAGCCCGGCCAGCGGCAGAGTGCGGCGATGCGGTTGTTCGCGCAGCAGTCGCCGCAGCGCGTGGCGTTGTGCGCTCGATAGCGGCTGCAGGGCACGGATATCGCCGGCGCGGTTGGCGGTTGCCAGATAACGGCCATCGCTCTTTCGGCGCAGCAGCCAGTGTGCGCTGGCGAGTTGCCGCGCGACCGCGGCGCTGCGCCCACGCGCCAGTGCTGCCGGGATCGCGTCGGCCCAGTCGCTGTTGAGCAGGTGGTGATCGGCGCCCATGATCGGCATTATTGCGCGTTGATCCAGTTGCCGATGTCGGCAATCACTGCCGGATCGACATTGCCCGGCTGGGCATACTCGGTGGGTATCGACGGGCCATCGCCAGCCATGAACAGGTGGTTGAGCCGCGGGTACTGTTTGACGGTGACGCGCGGGCTCGCGTCGCTGCCCGGTAACCATTGTGCTTGCTGCCAGCGGGCAAACTCGGCGGCAGTGACCTGGTAATCGCGCGCGCCATGCAGCACCAGCATCGGCACGGTCAATTTCAGCGCGGCGGCGACCGGGTCGTAGCCTCTGAGGTCGAGCCAGTACGCGGCTGGGATGTTCAGCGGTAGGGTGTCTGCCGCCGGTGCGTCGCCTTCTTGCAGCGCGCGCACACGCTCGCTTTGTTCGCGCACCGCGTCGATGGCGGCGCGCTCATCACTGGCGAAAGTTCCATCGATGCCGGCGAGGTAGGTCATCTGATCGACAATCGCGTCTTCGAGTGGCCGCGCCGGCGGCGCCAGCAAAATGAGGCCGGCGATGCGCTTGTCCTGTGCAGCGATGCGCGGCGCCAGCATGGCGCCGAGGCTGTGGCCGAGCACGAACACGCGGCGGCGGTCGATGCCTTTGCTCTGGCGCAGCCATTTGGCAGCGGCCAGCGCGTCGCGGATCACTTCGTCCTCGACGGTGTAATCGCCGGTGGCGAAATCCTGCGGCCGGGCATGGCTGCGCTTGTCGTAACGCAGCACCGCAATGTTGTGGGTTGCCAGACCGTAGGCGATATCACGCAATGGCTTGTTCGGGCCAATCGTCTCGTCGCGATCATTCGGGCCGGAGCCGGCAAGCAACAGCACGGCGGGGAAGGGGCCAGCACCGCGCGGCAGCGTGAGGGTGCCGGGAATGCCGCTGATATCCGGCCCGATGCTGACTTCGCGCTCGCTGAATGGCGCATTCTCCGGCGTTGCTGCAGGTGGCGGTTGCGTCGGCTGGCCAGGCACCAGCCGGAAGCCGTTGATGCGATCGTCGCCATCAAAGGTAACCAGTGCATCGAGGCTGGCGAGGCGGTAATGCAGCGGCGTCACCACCGCGCTCAGGCCGTTGATTCGCTCCGGATGCGCCGCGCCGCGTTGCAGGGTGGGGCCCAGTTGTTGCGGCAGCGATTCCCACACCTGGCGCAAGCGATCAGCCGGCAGCGCTTCGCCCACAACCGCATCGAAGTCGGCGCGCGCTGCTTCATAGTGGCCGGCATCCAGCGCGTCGAGCAGCGCCGCCGCCTTGCGTTGCTGCTCGGCGTAATCCTGCGCCGTGGCCATGCCTGCGAACCCTGCCAGGCAGAGCGTCACGACGCAAACAAAACGTGGCAAGGTCATGACGGTGTCCTCGGATTACAGCGGGCGCTTGAGGATCGCACGAATCGGCTGGAACGGTTTTTGCGCGGTATCCGCAGCGACCAGTTCCCAACCCTGCATGCCAAGCCGGTTCAACGCTTCCTCGATCTGTGCGCTCGCTACGGTGGCGGCAAAAAAGCTGCCTTTCAAGTCGATGACTTTGTAAGTCCAACGGGTATCGGTCATGGTCATGCCTCGTCAGGTTTGTCGGTGTCGTTCGCTGTTTTCGCCGCAGCGGCACTCAGCCGCCCGCTGCGGCGCAGCGCATCGCGCAGCGCATATTCGATCTGCGCATTGACCGAGCGCAGCTCGTCATCGGCCCAGCGCTGCACCGCCGCGAGAATCGCGGCGTTGATGCGCAGCGGGTAGGCCTTCTTCTCCGCCATGTCAGTACAGTGTGCCGGTGTTCACCACCGGTTGCGTCGCGCGATCCGAGCACAACACCACCAGCAAGTTGCTGACCATGGCAGCGCGGCGCTCCGGGTCGAGTTCCACCACGCCGCGCTCCTTGAGTTGCGACAGGGCCATTTCCACCATGCTGACGGCGCCCTCGACGATGCGGGTACGGGCGGCGATCACGGCGCCGGCCTGTTGCCGCTGCAACATCGCCTGCGCGATTTCGGGCGCATAGGCCAGATGGCTGATGCGCGCATCGATCACGTTGACGCCGGCAGTGGTCAGGCGCTCATCGAGCTGTTCCTTCAAGTGCTGCGAGATTTCCGCCGAATGCGAACGCAGCGAAATCTGGCTGTCGTCGTGCTGGTCGTACGGGTAGCTGGTGGCCATCGCACGCAGCGCCGCTTCGGACTGAATGTGCACGAAGCTCTCATAGTCGTCGACGTTGTACACCGCCTCCGCCGAGTCGGCCACCTGCCACACGATCACTGCGGCGATCTCGATCGGGCTGCCGTCCAGTTCGTTGACCTTCAGCCGCCCGCTCTCGAAGTTGCGCACGCGCAGGCTGACCTTCTTGGCGGCAAAAAACGGATTGTTCCAACGCAGGCCCTGATCCTTGACCGTGCCGACGTACTTGCCGAACAGGCTGAGCACGGCGGCCTGATTGGGCTCGACCATGTAAAAGCCACCGAGGCAGAACAGCAGTACGGTGGCGACCAGAATGAGCGCCAGAATCGGCAACGGCCCCGCACCCGCGGCAACGGCGTTGAAGGCGGCGTAGCCATCGGCCAGCAATGTGGCGATCAGGCCCAGCAGCATCGGGATGCCGGGCAGCGAGCGAATTGGTTGTTCTTTCATGGTGGCTCTCCAATGTGGATCTAAAACATATCATAAAGATATCATATTGCAAGTACCCGTGAAGCGAAAAATCGGGGTCGAATGAGAATGGCACTTACTTTAGCGGCGTCATTCCCGCGAAAGCGGGAATGACGGGATTGGGGCGCTTGGCTGCCCACCGGACGGGATTGCGGCTCGTGGCCGCTAGCCGAACGGTATCGAGGCAGGCGTTACAATGGCGGCCTGTCTCGCATCGCCAAGGTGTCACCGCATGAGCACACCCGCCCGCCCGGTTGCCGTACCGACCTCGCTGCCGTCGCAACCGTGCGCTGAAACCAGCCCAGCCACCAGCCCGCTGCGCTTCGTCACCGCCGCCAGCCTGTTCGATGGCCACGATGCGGCGATCAACATCATGCGTCGGCTGATCCAGGCGCAAGGCGCGGAGGTGATTCACCTCGGCCACAACCGCAGCGTCGAGGACGTGGTGCGCGCCGCGCTGCAAGAGGATGCCGACGCCATCGCCCTGTCGAGCTATCAGGGCGGCCACGTCGAATATTTCAAGTACATGGTAGACATGCTGCGCGAGCGCGGTGCCGGCCATATCCGCGTGTTCGGCGGCGGTGGCGGCACCATCACCCCGGAAGAAATCCGCGAGTTGCACGATTACGGCGTCGAGCGCATCTACCACCCCAACGATGGCATGCATCTGGGGCTGGTGCCGATGATCGAGGACGTGGTGGCGCGGGCGGCCAGGGGCCGGGACTCGCAGAAGCTGGGACTGGGGAGCGCAAGAAGCCGGGACCCGGAAAAACAGGAGATGCCCGGCCTTGATGACGAAATCGGCATTGGTCGGATGCTTTCCGCTATCGAGGATGGCCTTTTTTCAGAGCCGGAACTGGCAAACCTGCGCACGATATGGGCTTCTGCGCCTGCTTCTTCCCAGTCCCGAGCCCCCAGTCCCCAGTCCCGCGGGCACGCAGTGCCCGTCATCGGCCTCACCGGCACCGGCGGCGCCGGCAAGTCCAGCGTTACCGATGAACTGATGAACCGCTTTCTGCAAGCGTTTGGGCAGATGCGCATTGCCGTGATCTCGGTCGATCCCACCCGCCGCCGCAGCGGTGGTGCGTTGCTCGGCGATCGCATCCGCATGAACGCACTACGCTCACCGCGGGTGTTCATGCGCTCGATGGCCACGCGTCGCCAGCACGCGGCCACCAACGTGGTATTGCGCGATTGCATTGCCTTCCTCAAGAGCCTGGGCTTTGATCTGGTGATGGTGGAAACCGCCGGCATTGGCCAGAGCGATTCGGAGATCGTCGATCTGGTGGATTTCCCGGTGTACGTGATGACCTCGGATTTTGGTGCGCCCAGCCAGCTCGAAAAGATCGACATGCTCGACTTCGCCGAACTGGTGGTGCTCAACAAGTTCGACAAACGCGGCGCCGAGGATGCCCTGCGCGACGTGCGCAAGCAGTGGAAGCGCAACCGCGTCGCGTTCCAGAGCAAAGACGAAGACGTGCCGGTGTACCCCACCATTGCCAGCCAGTTCAACGATCCGGGCATCACCTGGATGTTCGTGAATCTGTGTCGGTTGCTGCGGCAGAAACTATCGGGACTCGGGACTCGGGACTCGGGACGCGAAAAGCCGCGTTGCAATTTCGAGCCGCAACTGGACGTCAAGATCAAGGAACCGCGCGCCACCATCCTCATCCCCGGTGCACGCACTCGCTACCTGGCCGAGATCGCCGAACAGGGCAGGGCGATCAATCGCCGCATCGAAACCCAGGCCGACATCGCCGATCGCGCACAAAGTTACTTCGACGTACTGCGCGATCTCGGTGATCCGCAGTTGCCGAAGGCGCTCGATCTGTACGCCACCGATGCAGGAAACAGGGGAAACAGGGGTCAGAGTCGCTTTTCGCCGCTGGCACACAATTGCCACCCTGACGCTCACTCGAAAAGTGACTCTGACCCCTGTTTTCCTGAACTCCACACCCTGCGGCAACGCTACAACGACGCCATCGGCTCGCTCACCACCGATTCGCTCAAGCTGCTGCGCGAATGGCCGGCGCTGCGCCAGTCGATCACCGATGAAGTGACCGAATACGAAGTGCGCGGCAAGGCGATCCGGGTGGAAAACTACCGCGAATCGCTGAGTCATCAACAGGTGCCGAAGATCGCCGCGCCCGGCTACAAAAGCTGGGGCGAGCTGCTGACCTTTCTCGGCAAGGAAAACCTGCCCGGCTACTACCCCTACACCGGTGGCGTGTACCCCTACCGGCGCAGCGGCGAAGACCCGATCCGCATGTTCGCCGGCGAAGGCACGCCCGAGCGCACCAATCGGCGCTTTCACTACCTCAGCGTCGGCCAGCCAGCGGTGCGGCTGTCCACTGCGTTCGATTCGGTCACCCTGTACGGCGAAGACCCGGCGCCGCGCCCGGACATCTTCGGCAAGATCGGCAATTCCGGGGTCAACGTGCCCACGCTGGACGACATGAAGAAGCTGTACTCCGGCTTCGACCTGTGCGCGCCCACCACCTCGGTATCGATGACCATCAACGGCCCGGCGCCGATGATCCTGGCGATGTTCATGAACACCGCCATCGACCAGCAGGTGGAGAAGTACCTCAAGGCCGACCCGGTGCGTTGGGCCGCGGCCGAAAAGACCATCGATGCCTTGTTCGCCGGCCGCGCGCGCCCGCGCTATGCCGGCGAACTGCCACCGAGCAACAACGGCCTCGGCCTGGCACTGCTCGGCATCACCGGTGAGCAACTGCTCGATGCCGACAGCTATGCCCGGATCAAAGCGCAAACGCTGGCCAGCGTGCGCGGCACCGTGCAGGCCGATATCCTCAAGGAAGATCAGGCGCAGAACACCTGCATCTTCAGCACCGAGTTTGCGCTGCGCATGATGGGCGACATCCAGCAGTATTTCGTCGACCACAAGGTGCGCAATTTCTACTCGGTGAGCATTTCCGGTTATCACATCGCCGAAGCCGGCGCCAACCCGATCAGCCAGCTCGCCTTCACCCTCTCCAACGGCTTCACCATCGTCGAGTACTACCTCGCTCGCGGCATGAAGATCGACGATTTCGCGCCCAACCTGAGCTTCTTCTTCAGCAACGGCATGGACCCGGAATACACCGTCATCGGCCGTGTTGCCCGCCGCATCTGGGCGCGCGCCATGCGCGAGCGCTACGGCGCCAACGAACGCAGCCAGATGATGAAGTACCACATCCAGACCTCCGGCCGCAGCCTGCACGCGCAGGAGATCCAGTTCAACGACATCCGCACCACCTTGCAGGCGCTGTATGCGCTGTTCGACAACTGCAACAGCCTGCACACCAACGCCTACGACGAAGCGATCACCACGCCCACCGAAGAAAGCGTGCGCCGCGCGGTGGCGATCCAGATGATCATCAACAAAGAGCTGGGCCTGAACTTTTGCGAGAACCCGTGGCAAGGCAGCTTCATCGTCGACCAGCTCACCGACATCGTTGAGGAAGCCGTGTACAAGGAGTTCGAAGCGATCAGCGAGCGCGGCGGCGTGCTCGGCGCGATGGACACCATGTACCAGCGCGGCAAGATTCAGGATGAATCGATGTTTTACGAGCACAAGAAACACGACGGCAGCCTGCCGCTGGTCGGCGTCAACACCTTTCTGCCGAAAGAGCACGCCGGCGACATTGTCACCACAATCGAACTGATCCGCAGCACGCCCGAAGAAAAAGCCCAGCAGATCGACAACGTGCGCAACTGGCAGCAAACGCGCAACGCCATCGCGCCGGTCGGTGAAACCTCGCATGTGCATCTGGCCGACACCGACGACGCCGCGCCGGCGGCACACGACGGCCACGGCCTGGCCTACCTGCAAAACACCGCCCGCGAACGCAACAACGTGTTCGCCGCGTTGATGGAAGCGGTGAAAACCCACTCCCTCGGGCAGATCAGCCACGCTTTGTACGACGTCGGTGGCGAGTACCGGCGGAATATGTGACGGGTCATGCGTCGTAATGAAAGTGACCAGGTATTTTCTGGCTACTGTGCCGGACTTTTCCTTCGAGAACATTGCCGCGTGATGTGCTGTTGTCGCTTGGTGCGAACGGCTTGAGTGAGGCCAAGTATCGCCGGCACTGCGTGCCCCGGGTTTCGCCGGCACTGCGTGCC
>PFJA01000260.1 GCA_002782905.1 Lysobacterales bacterium CG_4_10_14_3_um_filter_64_11
TGGCGTGCAGCGGTGCTGATTTGCGCGCGCTGTGGTAGCCCGGGTTAGGCCGCAGGCCGTAACCCGGGATTGGGGCGGGACGCGTATACGGCGCGCTTGTCGGGCGGTTTGTACCGGTCGTCGCGCGCGCCGAGTCAGTTAGTCTTGTGAAGTACCCCACCGCCCGGCTATAATCACCAGTCCCCAATTCGACGATACGTAGCGACCCCTGCCGGGATCGCACGGGAGACCCCATGGCCCGCATCACCGTTGAAGATTGCCTCGCTGTTGTCGATAACCGTTTTGACCTGGTGCTGATGGCATCCAAGCGCGCGCGCCAGTTGGCGGGTGGTGCCGAGCCGCAGGTCGATAATGCCGACGACGATGACAAGCCGACCGTGCTGGCATTGCGTGAGATTGCCGCACGCAAGGTCGATTCGGCGTTGATCGAAACCGTCGAGAAAGCCGAGCGTGAGCGCGCCGAGCGCGAGGCGCTGGAGTGGGCAGCCGCCGAAGTGGTGGATGACGACTTCAAGTCGGGTGACGATCTGTAACACCGCTTCAGCACCCGTGATTGCGCCAACGCGCAGCGTTGGCCATCTGACCCCACGCCGCGGCGCAGCACCCCGTTGCCACAGTGTTTCAGGCCGCGTAGTCTGATCCCATGTCTGCAACCGAGCCCGCTTGTCCTGTTGTCAGCCCGTCGGCCGTCCACGGCTTCGACGCCCTGGCGGTGCGTCTGGCTGAATACCTGAGCGCGGAGCAGATCGAGCGGGTCGCTCGCGCCTATGCCATCGCCGCCAGCGCGCACAGCGGGCAAACCCGCAAGAGTGGCGAGGATTACATCACCCACCCGGTTGCCGTCGCCAGCATCCTGGCGGATTTGCATCTGGATGATGAAACCCTGTGTGCGGCGATTCTGCACGATGCGCTGGAAGACACACCGCTGTCGCGTGCGGAAATTGCTGCGGCGTTCGGGGAAAGCGTGGCGGAGTTGGTCGATGGCGTGACCAAGCTCGACCAATTGCGCTTTTCCAGCCGGCAGGAAGCGGCAGCGGAAAGTTTTCGCAAGATGTTGCTGGCGATGGCACGCGACCTGCGCGTGATCCTGATCAAACTCGCCGACCGCCTGCACAACATGCGCACCCTCGATGCGATGAGCAGCGAGGCGCGCTGGCGGATCGCGCGCGAAACCTTGGAGATCTATGCGCCGGTTGCGCAGCGGCTCGGCATGAACCGGATCAAGAGCGAGCTGCAGGACCTTGGCTTTCGCAGCCTGTATCCACGCCGCCACGCGGTAATCCTCAAACGCATCCGCTCCGAGCCGCTGGTGCGCCGCGAGGCACTGGCGTTGATCGAAGCGCGGCTCGCGCAAAAGCTCAGCAGCGAGGGGCTGGAACATCGTCTGGTGGGCCGGATCAAGGGCCCGTGGAGCGTCTACAACAAGATGCGCCAGGATCAGAAAAGCTTCGATCAGGTGATGGATGTGTTCGGGTTCCGGGTGGTGGTACAGAACGTGGCACAGTGTTATCACGCGCTGGGCGCGGTGCACTCGGTGTACAAGCCGGTGGACGGCCGGTTTCGCGATTTCATCGCCATTCCCAAGGCGAACGGCTATGAGTCCCTGCACACGGTTTTGTTCGGGCCGTATGGCTCACCGATCGAGGTGCAGATACGTACCGAGGAAATGGACCTGATTGCCGAGCGCGGCATCGCTGCACACTGGTCGTACAAAACCGGCGATGGTTTGGGCAACAACGCGCAGTCGCGCGCCCACGACTGGGTGCGCAATCTGCTGGAATCGCAGAAATATGCGGGCTCGTCGCTGGAGTTTCTCGATAACGTCAAGGTCGATCTGTTTCCCGACGAGGTCTACCTGTTTTCGCCGCGCGGCGATATTCTGTCGTTGCCGCGCAATGCCACCGCGCTGGATTTTGCTTTCACCGTACATACCGATGTCGGTGCGCATGCGGTCGCCGCACGTGTGGATCGCAAGCTAAAGCCGCTGCACACCCGGCTGAGCTCAGGGCAGACCGTCGAAATCATTACTGCGCCATCGGCTGCGCCCAACCCGCAGTGGCTGGAGTTTGTGGTGTCGAGCAAGGCGCGCACTGCGATCCGGCATTTTCTCAAACGCCTGGAACACGAGGACGCCGTCGAACTGGGGCATCGCATGCTCGATCGCGCACTGGAGGGGTTCGCCAGCTCACTCGAACGCGTCGGTCAGACGCGGCTGGATCAGTATCTTGCCGAGCAGCGCTATCGCCGGCTGGAGGAGTTGCTGGCCGATATTGCGCTCGGCAACAAGATGCCGGCACAGGTTGCCCAGGCCTTGTCGCGCGACAAAGACAACGATGCACCGCCGGCGTCAGCGCTGCGCGATGGCTACAGTGGAAAAATCCTGATCAGCGGCCACGAGCGCGGCGTCATCACCTTCGCTGCCTGCTGCCGGCCGATTCCCGGCGACGAGATCATGGGCTACCTGTCGTCGGGCAAGGGCGTGGTGGTACATCGCCAGGAATGTCGCAACGTCGCCGAGCTGCGCAAAACCCCGGATCGGCTGCTTGCGATCGATTGGGATCATCAGGTTGAGGGCGATTATTACACCGCGTTGCGCTGCGATGTCGAGAACAAGCCCGGGGTGCTCGCACGCGTGGCCTCCGCGATTGCCGAGCGCGATGCCAACATCGACAGTGTCGAATACCGCGAGCGCGATGACAGCGCGTCGGTCATGGATTTTGTGATTGAGGTGCGCGACCGCCGTCATTTGGCCGACGTGATTCGGCGGGTGCGGCGCTTGAGTGTGGTCAACAGCGTGCAGCGGATTTGATTGCTCGGCTACACTGGCGACTCTCATCCGAACGACCGGAGTCGCCATGCCGCGCCAAGCCATCGCCACCTCGCTGGCACCTGCTGCCATCGGCCCGTATTCGCAGGCGGTGCGCTGCGGCAATACGGTGTACCTGTCCGGCCAGATTCCGCTCGACCCCGCCACCGGCGAGGTGGTGGCCGGCGACATTCGCGCGCAGGCGACGCGGGTGTTCGAAAACCTGCGTGCGGTCATCACCGCCGCCGGCGGCAGTTTTGATGATGTCGCGCGGGTTGGCATCTATCTCACTGATCTGGGCGATTTCGCGGCGGTCAACGCGGTCATGGCCGATTACTTCAGCGCGCCGTATCCAGCCCGTTCCACCATTGAGGTGTCGGCACTGCCGCGCGCGGTCAAGGTGGAAGTGGACGCGATTGTTGTGCTTGGCTGATCGATGAGCCGGCTTGCGGCCAAGGCACCGGTATTGTTGGGCAGCCCGCGGGCCGGGCTTGCCGGCCTGTCTGGCATCGGCCCGCGGGTGGCGGAAAAATTGGCGGCACGCGGTTTGTTGAGCGTGCCCGATCTGTGGCTGCACCTGCCGCTGCGTTATGAGGACCGCACCCAACTGACCTTGATCCGCGAACTGGTGGCGGGCCAGAGTGCGCAGGTCGAGGGCATGGTGGAAGCGGTCGAACGCGGCTTTCGCTATCGGCCGATGCTGCGCGTGGCCATTGCCGATGCGTCGCAAGCAACGCTGGTGCTGCGCTTCATCCATTTTCACACTACTCAGGTTGGCCAATTTCAGCCCGGTGTGCGGGTGCGCGCGTTCGGGCAAGTGCGGTTTGGCAACAATGGGCCGGAAATGGTGCATCCGAGTTATCGGCTGTTGGCGACGCAGGCCGAGCCGTTGCTGTCGGATCGGCTCGATCCGGTGTATCCGGCGATTGAAGGTATTGGCGCGGCGGCATTGGCACGCTGGATTGGCGAGGCGCTGCGGCTGTTGCCGCCGGCGGAAAAACTCGAGCTGCTGCCAGCGGAGGTATTGACCCGGCTGCGCCTGCCCAGTCTGCGCGAGGCGCTGCTGCTGGTGCACCGGCCACCGCCCGATGCCGATACCGCGGCGCTGGCGCAAGGCGTGCATCCGGCACAGCGGCGGCTGGCGCTGGAAGAACTACTCGCCCATCACCTGAGTCTGCGCCGCCAGCGGGTCGCCTTGCAGCGGCTCGGCGCGCAGCCGGTGATGCCCGCCAGGCGGCTGCCGCAGGCCTTGTGTCACGCGCTGCCATTTGCGCTTACCGCTGCCCAACAACGGGTGCTTGGCGACGTGGTGGCGGATCTGGCGCGGCCGCAGCCGATGTTGCGGCTGGTGCAGGGCGATGTCGGCAGCGGCAAAACCGTGGTCGCCGCGCTTGCTGCGTTGCATGCGCTGGAAGCGGGCCGGCAAGTGGCGTTGATGGCACCGACCGAGTTGCTGGCCGAGCAGCATCTGAACACCCTGCGTGGCTGGCTGGAGCCGCTCGGTGTGCGCGTGGCGTGGCTGGCCGGCAAGGTGACCGGCAAGGCACGGCAGCGGGTGGTGGCGGCCATCGCCGACGGTAGCGCGCAACTGGTAGTTGGTACCCATGCACTGATGCAAGCGCACATCGCGTTCGCCGATCTGGCGCTGTGCATCATCGATGAGCAACACCGCTTCGGTGTGCATCAACGCCTGGCCTTGCGCGACAAGGGGCGCGCGGGTAGCCGGGTGCCGCACCAACTGGTGATGACCGCGACCCCGATTCCGCGCACGCTGGCGATGACCGCCTATGCCGATCTGGATATTTCGGTGATCGACGAACTGCCGCCCGGGCGCCGCCCGGTGCAGACCGTAGCGATCAGCGGCGAGCGCCGTAGCGAAGTGATCGAGCGCATCCGCGTGGCCTGCGCCCAGGGCCGGCAGGCGTATTGGGTGTGTACCCTGATCGACGACAGCGACGAGGTGATCGCGCAGGCGGCGCAAAGCACCTACGAGCAGTTGTGCCTGCAGTTGCCCGAGCTGCGCATCGGGCTGGTGCACGGGCGCCTCAAGGCGACGCAAAAGCAAGCGCTGATGGCGGCGTTCAAGGCTGGCGAATTGCACCTGCTGGTGGCGACGACCGTGATCGAGGTCGGTGTCGATGTGCCCAATGCGTCGTTGATGCTGATCGACAATGCCGAGCGTCTGGGTCTGGCGCAGTTGCACCAGTTGCGCGGGCGGGTCGGGCGCGGTGCCGCCGCGTCGAGCTGCGTGCTGCTGTATCAGCCGCCGCTGTCGGCGTTGGCACGCGAGCGCATCGCGGTGATGCGCGCTACCAGCGATGGCTTTGCCATCGCCGAAAAAGACCTGGAGCTGCGCGGTCCCGGCGAGTTGCTCGGCACCCGGCAAACCGGCCTCGCGCAGTTCCGCCTTGCCGACCTCGCCCGCGATGCCGACCTGCTGCCCGAAGTACACCGCCTCGCCGATGCCATGCTTGCCGATTCGCCAGCATTGGCGGACTGCCTGGTGGCGCGCTGGGTGGGCAGTGCCGAACGGTTTGCTGGCGCATGAGTATTCACTCACGCCTGCGTGCGGGTCTGGCCATGCTGCGCTGGCGCGAATTCGCCGCGCGTCCGGGCCAATGCCCGTTCTGCGGGCCGACCGTGCTGCTGCGTTTGCAGCGCAGCGAAGCCGGGCTGCGCTGCGCGCGCTGTGCTGCTGGCGCCGTGCAGATTTCATTGGGCTGGGCATTGCGCACGCAGGTCGCCGACCTCGGCGCGCGCGATGTCTACGAGCTGTCCTCACGCGGCCCGCTGGTGGCACATCTGACACGCCATGCGCGGCGCTTGCAGTTATCGGAGTATTTCGATGGCATCGCGCCCGGCAGCGAACATCATGGCGTGCGCTGTGAGGACGTGCAGGCGCTGAGTTTCGCCGATTCCAGTTTCGACCTGATCACCCACACCGAAGTGCTGGAACATGTGCCCGACGATCATCGCGCGTTTGCCGAGTTGTACCGCGTGCTGCGCCCGGGCGGATTGATGCTGTTCACCGTGCCGTATCATCCGGAATGGCCGCAGACGCTGGAGCGTGCGCGTGTTGCCGCCGATGGTGGCATCGAACACTTGCAGCCACCGGCCTACCATGACGACCTGCTGCGCGGGCAGGGGCGAGTGCTGGCGTGGCGCGATTACGGCGCTGACCTGCCAGATCGGCTCGCCGCCGTCGGCTTCGAAGCTGGCGTGCTGCCGCCGTCGCCTAACATTCCCTGGCAACTGGGCCGTTGCGTGGTGCTGGCGCAGCGGCCGCCCGGTGCGACGACCGCGGGGTTTCGTCATTGCGAGCGCAGCGAAGCAGTCCAGTGTTTTGGCTCATGGCAAATCTCTGGATTGCCGCGTCGCTGCGCCCCTCGCGACGACGGCAGGTCTGGATTGCCGGCGAATCCATCGGTGTTGGAGACCGACCCGCAGGCGGCAGCGCAGGACTACCGCGATCGCATCGTCGGGCCGGTGCGTGGCGTATTGCCCGATGATGCGGTCAAAGGCATCGAAGAACCGCTCTGCGGTGCCTGCACCAACGCGCTGCCAGCGAACACCGCGAAATCGCGGCGATAGCCACGCGCCATGCCGCCCGCTATGCGGTGGTGCCGCGGCTGCAACACGCGCCGGTTGGCGTTGCCAGCCGGTTGCAACTGAGTCAAGTCGGCAATGATGAGGGAGTGAGCCATGCACGCACGCACCGCGCCTGAACCAGCAGCCAGTTCGTCGATGAGCGTGTTCGAGCGCTATCTGACGCTCTGGGTGTTCCTTTGCATCCTGGCCGGAATCGGCCTCGGGCAGGTATTCCCCGGTGTGTTTCACGCCGTCGGCGGCATCGAAGTGGCGCATGTCAACCTGCCGGTCGCCATTCTGATCTGGCTGATGATCATACCGATGCTGCTCAAGATCGAGCTCAAGGAGATCAAGGGCGTGCGCCGGCATTGGCGCGGGGTGCTGGTGACGCTGTTCGTCAACTGGGGCGTGAAGCCGTTTTCGATGGCGCTGCTGGGCTGGTTGTTCATCGGCTATCTGTTTCGGCCGTACCTGCCCGCCGAACAGATCGATTCCTACATTGCCGGCCTGATCATCCTCGCTGCCGCGCCATGCACCGCCATGGTGTTCGTGTGGAGCCATCTCACCCATGGCGAGCCGCACTTCACCCTGTCCCAGGTTGCGCTCAACGACCTGATCATGATCGTTGCGTTCGCGCCGGTGGTTGGTCTGCTACTGGGGTTGTCGTCGATCAGCGTGCCGTGGGCGACGCTGTTCCTGTCGGTGCTGCTGTACATCGTCGCGCCGTTGATCGTGGCCAGTTTGTGGCGCACCTGGCTGCTGCGTCACCGACACGGCCACCTTCGTCTGCAACAGGTGTTGAACCGCATGCAGCCGGTTTCGCTGCTGGCACTGCTGGCAACGCTGGTGCTGCTGTTCGGCTTTCAGGGTGAACAGATCATCGCGCAGCCGCTGGTGATCGCACTGATCGCGGTGCCGATCCTGATCCAGGTATTCTTCAATTCGGGCTTGGCCTATCTGCTCAACCGCGCGGTGGGCTCGCCGCACTGCGTCGCCGGCCCGTCGGCGCTGATTGGCGCGTCCAACTTTTTCGAGCTGGCCGTTGCCACCGCCATCGTGCTGTTCGGGTTCCAGTCCGGCGCGGCATTGGCCACGGTGGTGGGTGTGCTGATCGAAGTGCCGGTGATGCTCGGCGCGGTGGCGGTGGTCAACCGCAGCCGCGGCTGGTACGAGCGTCGTGCTGGCGTGGTGGCCGACGCCCAGTGTTGCCCGGTGGGTGTGCCTGTTCGTGTCGAAAAATCGCATGTGGTTTCCCCTTGATCCGAATCCTGTTTTTGTGTGTCGCCAACTCCGCACGCAGCCAGATGGCCGAAGGCTTGGCCCGGAGTCTGCTCGGCGCGCGCGCCAGCGTGCGCAGCGCCGGTTCCCAGCCGAGCCAGGTGAACCCGTATGCGATCGCGGTGATGGCCGAGATCGGCATCGACATCCGTGGTCACAGCGCCAAATCGGTGGACAGCATCGACCCGACCAGCGTCGATGCGGTGGTGACCCTGTGCGCCGAGGAAGTCTGTCCGGTCATGGCAGGCAAGGTACAGCGTCTGCATTGGCCGATCGCCGATCCGGCCAGCGACGATGCGGCCTTGTCAGCCGAGGAAGTGATGGCGCGCTTTCGTGTCGCGCGCGACCAGATCAAGGCGCGCATCGTGGATTGGGCGCAGCGGCTGGAGCGCGAAACCGTGTGAATGGCGGGTCACTCGGTGCGGGCAATCGCCCCGGCCGGCACCCTTGAGACGCTGTAAAACTTGCTCTCGCCCGCTCGAAACCGTTACAATGCCCGACTTGACCGTTGTGCCGGACCCGCCAGAATGAAACCCGATATCCATCCGCAGTACAAAGAAGTGGTGTTCCAGGACGTATCCTGCGATTTCGCTTTCCTTACCCGCTCCACCTTGTCGAGCAAGAACACGATCACGTGGGAAGACGGCAACGAGTACCCGCTGATCAAGGTCGAGGTCTCGTCGCACTCGCACCCGTTCTACACCGGCAAGCAGAAGATGCTCGACACCAGCGGCCGTGTCGATCGCTTCCGCAAGCGTTACCAGAAATAAGCATCGGCCTGCGTCATGCAGGGCCGCTGAAACCAGAAAGCCCCGGCCATGCCGGGGCTTTTTCGTGGGGTGGGCGGCAATGCCGCGATTGCCCCGGTGCGTTCTTCGCCGCAACCCGGCCCCGGGTTGCGCACTACGCGCTAACCCGGGCTACTCGCGCGTCGGCTCAATGCCCCAACTGCATCGGCAGCGGTGGCGGCTGGCGCGGCACATCGTCCTGCCAAGCTGCCAGCAGCTTCAGGATTTCCGCGCTGGCACGTTCGAGCTGGCTGTCGCGGCCGGCGTTGCTGGCCAGTGGATCGAGTTCGACATCGATGTCCGGGGCGACGCCTTCATTCTCCACGCGCCACTGGCCCTTGCCGTCATAAAAGCGGAAGAACGGCACGCTTAGCGTACCGCCGTCGATCAGCGCCGGATTGCTGTAGATGCCGATCAGGCCGCCCCAGGTACGCTTGCCGAGCAGCGGGCCGATGCCCAGTTCGCGGAACGCATACGGCAGGTAATCGCCGCCCGAGCCGGCGTCCTGGTCGATCAGCATCAGCTTGGGGCCATGCACGGCGCCAGCCGGGGTGTTGTAGGGCAGGCCGTCGCGATCCTTCCAGCCCGACAAATGCCGGCGGCTGAGCATTTCGACGATGTAGTTGGCGGCCTGGCCGCCGCCATTGCCGCGCTCGTCGATGATCAGCGCCTGTTTGTCGATCTGGTTGAAGAACATGCGATTGAAGAAGGTGTAGCCGGCGCCGGCGGTGTTGGGCAGGTAGATGTAGCCGACCTTGCCACCGCTGGCCTGATCGACCCATGCCCGGTTGCGCTCGACCCAGCTCCACAACCGCAGTTCGGCTTCCGAGGCAATCGGTCGCACCACGATGTCGCGGGCATTGCGGCCATCGGCATACGGCCCAACACGCAGGCTGATTTGCTGGCCGATGGTGTTTTGCAAGCGTGCGAACAGGTTGTCGCTGGCACGCAGCGGCTGGCCGGCAATGGCGAGCAGGTATTCGCCGTCCTTTGCGGCATTGCCGGGCGTCGCCAGCGGCCCGCGCAGGAACGGATTCCAGCGCTCACCGTCATAAACGCGGCCGATGCGATAGCGCCCATGCTCGATGCTGAAGTTGGCACCGAGCAGGCCAACCTTGGCGCCGTTGCCCTTGTACACGTCGCCAACGCCGACCCGGTTATGGCCGACTTGCAGCTCGGCGATCATCTCCACCAGCAGTTGATTGAGGTCTTCGCGGCGGCCGACATGCGCCAGCAGCGGCCGGTAACGCGCATACACCGCATCCCAGTCCAGGCCGTGCAGGTTGTCGGCGTAGAAGTATTCCTTTTCCATGCGCCACACATCGTCGAAAATCTGCGCCCATTCAACGCGCGGATCGATGCGCAGGCGCAGGCCGCCGAGGTCCACCGGTTCGGGCTTGAGTTCCTTGTCCTTGCCCAGTTCGGCGATCGCCAGCGTGTCGGCAGGCAGGCGCACGATGACCTTCTTGCCGTCGGCGCTGATCCGGAAATCGCCGAGGTCTTTGAGTACCGTCGTCAGCTCGCCGGTCTTGAACTCGAAGCGGCGCAACTGGCTGCCTTGCTCTGGCGCAGTGTCGGGCGGCGCCACGGTGGCACCGGGTTGCGGCTGCTCCAGGAAATACAGGTTGTTGTCATGGCCGATCTGCAACAGGCTGTAATTCCCTTCCGGCACGGGCAGGCTGACGATGCGCGCGGCGATGCCAGCAAGGGCGATGGTTACCGGCGCTGGCTTCTTGTCGTCGGCTTTGCCGTCGTCCTTGGTGTTGTTGGTGTCGTCCTTTTCGTCGCCAGCATTCTCATCGCCGCTGCGCGGCGCCAGCGGCGAGCGGCCATCGGCGGTGAGCACCGCGGCATAAATCGCGGCACGGTAGGGCCGCTCCTGGCTGCTCATGTTCAAGCCCACCTGGATCGGCCCGGAATTGGTGGACGCGGCAAAGTACAACACCTTGCCGTCGCGGCTGAAGGTGGGCGCGGCGACGTCGGCCATGCCATCGCTGACGCGCTGCGATTTACCGCTGGCGAACGCATGCAACAGCAAATCGCGGTTGAAGTTGGGCAATTCGTGGGTGTAAGCCAGCCATTGGCCATCCGGCGAGAAGGCCGCTTCGACGTTGTCGCGGCGCGCGGCGCTGGCGATGTCGGTGATTACGCCGCTGCCCAGATCGATGCTGTGCAAGCCGAGATGGTTGTCACTGAACGCGATCCGCTTCTTTTCCGTATGCCAAGCCAGCAGCGTGTAGAAGTGTGGCCCCAGCGGATAGCGCCGTGCCGCCGGCTTGCCGTATTGATCGGCCAGCACCAGGGTTTGCCCTGCGCGGCCATCGACGATCCAGGCGATCTGGTTGCCGTCCGCCGACCACAGGGCGCTGTACTCGCGCTGCCCATCGCTGGCGCTGAGGTTGCGTGGCGAGCCGTCTTTTGCGGGCAAGCTGAATACCTCGCCGCGCGCGGTGATCAGGGCGCGTTTGCCGCTGGGCGAGAGGCCGATGGTTTCGATGTTGGTGGCCAGCGATTTCCATGCCGGCTGTAGCTGCGGCAAGTCGGGCGCGATCTGCACCGGCAGCGCGCGGTTTTCGCCACTGCCCAGATGCAATTGCTTGAGCGCGCCGCCGGCTTCGTATACCACCGTGCCATCGTGCCCCGACGCGCTGTGGATGTCCCATTGCGTTTCATGGCTGAGCCGGGTGATCGCGGTGCTGGCCGGATCGTAGCGATACAGATTGAAGGTGTTGTCCTCGCGATCGGACAGGAAATAGACCTGTCCATCGAGCCAGAACGGATTGAAATCGGTGACCCGTTCACCGGGGATCGCGGTCACCGTGTTGTTGCGCCGATCGAGGATCCGGATCGATGGCGTGGTGCCGCCGCGATAGCCGCGCCAGCCGGCGCTGCCGCCGAACAGGCCGTTGTAGCCAGCGCCGAACGCGATATAGGCCAGACGCTGGCCATCGCCGTCGTAAGCGCCGCGATAGATCCGTGCGTCCATCTGCTTGTGCGGCAGCCCGCCGCTCACGCTGGCGTGGTAGAGCTGGCCGGAGCGGCCCTGATCGGTTTCGCGGTTCGACACCAGTGCCACCGCGCTGGCGTCGGGCGTCCAGCCCAGCGGCACATCCGCGGCGGGATGCCAGGTCAGGCGCTGCGGCTGGCCACCGGCAATGTCGATGACGTAGACGTCGGTGTTGTCATCGTAATTCGCGGCGTAGGCGATCCGCTTGCCATCGGGCGAGAAGATCGGGGTGTTTTCCTCGGCGGCGTGGCTGGTCAGCCGCCGTGGCGCGCTGCCGTCACGATTTGCGATCCACAGATCGCCCGCGTAGACGAACGCCAGATGCTCGCTCGACAGCGCCGGCTGGCGCAACAGCAAGGTGCCTTGCGCCGAGGCTGCGCCCGTTGTTGCCAGCACGGTCAGCGCCGCAAGCGCCATCCCTGACCATCTCCACGCCGCGTTTTTCATGAATGTCGGTCCGATGCCGTTGACCGCGTGAGCATACGGCAATCTCCGCGTGAAGGCAGGCGTGCCGGAGGTCATATGCGTTCGCAGCATGTGCAACCGGCGGTGATCCCGTAGACTCGGCCGGCGCCAACAGGGCGCATGCACGGGGAGAACGTGCTCATGAAACTCAACACGATACTGGTTGGGGGACTGGTTTATTACGTGGTGATGTTCATCGCCAGCATGGCGTCGGCCATGATCACCCACGACGGGATGCTGGTAGAGGTCTACAAGACCACGGCCATGTTCTGGCGGCCGGAACTGCGCAGCGAGCCACCGGACATGGGCGCATTGATGCCGCTGTGGATCACCACCGGCTTGATCAGCAGCTTCATTACCGCTGGCGTCTACAGCCTGTTCCACTCGGCATTGAGCGGCCCGGGTTGGCGACGTGGGCTGGTGTTCGGTTTCGCCATCGGCTTGCTGTATTTCGGCCTGTACGGCGGCCTGTACGGCGTGTTCGATGTGCCGGCATTCATCTGGGAAGTGTGGGCGGTGGAAGGCCTGGTGCTGACCATGATCGCCAGCGCTGCACTGGGTGCTGTGGTGCAGAAAATCGATTGAGGCAGGCAGGTTCAGTGCGGCGGGGTAGCCAAACCGGCTACCCCGCCGCGCACGGGGACAGGTTCAGAAGCGCTTCGGCAATCGTGCTCGTTTCAGTACGGCATTTGCCGTGCATCGCGACATGATCGTGATGTCTGGCAGCCTGTCGGACTTGACGCTGATCTACTGCGGAAAAGCCGAGATTGGTCAAATGTTCCGCTGTTTCTCGTTAAAGGGCCCTGCCATTCGCCGCAAAAGCGCAAAAAATCTGCCTCCAACCGGCTTTCCCTCGCTACGATCGGTCAAGCCCGACAGGCTGCCAGCACGGTTGGACTTTGGTAATCGGGCTAAGCCCGATTTCGTGATCGCCCTGTCCGGCACGCACCAACACACCGCCGGCGGCGCGCAGCCATCGGTTGAGTGTGGGGGTGAATCGGTCCATCACGCGGCGATTTCAAATCGCCGCGTCAGGCGTTCAAACGCAATGCGATGCGAGTGGATTTGGCCACTTATTTCAAGCAGCTCGGGAATGCGGATATTGAGCTTTTGAACCAGTTTCTCGGCGGCCGCCGCTTCGGTTGCCAAACCGGAGACGTCGTCGCTGGCCGCGACCCATACCTTGGCTTCTTCATCCCATTGCGCATGTACGCAGCAGGGTTGCTTCCGGTTGGCACTCCGGCATTGTCAAGCAGCAAAAGATCGGCATTGAAACGAAAGAGACTGGCTCGCCGGCAGTCCCCTCCCCACCATGCAATCCATGAATGCGTTGCTCAGCGGCGCTCAGTAATAGCGATAACGGCTGTAGCCGTAACCAAATCCGTAGCCAAAGCCATACGGTATGGCGCGGTTGTCGTTGCGCTCCACCGGCCACAGGTAGATCACGTCGGCGGCAACGCGCGGGTGGCGGTAGTCGTACTCGCCGACTTTGCGGGTCTCGACACCCTCAATGCGGCCAACCACGGTAATCTCGCGTCCTTCGGCAAAAATCTTCGGGTCGTAGAAGCCTTCGCGACAGGCGAGAAAGCGGCCGTCAGTCTGATCGTCTTCCGTGGGGCGGGCGGAGCGGCCCAACGGTTTGCCGACGACCTGGAAACAGGTGCTGTCGCTCAACGGCTCGGTGGCGGCAATGATGCCGCCCCAGCGCACGGTGTCGCCCGTGCCTTGGCCCTCGCTGGCCGCGCGCGGGGTGACCTGGCTGAAACTGCCGCGCAGTGGGCCGGGGCCACTGGCGCAAGCCGCCAGCGACAACAAAACAGCGGTAGCCATAATGGAGCGGATCATGACACGTCTCCTGATTGGGAAGAGGCACGGTGCGGCGGTCGCATGCGGTTGAGGTCGCGCGTCAGAGCGTCAGACTGCTCTGGCGCCAACGTGGCTTGAGCATAGCGCCAGTTGGTGAAACGCTGGCTGAGCGAGCGGATTTGGCTGGCGATACCGGGCCATTGGCGGGCAATGCGTTCGCCGTAACGCCGTGCGGATTCGTGGCGGGCGCGGGCGAGGCCGGCGCGTTCAAAGCGGCGTACCAAGCGGCGCCAGGCGCGCAGCACCGGCGCAAGCGGCTGGGTTTGCCGGCGCGCAAGCCACAGCAGGGTCAGCGCCAGCATCAGCAGCGCGACCACCACGAAAACGGCAATGCCCTGCCAGCTCTGCTCGGGCTTGACACCCATCGCTTGCAGCAGCAATTGTTGGCGCGCGACATCGTAGCTCAGCACCAGGTCATTCCAGCCGCGCCGCAGCCAGTCCGATACATTCAGCATTGGCGCCAGTGCGCCGCCAAACGAACCGATGCCCGAATCGCGTTGGTAGCGCTCGAACACCCGTTCCGGGGCGACCGCTGCGGTGGGATCAACGCGCACCCAACCGCGTTGCGGCAGCCACACCTCGGCCCAGGCATGAGCGTCGGATTGCTGGATCACCCAATACGCGCCGACCGGATTGCGGTAGCCACCGACATAGCCGGTGACGACGCGGGCCGGCACGCCACCGGCCCGCATCAGGAACACGAACGATGAACTGAAATGCTCGCAAAATCCGGTTCGTGTTTCGTACAGAAACTCATCGACGCTGTGGCGGCCCAGCGGTGGCGCGGCCAGGTTGTAGCTGAAATCCGTATTGATCCAGGCCAGCGCACGCTGGATCATCTCGCCATCGGTGGCGCCCTCGCGCCGCCATTGCGTGGCCAATACCCGCGTGCGCGGGTTGAAGCCTGGCGGCAGATCCAGCGCCAGTTGGCGATGCGCCGCAGGCAATTGCGGCTCAATCAATGCATCGCTGGATGCACGCATCGTATAGCGGCTCAGCGCGCGCAGCGGCGCATCGGCATACGGGCTGAGGTCGGCCGCCAAATGGCCGTTTTGTGGTGTTTGCAACGGCCAGTCCAGAGCAAACAAATACCGTTTTTCGGTCGGCTCCAGGGTCAATTCATACTGGTAGCGCTGTTCGCCGGCAATCAGCTGTGCCGGTTTGGCACTGCGCATGCGCTGCTCGGGTAGCCAGGCACGGCCATCGAAGTTCCACAGCACCGGCCCGCGCCAATACAGGTGGCGGCGTGGTGGTTCCGGGCCATCGAAACGCACCCGAAACGCCGGGCTGTCGTCGCTCAGCACATCCAGCCAGTCGCCGGGCGACATGCGGCCGCTGATGCCGGTTTTGGATACGGCATTTTCCGGCACGCCCCAAATTGGCGTGCCCATGCGGGGAAACAACCAGAACCCGGCCAGCGCCAGCGGCACCGCCAATGCCAGCCGCCCGCCGGCACTGCGCAAGCGCGATTGCCAGGCGATGGCGGTGCCATCGCCGGCTTGCGCGGCGGCCAATTGCGCGAACGCATCCAGAGTGAACGCCAGCGCCGGCAGCGCCAACAGCAGCGTGATCGGCCCCTGATCCTGCAAAAACGCCGCGAACGTGGCGAACAGCGCAAAACCGGCCAGGCTGCGGGCATCACGCAGGCCGCGTACCTCGGCGACTTTCAGCGCCAGCATCGCCAACAACAGCGCGCAGGCGGTATCGCGGCCGAAACGGAAATCACTGGCGATCACCACCAGCGCGCTCAGGGCGATGGTCAGCAGCAGGCGAAGTAGCAGCGGCCACGGCCGCTCGCGGCTGCTCAGCGCCGCAATCACCCCAGTGGCAAGCAGCAGCGCCGCCAGCCACAGCGGGGTGAGGCGCAGCAACGGCAATGCCGCCAGCGCCGCGGCCAGCAGGCAGGCGGTACGGATGTTTCCGGGCAGGCGCTGATCACGCATTACCCAGCTCCGCCAAGGCGCGCAGGCAGGCGTGGCGATGCGCCGGGCCACGCCCCGCCGCGATCTGCCGCTGCGGCAGTTGCAGACAATAATGGCGCTGCTGCTGCTCGGCCATGTCCACCCAGGCCGCCAGCCGGCTGATGCGCGCCTCATGCGCCAGCCCGTGCGTCGCCGGCCAGATCAGGCTCATCTCGTTGGCTATCGGCTGCTCGTATTCGCGCACCAGCAACTGGCCGGCACGTGCCGACGACTTCCAGGCAACATCGCGCAGCGGATCGCCGTTGCGATAATCGCGCAGGTGGTGCAACTCGTCGCCGCGGCCATGTTGCGCCTGCGCGCTGCCCAGCCCGACAGCGCTGGGCAGTGGTGGTGGGTTGCGTTCGGCACGCGGGTACACCAGCACCTGCGCACGCGGCCAGAAGTAGCACCAGGCCACTGCCAAACCGAGCGGGAAACGCGTCTGCACGCGGATGCGCGGCGGTTGTTGCCAGCCGCGATGCGCCGGTGTCCATTGCACCGCAACCCGTTGCGCGTCGGCGCCGTGCAGTGCTGCGCCGGCCGCGATGTGATCGCAGTCGAGCAGCAGCGCCGGGCGATCGCGGCGGCCATCACCCTGCACCAGACAGTGCAGGTGCAGCGCCGTGCCGGCGGCAACCGGCTCGGCTTGCAGCGCCAGCAGGCGCAGGCCGCTGAGGTTAAGATGCGCACGCACGAAGCTGTTGTGGACTGCGGCGGCAAGCAGGAATCCGAGCAGCAGCGCCGGGTTGTTGTTGTAGTTCAGCGCGCCCAGCAGCATGGTCGCCAGCAGCGCACCGATGAACCCACCAAAAGGCGTAGGCAGCACGTACACGCGGTGACGATCGATGTGCGCCGGCAGCGCCTCCGGTGCGCGTGGCCGTGCCCAACCCAGAAAACGCTGGCGCCAGGGGTTCGCCATGCATCAATCCACGGCGACATCGGCCAGCATCGCGCTGGCCAGCGCGGTGTGTTCGCCGCTGTGGCCCTCGGTGGCCAGACGGTGGGCGCTGACTTCGACGAAAACACGCTGCACATCCTCGGGCAGCACGTGTTCGCGGCCGCACAGCAGTGCATGCGCCTTGGCGGCGCGCAGCAGGGCCAGGCCGGCACGCGGCGACAATCCGACGCGCACGCCGGGGTAGCGGCGGCTGTGCGCCAGCAACGCCTGAATGTAGTCGATCAGGGCCGTGCTGGCATGGATGCCGCTGACCGCACGGCGCAGGGCGAGCAACTGCTCGGCATCGAGCAACGGCTGCGCCTGTTCGATCAGATGGCGGCGGTCTTCGCCAATCAGCATGGCGCGTTCGGCAGTGGCGTCCGGGTAACCCAATTGGATGCGCAGCAAAAAGCGGTCCAATTGTGAGTCGGGCAGGGGAAAGGTGCCGACCAGATCGACCGGGTTCTGGGTGGCGATCACGAAGAACGGTTGCTGCAGGCGATGACACACGCCATCGACGGTGATCTGGTGTTCGGCCATCGCTTCCAGCAGCGCGCTCTGCGTGCGCGGCGGCGCGCGATTGATTTCGTCGGCCAGCAGCAATTGCGTGAATATCGGGCCGGGATGGAACGCGAAGCGCTGCTGCGATTGGTCGAACACGCTGACGCCGAGGATATCCGAGGGCAACAGATCGGAGGTGAATTGCAGGCGGTGGAAATCCAGACCGAGGCTGGCGGCCATGGCCCGTGCCAGCGTGGTTTTGCCCAGCCCAGGCAGATCCTCGATCAACAGATGGCCTTCGGCCAGCAGACAGACAAAGGCCAGGCTGATTTCGTGGTGCTTGCCCAGCACGGTGGCGTTGACCTGCGCGATTGCCGCATCGAGCGCCACGCGTGCAGGCGCCACCGTAGAATGGGCGGCCTGCTGTTGTCTGAGTGTGCTGTGATCGACCATCGCCTGACCTCAATGAATGACCGCGCCAGTGTAGCCCGTGGCTTGCACTGTGCCATGGCTGACCGCCATGCCCGCGTGAAGTTCTTGGTGCTTTGGGGTGTGCTGGTGGTTGCGCGCTTGCTGCTGAGTGTGCGCCTGCCGGTGTTTGGCGACGAGGCATTTTACTGGTTGGAAGGCCAGCATCTGGCCTGGGCGTATTCCGACCTTCCCGCCGCGACGGCAGCACTGGCGCGGCTCGGGGTTGAACTGGGCGGCAATCAGGCGTGGGCGCTGCGGCTGCCGTTCGGCCTGCTGGCGGCACTGATGCCGTGGCTGGTGATCGCCATTGCCCGCCATCTGGGCGCACGCGGTGCCCACGCGTGGCAGGCCGGTTCGCTGGCGGTATTGTTGCCAGCGCTGGCTGGCCTGGGGGTGATGGCGCTGCCTGATGTGCCGCTGACGCTGGCGATTTTGCTGTGCGTGGAAGCGGTGCTGGCGTTGTTGACACGGTTTTCCGCAGCGGCCGTGCTGCGTCTGACGCTTGGCCTCGTGCTTGGCGGATTCAGCCACTATCGTTTTGCCTTGCCGCTGCTCGCGGCCAGCATCGCCTTGCTCGCCACCAGCGGCGGGCGCGCGTTGCTGCGCCGGCCGGCGCTGTGGCTGGCCACAGCGATGGGCGCACTGGCCTGGCTTCCATTATTGCTGTGGAATCTGCGCCATCACGGCGCTGGCCTGGCCTTCCAGTTGCAGGAGCGCCACCCGTGGCAGTTTCACGGCGATGGCGCGCTGTTCGTGCCGATCCAGTTGCTGTTGCTGACGCCGTTGCTGGCGGTGGCGATGGCGCTGGCGGTGCGGCGTGGCTGGTGCGGCTGGCGCGCTCAGCGCGATGCGCGGCATGGCTTCGTGCTGATCGCTTCGCTGTTGCTGCTGGCCGCGTATTTCGTCCTCGGATTCTTTGCCGATCGGCAGCGGGTCAGCTTTCACTGGCCATTGCCGGCCTACCTGCCGCTGCTCGCGCTGGTGCCGCTGGTGCTGGCCGATTGGCGGTCGCTTTGGCGGCGTGCCACCTGGGTGTTGCTGGCGCTCGGTACCGTGCTCTCGCTCGGTTACCTGGCGGCGATCAGCGTGCCGGCGCTGCGCAGTCAAATGGCCTCAACCGGCGCCTATCCGGACAACTTTGCCGGTTGGTCGCAGGTGGCCACGCACACCCGCGAGGCGCTGGACAGCATGCCGCGCGAAACGCGTGTGATCGCCGACAATTTCATGCTCGCTGCGCAATTGGGGTTCGCGCTCGACGGCAAGCCGGTGGCAGTGCTCGATCACCCACTCAACCACAAGCATGGCCGCGCCGCGCAACTGGCGTTGTGGGGCAGGGTGCCGCCGCCGGGGCCACTGCCACCACCGGCCCTGTTGGTGGTGGAAGATTCTGCCGTGGCGCTCAAGGATCGCCTGCGCGCCTACGCGCGAGCCTGTGAACGGCATGGGCCGCTGCCGGTGCCCGCAGTGCTCAACGTCGACCACGGCCGCAAGCGGTTCTTGCTGTATCGCCTGTTGCGTGCAGCGGATTCCAGTGCGTGCGTGTTGCCGGCAGTGGCCTGGATCGATCAGCCGCAGGCTGGGAGCCGCGTTGCCGGCGAAGTCGCGGTGCGTGGCTGGGCATTCAAGGATGGCGCCGGCGTCGCACGCATCGACATCAGCGTCGATGGTGTGGCGGTTGCACAGGCGCGTTATGGTTTGCCGGCGCCGCATGTCGCCGCCTATTGGCAAATTTCCAACGACCACGCGCACCCGGATGTCGGCTTTGGCGCGACATTCGACAGCAGCACGCTGACGCCTGGCCGGCATTGGCTGGGGCTGATTGTGCATGGCCGCGATGGCAGCATCGAACCGTGGCCGGAGCAGGTGTTTCGCGTGGACTGATTACGGGTGCAAAAACAGTCCGCAGGGGACGCCAATCGCGCAAAAATGGCGAAGCAATCGCTGCCCACCCATGAGAGACTCTGAAGGGGCTGTGTGTTGCGCCGAGGTGTGTGTATTGAATCGAAGCAAAAGCTTTCGCCGGCCTGCGGCCGGCGAGGCCCTTTCCACGGCAGAGAGGGCCGAAAACGCCTTGCCCCGGGTCGCACGTCGGTGCGGCTACTGACGCACCGATTTCCTGCGCTTCTCGCCGAATGCGGGCCGGCACCAACTCGCACATCCTTGTGTTCGGTCGCTGCGCGACGCCGCTCGCTGCGCCTTCACTTCGCCGCTACGCGGCTCGCTCGGTCAAACAAGGGTGCCTTGCTCCCGCATTCGGCTGCGATGCTCGGCGTGCTTTACGGCGCGTTGTCGCACTTGGCCCGCGCATCCATGCGCTACGGCGCAGCTTTTCCGTGCCATCCCACCACGTCATGGCGCTACGGCATCGCGGTCTTGTAGGCCGGCTCAAAGCCCGAAGTGCTGGAGCCGACATCCAGATTTTGATGTTCTTGGCACTTTCCTTTGCGCTTTTTGCGTCCTTTGCGGACCAAGCGCTTTACGCTCTCCCGAGCCCGGGCATCACCAGTCAAACCCGCAACAACGTCGGCTCCTGCAACAGCGCCAGTTGTTCCTGAAGCTGGCCGATCACCTGTTCCCAATGCCGCGGTTCGGCGAACCACGGGAAGGCCGCCGGAAATGCCGGGTCGTGCCAGCGGCGTGCGATCCACGCGTTGAAATGCAGCAGGCGCAGGCTGCGCAGGGCTTCGATCAAGCCCAGTTCGCGGCTGTTGAACGGCGCAAACACCTCATAGCCTTCCAACAGCCAGCGCAGTTGCTGGCTTTGTTCATCGCTCGATCCCGACAGCAGCATCCACAGGTCCTGCACCGCCGGGCCGTTCATGCAGTCATCGAGATCGACGAAATGCGCCTGTTCGCCGCGCCACAGGATATTGCCGGGATGGCAATCGCCGTGCAGGCGAATCGTGGCGACGGGTTCGACGCGCTCGAAAGCCGATTGCACCTGATCGAGCACGGCTTCGGCCAGAATCTCGAAATTGGCTTCCAGCTCGGGCGGCAGCCAGTCACCGTCGAGCAGGGTGTCCACCGGTTCCTCGCCAAAGCGCTCGATGCTCAGCGCCGGGCGATGCACGAATGGCGTGCGTGCGCCGAGTGCGTGCATCCGGCCAAGGCTCAGGCCGAGGGTGCGCAGGGTATCGGCGCGACCCAGTTCCGGCGCGTGCCCGCCGTGCAACGCGAACAGCGCGAAGCGCAGGTCGCGATCGTGGTGCAGGGTCTGCCCGTGTAGTGCTTCGGGCGGCACCACCGAAACCCCGTTTTCGGCCAGCTCGGCGGTAAAGGCGTGCTCCTCGATGATCGCCGCATCGCTCCAGCGCGCCGGGCGGTAGAACTTGACCACGCGCGGCGCGGCGTCCTCGATGCCGACCCGGAATACCCGGTTTTCGTAGCTGTTCAGCGCCAGCACCCGGCCATCGCAGTGCAGGCCCAGCGATTCAATGGCCTGTATCACTCGCTGTGGGTCGAGGCCGGCATAGGGTCGCCCGCTGGAAGTTGTCATGACGCGATGCTATGCCACTGGCCGCCTGCCGACCATGCCATTAGTTCAGTTGACTATAGCGAGATAAATAATAGTATGGGCCGCAATCCAGGCTGGGTGCGGCGGGAACCACCTGCTGTCGCCGCAGCGCAGTCACCGACGAGTCGAGAGCATGACCGAAGCGCACGACAACGCGATCCGCAAGTTCCACAAGGAACTCGCCACCGGCACCGTGGCGTTGGTGCTGCTGGCGGTGCTGGCACAGGCAGCGGAGCCGCTGTACGGCTATCAGATCGCCAAGCGTCTTGAGGCCGGCGGTGGCGCGCTGGGCGGCAAGCTCAGTGCGTTGTATCCGGTGCTGCGCAATCTGGCCGAAGCGGGTTTGCTGAATAGCTACGTGGAACCCTCGGCGGCAGGGCCGCCGCGGCGTTACTACCGCATCACCGTGGCGGGTCGCGATGTGCTGGCGCAATGGCGGCAGATATGGGTTGCCACCCGCGATGTGGTCGATGCCGTGCTTGCCGACGCGAACCCCTGAACCCCAACGATTCCGATACCAAGGATTTTGCGATGAACGCCAAAACACCCGCCGCCAGCATCGAGAGCTATTTGTCGCAACTGCGTGCAGCATTGGCCGATTCCGATCCGGCGCTGGTGCAGGATGCGCTGTACGACGCCGAGGAATATCTGCGCAGCGAACTGGCTGCGCAGCCGGGGCGCGACCCGGCCGCAGTGATCGCCGAAGTCGCTGGCAGCTATGGCGCGCCGGAGGAAGTGGCAGAAATCTACCGTCAGACCGAGGTCAAAGTCGCACGTGCGCTGAAACCGCCGCCGCCGCAGCAGCGGCGCTCATCGCTCGGTCAGTTCTTCGCGGTCGCCGCCGATCCGCGTACCTACGCAGCGCTGTTTTACATGTTGTTATCGCTGGCCACCGGCATTTTTTACTTCACCTGGACGGTAACCGGCTGGAGCTTGTCGATTGGGTTGCTGGTGCTGATCATCGGCATTCCGTTCATCGTGCTGTTCTTTGCTTCCACCCGCCTGTTGTCGCTGGTGGAGGGGCGCATCGTGGAAACGATGCTCGGCGAGCGGATGCCGCGGCGGCCGTTGTATTCCACGCGCGGGCAGCCGGTGCTCAGGCGCATCGGCGGCATGTTTTCCGATCCGCGCACCTGGTCGACCTGTCTGTACATGTTGCTGATGCTGCCGCTGGGCATCGTTTATTTCACGCTGACGGTCACAGGCTTCAGTGTGGCGCTGGCCCTGATTGCCGCGCCGATGATGCAGTTGTTGGGCGGAGCCGGCTGGATTCATCTGGGCGGTGATGTCGAGTTCACCCCGTCGCTGTGGCTGGCGCCATTGATCGTCACTGCTGGCGTGGCATTGCTGTTCAGCATGCTGCATCTGGTACGTGGCGTCGGCCGCCTGCACGGCAAGCTGGCCAAGCACCTGCTGGTGAAAGTGGCGCAGTACGATTGAACGCAGCGTTGCGGAGAAGGTGTGCGGGCCGATGTTCAGGCCCGCTCCAGCGCCATCGCCTCGGCGGCAACCGCGGGTGCCAGCCACATTGGCGCGCCGGCAGCGTGGAAGCCGGCAGCACTCAGCGCACGGCGGTAGAAGCTGGCTGGGCGGGCGATATAGCCATCGAGATCGCCTTCGATGGCGTCGCCACGGCAGAATGCCTCGATGAAGGCGACGCCGTGGCACATTTCGGCAAAGCCACGCAAGCCGCGTTTGAGTTCGGCGCCAGGCAGGTAGTGCAGCACGTCCGAGCATACCAGCAGGTCTGCGGAGGGGCCGAAGCGCAGGCAGTCGAGCTGGCCGAACCGCGCCAGCCGAAGGTTGCGGCTGCGCCCGTAGCGGCGCACCGCGTAATCACTGCTGTCGATGCCGAGGTATTCGATGCCAGGACGAATCGCGTGCAGCGCCGCGCGCCAGCGGCCTTCGCCGCAGCCGACATCGATCACGCTGCGCAGCGGCCGGTCGAGGGCGTACTCGGCGGCTGCAACCGCCAGCGCGGCCTTGCGTGCCAGCACGCCGGGGGCCTGGATCGTGCGCTTGCGATACCAGCGATCGAAATAATCTCGATCGTAGCGTTTTGCTGAGGCGGACACTCAGACGACCAACGCAACCGCGATGCCCCACGCGCCGAAGCCGAGCAGCCCGAGCAGCGCAACAAACGAAATGATGAAACCCAGACCGCGTTTTTCCGCCGCCTTCAGGTAGCCGGTGATGTACAGCACCCGGCCCAGCAGCCAGGCTACGCCGAGCGCAGCGGCAATTTTGCTGGAACTGTAGCTGCCGGCAACCCATAACGCCGGTAAAAATGCCACCGCCGATTCCAGCGTATTGGCCTGCACCCGGTAGGCGCGTTCGAAACTGGGGTGGCCGGTGGTGGCTGGCGCCTTGATGTCGTATTTGCCGCGCGCCCGGCCGACCAGCATGGCGGTGACGATCATCAGCACCACGGCAAATAGTGTGATCAGAGCGATATACGGGTTCATCGGTTTCCCCAGGAAGGTGTGCGTGTGGGCGCCAGTGTAGTGCACTGATGCGGTGCCCGGGAGTGCTCAGGAACCCGATCCAGCCCCGGGGTACGGCCTGCGGCCTCTGCCCGGGCTGCATGCTGATCGGCTTGTGTGCAAGCGCGCCTTGCGCGCGAAGCCTTTGCTTTGCTCGGTCGGCTGCTTCGCTGCCGCCAGCGATCATTGACCCGTTACACTGCGCGGGCCGACTGATGATGGAGTGTGGTCGATGGCCGACAACCAGTTTTCCCTACTTTCGCAGCGCCGCTTTTTGCCGTTTTTCCTCACCCAGGCGCTGGGTGCGTTCAACGACAACGTGTTCAAGAATGCACTGGTGATCCTGATTGCCTTCAAGGTAGTCGGGCTGAGCAGCGATGACATCAACTTCTGGTCGAATCTGGCGGCCGGCCTGTTCATCCTGCCATTTTTCCTGTTCTCTGCCAGCGCCGGGCAATGGGCGGAAAAGAACGAAAAATCGGGCTTGATCCGCAAGATCAAATTGCTCGAAGTGTTCATCATGCTGCTGGCAGCCGTTGGCTTCTGGCTCAACTCTCTGCCGTTCCTGCTCGGTGTGCTGTTCCTGATGGGTCTGCAAAGCACCTTGTTTGGCCCAGTGAAATACTCGGTGTTGCCGCAATTGCTCAAGCCCGGCGAATTGCTGGGTGGCAATGCGCTAGTCGAAGCCGGAACGTTTTTGGCCATCTTGCTCGGTACGCTGGCCGGCGGTGCGCTGATGGCGCTGTTTGTCAGCGGCACGGTGTTGGTGGCGGCCACCGTGATCGCGATTGCGCTCGCCGGTTATGCCATGAGCCGGGCGATTCCGGCGATTGCGGCCAGCGCGCCGGATCTGCGCATCAACCTCAACCCATTCACCCAGACGCTGCGCACCCTGGCCTGCCTGCGTGGCAACCGGGCGGTGCTGTATGCGGTGCTCGGGGTCAGTTGGTTCTGGTTCTTTGGCGCCACGTTTCTCGCCCAGATACCCAATTACACGCGCGAGTTTCTCGGTGGCAACGAAGAAGTGGCGCCGCTGGTATTGACCCTGTTCTCACTTGGCATCGGGGTCGGGTCGTTGCTGTGCGAGCGCCTGTCGGGGCGGCGCGTGGAGATCGGCTTGGTGCCACTGGGTGCGCTCGGACTTACCGTGTTTGCCGTGGACCTGTATTTTGCGCGGCCGCTGGGCAGCGTGGAAACGGGTATGAGTGCGCTGCAGTTTCTGGCCGCGCCGGGCAATGTGCGGGTGATGATCGATCTACTCGGGATCGGCTTGTTCGGCGGCTTTTACATCGTGCCGTTGTATGCCCTGATCCAGAGCCGCGCCGATCCGGCGCGCCTGAGCCGCATCATTGCCGCCAACAACATTCTCAACGCCTTGTTCATGGTGGTTGCCGCGTTGCTGGCAATGGCGTGGTTCCGCGCCGGGCTGAATATTCCGCAGGTGTTTGCGCTCAACGCGATCCTCAACGTGCTGGTGGCGATTTACATTTTCAGCCTGGTGCCCGAGTTCACCATGCGCTTCATGAGCTGGCTGATCGTCGGCGTGCTGTACCGGTTGCGCACCCGTGGCACCGATCTGGTGCCCGATGACGGGCCGGCGCTGGTGGTGTGCAACCACGTCAGCTTTGTCGATGCGCTGATCGTGATGGGTGCGGTGCGCAGGCCGATTCGTTTCGTGATGTATCACAAGATCTTCCGCATCCCGGTGTTGCGGTGGATTTTCCGCATCGCACGGGCGATTCCGATTGCCCCAGCCAAGGAGGATGCCGCGTTGATGGAGCGGGCGTTCGCCGAAATCGACGCCGCGCTGGCGGCGGGCGAAGTGGTAGGCATATTCCCCGAAGGGCAGCTCACCCTGGATGGCGAGATCGGCAGTTTCCGCAGCGGCGTGGAACGCATCCTTGCGGCGCGGCCGGTGCCAGTGGTGGCGATGGCACTGCGTGGCATGTGGCGCAGCATGTGGAGCCGACGCAGCCAGCACATGTATCGCGCACGGCTGCCGCGCCGGTTTCGCGCGCGGGTGGAATTGGTCGCCACTGGCCCAATAGCCGCCGATCAGGCGAGCGCCAGTGCGCTGGAAGCGATCGTGCGCGAACTGCGTGGGGAAGCCGCGTGACGACGGGTGTGAAGCTGCGGCGGGGGTCAGTTCGCCCAACCCGCCAACACAAACAGCGCCAGTACCGCCAGCCAGACCAGCACAATGCGCCAGACCAGGCTCATCGCGTCGCGCAGCGCGACCAGTGCCGGTGACTCGCCGATCGCCTCAACGCCGTCGGCGGCTTCGCTGGCAAGCTCACAATTGACGCTGGCGCGCGCTGCGGCATACAGAAAATCGATGTTCAGGCGCCAGCCATCGCGTTGCCAATCGCGCCAGGCGGCGAGCACGTTGTCGAAGTTGGCCACCAGTGCCAGCGCCAGGGTCATCAGCTGCGCCGCCGGCCATTCAAGAATCATCCGTGTGCGCTGCACCACTTCGCGATGGCGCTCGGGCAGTTGCGCATTGCGGCTGGCAAGCGTGGTCAGACGATAACCGATGGCGCCCATCGGGCCGAGCAGCAGGAACCACAGCAGCACGCCAAACCAGCGCTGCAATGCGCCGGCGAATACCGCACTGACCAGGCTGGCCGGTTCGACAACCACCTGCGCGTCGGGATTGAGCTGCGCCACCAGGGTAGTTGCCGCGTCCAGGTCGTCGGTGTGCAGCACCTGATCGACATCCTGATCGAGGTCGCGCGGGCCCCAGGCATAGAACAGGCTCGCCAGCGAAAACACGAACAGTGGCAGACCGTAAAACCGGTCAGCAAGCAGTGCGGACAGCACACCCAACAGCCCGACCGGCACGCCAATACTGAGCGCAGCGCCCCACGGCCCTTGCCACGCGTCGCGCAAGCGATCCTTCCGGCGCAGCCAGTGCAGCCAGTGCTCGAACCACTGAAATTGGCGCACGGCAGCAAGCGGCTGGACCATATGGCCTAGCACCAGGGCAATCACTACGGCGATGAGGGTGGCGGACATGGTTTTCGTGTGGTCGTGTCTGGCTGAATGATAGCCCGGATAGGGAGTTGCGGCCTGCGCCATGAATCACGACACAAGTGATGTCATGTCTGCTGCCGTCTCGATTCCGTATTTTCCCCAGGGCAAACACATCGATCGATGGCACTGGGAAATACGCTATACACTGGTCAATCCGGCCACTGCGCGAGCCAATCATCAAGCAACAGCCGCGAGATCGAAGCCCGTGGAGGCGGCAGCAGGTGGCCACCGGCGATCGCCGCGCGCAGCGCCGGCGCGGTTATCCACAGG